>JAAYJD010000058.1 GCA_012523135.1 Clostridiaceae bacterium
GGCCGGATTGAAAGCGGTGCGCCAGGCGCCGTGAAATTTCAGTTCGCTGACCGTTCCCATGCTGATGACATCCGAGCCATTCCACCAGAAAAAGTGGCTTTGGGGAAATTCGGTGTCAGCTAATTCGGCATATGGCTCAGTCAGCACAATCTCCAGCAGACCGTCCGACCTGTCGATGTCCGTCACGGCAAACAGCTGGGCGAGTCCCGCGATGGAAATGGGAAATGGAACGTCGTTGATCCTGAGCTCGGATGAGCCGCTGCCGGCAACCCATTCGATCCGTTCCATCGTGCCGTCCTGGTTCAGATCGACCAGCGCCCGGCCTTGGTAGATGTCAAACAGGACCGCGTCAGTTCCGGCCTGATCCGGTGTCGCCGCATACGGATCCGGGGTTGGTGTCGGGTTTGGGGTTGGACTGGGTGTTGGCGTCGGGGTAGGAAACGGTGATGGCGTTGGTGCCGTTGAACCAGTGGGTGAGACAGATTGTGTCGAACTGGAGCCAGCAGTTGTCGTTGTGGTTGACGATGTTGCTGCGGAACTTGCTGGTACAGGCCAGAGGCTGCAGGATGCAACGCAGCGCAAAGCAAGAAAAGATATCAGCAAGAGCAAAATGATTTTTCTCATGTCCAGACCTCCCGGAATCGACGGCAGCAACCGGATATTCCGGTCCCGCCTGGCGCATCACGGATTCGTGACGCGTCATCGGCCTGTCTGCATGAATCAAGAACAATGGTGAACAATCTCATTCTAGCATGTCCACAGCTGAATGGAAACGAAATCAGCACTCACCGATCGTATCCTGTGTGCTTGATACCTGGCGGACCGGACCGCATACTGAGACCGACGCGATGGAAGTCCGACGAACGGGAGGTACCCGATGAACAGCAAAACGATCGATCTGAAATTACCCGTGTTCCAGCTCTGCAGTCAGTATCCCGAACTGCTGAGCATCATGCCGAACCTTGGCTTCACCGACATCGTCAAGCCGGGCATGCTGCAGACCGCGGGGCGCTTCATGACGATTCCCAAGGGCGCCGCCATGAAAGGAATCGATCTGGAGACGGTCAAAGCTGTTTTGCGCGAGAACGGGTTCAACGTTCTTTAAGCCCGTAACGCCTTACAGCGTCTCGATCTGGTAAGTGACGCCCTTGGTCTCGGCGATCAGGCCGCGGATCGTCCGCCAGCCGCCCAGGAAAGCAAACAGCATGCCGATGGCAATGCTGCCCCAGACCTGGCCGACATAGAAAAGTTTCGTGTCATACAATGCCATCGGAGCATAGTGAAGGGCGTCTGCCCAGCTCATGCCGATTTACGGATCCTGAACCAGGCTGATCGCGACCTCGGCAACGTTGGCCGCCAGCACGCCCAGGACAACAGATGCCGCGACGATCAGCGGCATGGCTCGGGAAACGCGGCCCTTGAACAGCCGGTAGCCGTACTGGGCCAGGAACGCGATCACGAAACCGACGATCGAGGCGTAAAATCCCAGGTAGGAAACCAGCAGCCAGAGCACGGAGCCCGTCAGGGCGCCGAGCAAAGCCCCGATCAGGCCGGTCAGGTAATTGCCCTGCTGTTCATTTTTTTCGATGATGCCGTTAAACTGCTCCTGCAGCCTGGCGTGGCAGGCGTCGCAGACAGCCGCTGGGTTTTCGCCAATCCGAACAGCATGCAAAGCCTGCTCGCCGGCGCACAGCAAACAGCCGCTGACCAGGCCAAGCTGCCTGAAGCTGGCGGTCAGATCCTCCAGAAGCAACCGGACCCGATCCGCATTTTTATCAGTGAATAAATCCGCATTCAGCGAAATCGAAAGAACATGGTTCTTGTTGTCAAAACGGCCCAGCTTATACAGCTTCTTTTTCGCCAGGAAAGCGGCCTTCAGCTGCTCAAGCGAGACAGGATCGAGATTGGCCAGCGCGGCGCCAACCACGATCGGCTGCAAAGCGCCAGATTGCCCGATGACAAACCACCAGTCCGCCTGTTTGCCGACGATGGAAGTCCCATGCTGCTTCCAGTTCCATGAAGCCTGTAATAGCTGCAGCGTTCTGCCAAGCTTCGCCATGAGATGCCCTTTCTGCATGTCTGCCTGATTCGTTTTGATCCTACTTCGGGACTGGACCAACCCTGACCCAAAAATCATCTTATCAGGCTA
The DNA here is from genome assembly GCA_012523135.1 of Clostridiaceae bacterium. Taxonomy (GTDB): domain Bacteria; phylum Bacillota; class Clostridia; order Saccharofermentanales; family UBA5734; genus JAAYBY01. Next base: position 2,150 of record JAAYJD010000058.1, read on the forward strand.
TTAAGGGCTTGACAATAAAAAAAATGTATCAAACCAGCCTGTCAAGACACTTGACAATACCAATATGCGATACGGATAATAAAATCAACAGTCTCCTAATCAGCTATCATCACAAGGCCGGAAAAGATCGTTCCGGTAATAAGAAAGAGGTGCAGTATGTTCTGTTCCAATTGCGGTCAACAGATGCCTGAAGCGACAAAATTCTGCCCTCATTGCGGTCAGCCTGCCGGACAAGTGCCTGTGGCTCCTGTCCAGCCTTATCCACCGCAGCCTTTTCCGCCCGCACCAGCTAAGAAAAAGACAGGATGGATTATCGCGCTGATCGCCGGTGTTGTCCTCCTTGCTGTCCTGGTCATCGCCGTCATCCTGGGCGGCGGCTCCTGCAGCGTGACCACGGCCCGTCTGACGGAAGCCGCCATGGCGTCAGAGGTCGACCCGGATACCATGGAGCCAATCACCAAGACCGATGAATTCCAGTCAGACACGTCTGTCATCTACGCGACCGCGCTGCTGAAAAACGCGCCGGAAGACACCAAGATAACCGCCACCTGGATCTATCTGGAAGACGATACCGAAATCGCCTCGGTCGACGCGCTCTCAACCGAAACCAACCAGGCGGTCAGCTTTTCGCTGAGCCGCCCGGACAACGGTTTCCCGGTCGGCCAATACAAGGTTGAGCTGGCCATCGACGGAAAACTTTCCGAAACGCTGCGCTTTACCGTTGAGGCGTCCGCAGTTGTTCTAAAACCCCAACTGACAGAAGCCGCCATGGCGTCAAAAATCAATCCAGACACCCAGAAGGCTGAGACCAGAACCGACCGGTTCCAAGCGGACACAGCCGTTATCTACGCGACGGCGCTGCTGGTCGACGCACCAAAAAACACCAAGATCACCGCCACCTGGACGTATACGGACGACAAGACCGAAATCGCTTCGGTCGATGTGCTTTCAACCGAAACCAGCCAGTACGTCAGCTTCTCCCTGAGCCGCCCGGACAACGGTTTTCCGGCCGACACATACCAGGTCGAACTGGCGATCGACGGCAAACAGGCGGAAACGCTGCGGTTTACCGTTGAGGAGCCTGCTGTCGTGCTCATCCCGGAGCTGACAGAGGCCACCATGGCGTCGGAAATCGATCCGAATACCCAGAAGGCCGTAACCAAAACCGACCGGTTCCAGACGGACACAGCCGTTATCTACGCGACGGCGCTGCTGATCGACGCGCCGAAAGACACCAAGATCACCGCCACTTGGGTGTATGCGGACGACAAGACCGAAATCGCTTCGGTCGATGTGCTTTCAACCCAAACGAGCCAGTATGTCAGCTTCTCCCTGAGCCGCCCCGACAACGGTTTCCCGGCAGGCGAATACCAGGTCGAGCTGGTTATTGACGGTAAGACGGCGGAAACGCTGTGGTTTACCGTTGAGGAACCCGTTGTGGTCTTAACGCCCCAGTTGACGGATGCCGCCATGGCGTCGGAAATCAACCCGGACACCCTGATTCCGGTGACCACAGCAGATCGCTTTCTGACAGATACGCCCGTCATCTACGCGACAGCGCTCCTGACCGACGCGCCGGAAAATACCCGGATCACCGCGACCTGGATCTATGTGACGGAGGACTACAACATCGGCACTGTCGATCTCTTTTCGACCGAAGCCAGCCAGGCGATCATGTTCTACCTGAACCAGCCGGAAGAAGGGTTCCCGGCCGGCCAGTACAAGGTTGAGCTGGCCATCGACGGCAAACAAGTGGAAACGCTGGTCTTCACCGTCGAACCGTGAAGCGGGCACAAGCAGTTGCGTGTCGTTACAGCCGCTCCAGATAAGGGCGGGTATACGGGCAGACCGCGATACAGATCCCGCAGGCACCGTTCTTGATGCCAAGCGCCTGGCCGCGCTTTTCGATCGCGGTGCGGCAGGCTTCGGGGTCAAAGAGGTCATCGCGGTCGGTCTGCAACGTCCAGGTCTGGTTCTTGATCGCATCCCCCGGACACGCGTCGGCACAAATGCGGCAATCGCCGCACAGGCAGGGCGATGGCTCATTGCGGGCCGGCAACGGTGCGTCCGTCAGCACGGTCGCGAAGCGGATCGCGCTGCCGTACTGCGGGGTTATCAGGAGGTTGTTCTTACCCATCCAGCCCAGCCCGGCCCGGGTCGCGACGGTCTTGTGCGGCAGCCAGGCCCGGCCCGAAGGCCGGTCGGCCTCCTGGCTTTCCCGCTGTTCGCTCACCAGGCGCATCGTCAGGGCGATGGCCTTTACACCCTGGCGCGTGAGATAGTCAGCCGCCAGCAGCGCCAGCTCATCCAGGCGTTGATTAGCCTGCTGATAGGTGTTGTAGTAAGCCATCGTCGCCCGTTCCGGAACCTGGGCGACCGCAGCCGGATCCAGGGCCAGCCCAATCGACACGCCGACAGGCAGACCCGAACGGGTCCAGTCAGGCAGATCGGTCAGATCCGCGCAGCCGACCAGGCTGGCACCGGCCTCAGCCAGTACGGCACGCAACGTGTTAAACAGCGTGTGATCGATGTCCATATCTTCCTCCTTGCCCGGCAGATGGCTGGCGGGTTGTTGATTCCGTTTCACGTTGCCTTTTTCTGCTGGCGATGCCGGAGCGCAACGCTGAGCCCCTTCGTGATCGCCGCGCCGATGATCATGCAGGCGATGGCCTCGATCAGGGCGTTGAGGCCCACCAGGACCCCGAGGATTTGCACGAAGCCGTCGCCGAAGCTTTGCAGGTAATCGGACTGGCCGAACATCAGGAAAAGGGCCGCGATAAAGAGCACGGTGTTAAGCACCGCGCCGCTCAGTGAAGCGACCGTGTATGAGATCAGCTTGGTCTTGTCGATCTTGAAGAGCGACCGAAAAAGCAGCCCAACCAGGTAGCCCATCAGGATGCGCGGCACCATGGTCAGGAGGAAGGTGTAGAACGGGTTGATCGCCAGCAGAGCCGCCCCGAAAGGTGAGGCGAAAGCCTGCGCAAAGCTGGTGGCGCCGAAGACAGCACCTAGAACGGCGCCGCTGCCCGGTCCGATCATGATCGCCCCGATCGCGACGGGGATCACCAGGAACGTGATCTCGATGATGCCGACTTTGAGGTAGCCGAGCGGCGTAAAAGCCATGAGGAGAATGACGGCTGTCAGTATGGCCGTTTGTGCCATCCACAGCGTTTTGGCGTGCGTGTTCGTGTTCATAATCTGCTCCTTTGCTGTCGCCCCATCAGGTGGGTGCAACGCGTGGCATATTTATAAAAGCGCGCCCGCTTCTATATCAGGTTTTCAGACGGTCATTGAGATGGTATATCCGGTACAGGCCCGCCAGGGTCAGGTCGGGCTCGAGACGGATGGCGGCCTGGTCCCGGCACCAGGGGATGATGGTGGCGGCGTGCGCACCGGTCGCAACGACCGTTGGTTTCTTATTATTCCATGTTGCTGCGATCTGGTCAAGCAAGCCGTCAACCATGGCTGCCTGCCCGTAGACGATGCCGCTGGTCATGGCGTCGATCGTGTTCTTGCCTAAAAGACGGCGCGGACTTTCCAGGGCGATGCCCGGCAATTCGGCAGCGTGGCTGGAAAGCGCGTCGAGCGAAGAACGGACGCCGGGGCAGATGATCACGCCGCAGAGCTCACCTGGTTCGTTGATCGCCGTCAGCGTGGTCGCCGTACCGAAGTCCACCACCACGAGCGGGCTTTCAGCCAGGGCCATGGCACCGACCGCGTTGGCCACGATATCCGCGCCGACCTGCGAAGGGATGTCCGTCTTGATGTTCAGTCCGCTGCGCACACCGGGGCCGACCAGCAGGGGCTGGACGCCTGTCAGCCGCCTGACCGCCTCGCTCAGCGTCGCGCTAAGCGGCCGCACAACCGAGGCGATGATCGCCGCGCGCATCTTTGCTCCCGACAGCTGGTGCATCGCCAGGAGGCTGGCGATCAGCACGGCGTACTCGTCCGCGCTCCGCTCGCGCGACGTCGCCAGGCTGGCGCGAAAGCGCAGCTTGTCGTCGTCATAAACACCCAGCGCGGTCGTGGTGTTCTCAATCGAGATGACCAGCAGCATACCGGTTTACCGCCCTTGCTCCGCCAGCACCTTACCGGCCAGACGCGCGTTTTCCCCGAGCTGGTCGCTGTCCCGCTGGAAGAAGCCGATGCAGGCGATATCGTCGCGCTTGATCTTCTGGTAGGTTTCCCGCAAGGCGGTTTCAGCCGCGTCCGGCCAGCTTTCGCGCTTCATGCCGCGGAAAATCTGGCCGCCGGCATAGATCTTGAAGGCGATGCAAGGCTTGGGCACAGCCTGAATGGCTTCAAACATCAAGGGGCGGTCCTCGGCAAAGAACGTGATGCCCTTGGGTTTGCCGGTTACAAAGGCACTGGGCGCGGCTTCGCCCCGCTTGCGCGAATTATGCAGGCAGGCCACGTAGAAATCGCAGCCCCAGTCCTCGTCCTCGGCCCGCAGGATCGTCTCCGGCACATGCGTGCCCAGGCCGGCGGCGATGCCGCGGTCCTTGATCATCTTGATGCGCTCTTTGAGGATGTCAAAGCGGCCTTCCTCGCAGTAGCCGTCCGTATCCGTTCCCCGGTGGTAGATGCCCAGGGGGTTGGCCTCGGCCATCATGCGCAAATTGACCGAAAACTCGATCGGCGCAAAGGACTGGAAGATAAAGTGGAGCGGGGTTTCCTCGCGCAGCTGATGATGGTATATGGCGCGCAGCATAAAGTCGTTGCCCAGCGGCATCCAGGCGTTGTAACCGCAGCGGATGGAGTCCCGCATGGCTTCCAGCACCTTTTCTTCTGTGTGGTAGGCCAGCAAGTCGTCCTTGCCGATGATCTCAGGAATGTAGGTGTGGCCGTTGACCGGGTTGTCGCCGGCGATCAGGCGCGTGACAGGTTTGCCCAAAAAATTTACAGTCGGCAGCATGGGTTCCTCCTATCGGGCATCGAGCCCGGCTGGTGCGCGTGCAGGACCGTTCTTTCTTTCATTATACCGTCAGCGGCAGTCAGATGACCAGACCGTTTCGACTTTTAGCTGCACCGGCTGGCCGGCCGTCACCCGGATCGTCCGGCGTTCCGCGCCCAGGACGCTCACCTGGACGGTCTGGCTGACATCGCTCCGCAGCGTCGCGTCGACCGATCCGTCCTGCCAGGCGATGTCCGCCGTCACCCGGCCGTGGGCGCACAGCCCGCGCACAGAGCCCCGTGCCCAGGCGGCCGGCAGGGCCGGCAGCAGGTCGATGGATCCGCCCCGGCTTTGCAGCAGCATCTCCGCTACGCCGGCGGTTGCGCCAAAGTTGCCGTCGATCTGAAAAGGCGGGTGGGCGTCGAACAGGTTGGCGTAGGTGCCGCCGCCCGTACTGTAGTTGGTACCCTGGGCATCGACCAGGCGGAGCTGGCGCGTCAGCAGCTTCAGGGCATGGTCGCCGTCCTTCAGGCGGGCCCACTGGTTGATCTTCCAGCCCAGGCTCCAGCCGGTTCCGTCGTCGCCGCGCCGGACCAGGCTTTGACGGCAGGCCTCGGCCAGTTCCGGCGTCTCTTCCGGGGTAATCAGGCGGGCCGGATGCAGGCCGTAAAGATGGGAAATGTGGCGGTGGTGCACCTCGCGCTCCGGCACCTCCTCCGACCATTCCAGCAAACGCCCGTCCGAACCGATCCGAAAGGGCTGGATACGCGCGAGCTTCGCGCGCAGTTCGTCACTAAGCTCGCCGTCTTCCCCCAGCAGTTCGGCCGCCGCCAGGCAGTTGGTGAACAGCTCCTGCACGACCGCCATGGTCATGGTCGCCGTCGCCGCGATGTTGCAGGGCTTCTCCTCGTAGATAAACGCGTTTTCGGGCGAGCTGGACGGGCAGACGATCAGGGTGCCGTCATGGTCTTCCACCAGGATATCGAGAAAAAAGAGGGCGGCTTCGCGCAGGATCGGGTAGGCTGTCTGGCGCAGGAAGCCCAGGTCGCGTGTATAGGCGAACTGCTCGTACAGGTGGCTGCACATCCAGCCGGCGGCCACGTTCCAGAACGCGTAGGCGGCACAGCCCCGGGTCTGATTGCCGACCGGCGAGGACAGCCGCCACAGGTCGACGTTGTGGTGAACCGTGAACCCGCGCGCTCCATATACCTCGCGGGCGGTGACGCGGCCGGTTTGGGCCAGGTCTCGCAGCATGGCGACCAGCGGCTCGTTCAGCTCGGCCAAGTTGCAGGAAAAGGCGGGCCAGTAGTTCATCTCCGTGTTGATGTTGACCGTGTAGTTCGAATTCCAGGGCGGCCTCACCTCCTGGTTCCAGATCCCCTGCAGGTTGGTCGGCTGGGTGCCCGGACGCGATGACGCGATCATCAGGTAGCGGCCATACTGGAAGAGCAAGGTGTAAAGCGACGGATCGGCCGGATCCTCGCGGAACAGGCGTAACCGTTCGTCGGTCGGCAGTGCGTCGCGCTCGGAGCGGCCCAAATCGAGGCTGACCCGGCCAAACAGCGCCTGGTGGTCGGCGACATGCGCTGCGCGCAGCGTGGCATAGGGCAACGCAGCCGCCGTATCCACCTGCGTTTGGCAGGCCGCGGCATACTCCGCGCCATCCAGGTACGGATGCCTGGTAAAGCCGTTGAAGCTGGTCCTCACGGTCAGCAATAGCGTCAGGGCGTCAGCTGCGCGAATCTGCAGCACACCCTCCCCGGTCGTAACAGAGCCGCCTTCCGGCAAAGCCCGAACCCGGGTTGTGAACCGGATGCCTCGCGCGGCGGGGTCTTCCGAATAGGTGATGGTCTTGTCCTGGTTCTGGTCGTAGATCCGCTCCAGGTGACCAGGCGCCTCGCCGCTCAGGCTGAGGGTGTCGCCCCGGGCCTGGCAGTCAGAGCGCAGCGGGCTTTGCAGGGCCAGGTCCAGCTCGATCGATCCCGGCCGGTTTGCAGTCAGGCGGACAACAAGCACCTGATGCGGTGCCGAAACAAAAATTTCGCGGCTGTAGGTCACGCCGCTCCGCTCGTAGGACACCGAAGCGATCGCCCGGTCGAGATCCAGCTGCCGGCGATACTGGCTGACCGGCCCGGCCGCGCTGGAACCGGCAAAGCGCAGGTTCAGGTCGCCCAGGGGCAGATAGGCCTGGCTCCAACCGGACGTCAGCTCCTGTTCGATCCGGGTTTGGGCCTCGTGGTAACGGCGCTGCAGGGCCAGTTCGACAACCTGGCGATAGACGTCCGCCTTGCCCTTCGGATTCAGGTCGCGGGGGGTACCGGACCACAGCGTGTCCTCGTTCAAGGCCAGACGCTCCTGGTCCGGATCACCAAAAACCATAGCGCCGATGCGGCCGTTGCCGAGCGGCAGCGCTTCTGTCCAGAGCCGGGCGGGTTCCTGATACCATAATGTCAACATGATCGATTGTCCTTCCTTGTTCCATCAGCGGCGCAAAGCGCCAGCCAGCGTTGAAAAAGCGGCAGCATGTCGGTCAAACCCGGTCTGCCGAGCATGCGTTCCGGATGCCACTGAACTGCTTCGATGATCCGTGTTTCATGGGTTATGGCTTCGATGACACCGTCTTCCGACCAGGCGATGGCGTGAAACCCGGGCGCCAGATGGCGGACGGCCTGGTGATGGCTGCTGTTTGCTTCGATCACGGACCCGAACAGCGCGGCCAGCTCGCTGGCTGCGTCCAACTGCACCTGGTGGGGCCGGCGGTGATCCCTCAGGCCGGGGCACTGGGTCTTCAGGTCCTGCCAGAGGGTCCCGCCTGCCGTCACGTTGATCAGCTGGATGCCGCGGCAGATGCCGAAAATCGGTTTGCCTGCGGTGAAAAAAGCCCGGTAGAGCCCACTTTCCAGCTCGTCCAGACGGCTGTCGCAGGTCACGGTTTCCGACAGGACGGCCTGCCCGTACCGGGCCGGATCCAGGTCAATGCCACCGGTCAGGAGCAGCCCGTCAGCTAGTTGGACGTAGCCTTTGGGATCGGCGTTTCCGGCCAGAACGGGGATACCGCCGGCCAGGGTCACGGCTTGGAAATAGCTTTCCTTGAGCCGGACCAGCTGGTCCTGGCCGGATGCAGGATCGGAGCTGAACTTGGGGGTCAATAAGATTACCGGGTCCATACACACCTCGCAACGGTAACTGTACCCTCGATTATGGTTGAGCGGTTCTGTTCCGTCAAGGATACAAAAGCGTAGGCGCAGCGTTCACCATGGACGCGGCCATGTACAACAGACAGCCAGTTTTGTCCGGCTGCGCTGCCGCCAAACGACAAAAAACCCCCCGGTCATGAACTGAACGGGGGGGTCTTTCAGCAATCGTTTCTTTGTTCAGGTTTCCTGTTCGCCGACGATGGCTTCGTCTCCCATGGCGGCTTTGCGCGCTTCCTTGATCGCCTTAGCCAGGTCGCGGATTCTCATGGGGGCTTCCGGATTCGTAAACCAGGTGTGAATATCCGCACGCGTTTGCTCGGTCAGCGCCGACAGCTTATCGAACAGGTTGACATGTCCGGGCGGGATCCCCCACGCCCTGGCCTGCTCATTGCGCACGGCCACAAACAAGGCCCGCTCGCTCATTTCTTCCGGGTCTTCGCTTTCCGGTTCCTCCAGGTCCTCAGAATCCGGTGTTTTGATCTTCACTCGGTTGGCTTTGGCCTGGTGGGCCCTGACAGACGCCTGCGACGGAAGATTTTCATTTTCATCCGTTTCGTCTGCCATGACCGCCATTGGCAGTGCTGTGACTAAGAGCAGCAGTACCGATAGGAACAGCAGAATCTGGCGTGTTTTTTTCATGGCTTGTTTCCTCCTTTACCTTGGTTGGCTTTGTCGTTACGGCGGTTTTCTTTATCAACATCCCGGGTGGCTTTTTCCGCTTCCCGTTCTTGTTGCTTCAGCTGGTTGATGCGCTGCATCAGGGACGCGAGATCTGTTTCCAGGTAATCGCCGGTCTCGCTCTCCGGATCGAGTTCTTGCAGTTTTTCGATCAGGTTCATCCGGCCTGGCGATATTCCGAGCTCGCGCGCCTGGGCGACCCGGGCCAGCGCGGTATGTGATGACAAAATTTCAGCAGGCTGGCCGGTTTCGTCAAGCGCCTGGCGGGCCGCCTTCTCGGCGGCTTTGGCCAGCTGGTTGCGGGCCGGCACCAGGTCGGCTGACGTCGTCAGAGCGATCAGGGACGAGCCGTCCCCGGCCAGGTACCCCTGCCGGGCCGCCATGGCAATAACCGCGCCGACGGCAGTCCGGACTGATTTATCTTCCAGCGCGAGCGCCGCCACGATCGCCTGGCCGGCCGGGTTGAAACCCCGGGCGGCGATGACCCGGTTGTAGAGGTTGACATCCAGCCCGATGCCGGGGTTGATGTCGATGCTGACGGCGGCGACTGGAATCCGAACCGAAACCAGGCTGGCGGCGAGCAGGCAAACGGCAAGCATAACCAGGACAGACGATCGCAGCGCCAGACGACGGCGCAGACGGGCAGGCGCCCTGCCAAGCAGTTTCTGGCGCGTCGCGGCCACCAGGGGTTCGTCTGCCCGGATCGCCGCAAAAGCCTTTCGGATTTCAGCGTTCATCTCCATTGCCTCTCCATTGTTCACCTAATTTCTTCCTGGCCCGATGCAGGTGCGAGTACACGGTATTGGGCTTTTGTTTCAGCACACGGGCGATCTCCTCCGCCGTATAGCCCTCATAGTCGTGCAGGTAGACGGCGGTCCGCTCCCGGACCGGCAGCTGCAGCACGGCCTTGAGCAAACCCAGGTTTTCTGGCGGCATGTCCGCGGCCAGGTTCTCGTCGAGCGGCACGACCTGCCGGCGCCAGAAACTGCGCCTGACATCCTTGCAGCTGTTGATCGCGACCCGGATCAGCCAGGCCTGCTCGTGCTGTTCGCTGGCAAAAGGTGTCTTGCGCTGCAGGTATTTCAAGAACACATCCTGAAACACATCCTCGACATCCTCCCGCCGTCTCAGATAGAGAAAGCAGATCCTGCGGACCTGGTCGGCATACAATGCCAAGGCCCGGTCAATATCCTTCTCCCAATGCGCGTCCGCTGCGACCATCCACACAACCTTTCTGCTTTGTATACGCATCGGGCCAGACAATCCTTGCGCTTTTTATGCAGGCCGCAAATAATTCGTCACTTGATACAAATCCAAGAGATCATCATTGGGCCATGTGTCGTATTCGCTTCAGATGGGTCAAGCCATGTGCTCCAGCATCTCCGGTCGGATCTCAAAAGACAGGAGTCCTTTGACCAGGCAATTATGCGTCTGCACAATGGCGTTGGCCCCCAGCCGCTTGCGCCCGTTCAAGGTATGGCCGCCGGCGATATGCGAGGTCAGGACGACATTGGGCAGTGAACGGAACGGGTGGTCGGCAGCCGGCGGTTCCGGGTCGGTCACATCGATGCACGCCTGGATCCGGCCGGTTTTTAGCTCCTTAATCAGGGCCGGTTCGTCAACCAGCAAGCCGCGCGCGGTGTTGATCAGCAAGGCGCCATCTTTGAGCAGCGGCAGGTTGCGGCTGTTCAGCAAGTGGCGGCAATCCGGATTGGCCGGCGCGTGCAGCGAAACCACGTCACATGCTGCCAGCAGCGCGTCCAGCTCCATCCCGGTGACCTTCCAGCGGCGCATTTCAGCCGGGCAGACATAGGGATCCCAGACCCGGATATCGCAATCGAAGAACGTGAACAGCCGGATCACTTCCTTACAGACCGATGAAAAGCCAACCAGGCCGATCTTCAGGCCGTTCAGCCGGCGCGTCGCGTGGACATTCGCCTCGCCGCCCAGCCATTTGCCGGCCCGCGTGGCAGCCGCGTTCTCCCACAGGCGTCCGAGCGATGTCAGCGTCAGGGCCAGCACAGTCTGGGCCACGTCTTCGGCGATCACCGGCGCGTTGCTGGTAACGCGGCAGCCAGTCTGCCATAATTCCGGCGGGATCAGGTTCCGGATGCTGCCGGCCGCATGGGCGACCAGCTTCAGGTTTGGCGCGGCTTCAAGCATCGCCGGCGTGATCGATGGCGTCCCCCAGCAGGTGATGCAGGCGTCAGCGCCGCGGATCAGCTCCAGCATTTTATCTGCCGTCAAGACCTCCGGCAGGTCCCGCGGGTCGTTGATCGCGGCAAAACGCCTGAGATCCGCCAGATCTTCCTCGGCAAAAATACTTGCGGCCATCGGCCGGTTCAACAGGATCGCCACCTTATGCTTCATCTTAAGCCTCCCCCTTTTGCAGGCTGTCCCGCAAATCGCGCAGATAAACGACATCCTGGGCCAGGTATTCCAGAACCCGGTCCGTCTCACTGTATTCGGCCGGCATGCACAAAGCCCCGCGATAGCCTCGCTTCAGGGCATAGGCCAGGGCCTGCCGCCAATTGGCGGCACCCTGCAAGGCTGGTGTGAAAAACGGTTTGAAGCGGGCCTGTTCGTCGTGCTGTTCCGGATTGACGCGTGCGTAGAACGCGTTCTTGAAGTTCATCAGCAGCAGGTGCTCCCACAAGATGTCCAGGGCTTTTTCGGGCAGCTCGCCGGCCAGAGCGCTGTGCGCGGCATCCCAGATGGCGCCGATCCGGCGCGGGTCGAACCCCTCGAGCACATGGCGCAGCTCCATGCTGGAAAACACACCTGAGCCGAAATGCTGCTGAATGCCGAGTTTGACCTGGTAGCGTTCGCAGAGCGGTTCCAGTCTGGTCAGTTCTTGCTTCCAGGTTTGTTCGGCGGCCAGGTAGCCCATCCCGGGTGGCGTGCCCAGCATGATGCGCAGCAGCGGCACACCGGCTTCCTGGCAGGCAGCGAAGGTCTCCTCACGGGTGTCACTGGCAACGCTGGCAATCGTCAGGTTGTATTGCGCCAGCGTCCTGGCCAGCCTGGGCAGGCCCTGCCGGGCATTTTCCGGATCGACCTGGTAGCCTGTGCGCAAAGGAAACTCAATCGCGTCAAAGCCTAACTGCTGCATTTTCGCACCGAGCTCGTCGGGGGACAGGTCTTTCCAGGGTTTGGTGAAAACGGACAAGGCTAGTGGTTTCATAACGACCTCCCGGACAATCAAGATGCTTTCATTATAACAAACGGCGCCAATTGCATCTGCATCGGCCACGCGGTACAATTGGCGCATTGAAAAAACGGGGGCCGCGCATGACATCTGAAAACAAACAAAAAAAAACTCTACCCGCCGGCCCGCTGGCGATCCTGGCGGCGGCTCTGCTCTGGAGCATGGCCGGGCTGCTGATCAAGTACCTCGACTGGCCGCCCCTGGCGATCGCGTCGGCGCGCAGCCTGCTGGCCTCGCTGGTTTTCCTGGCCTTTTTCCGCAAACGCCTTTGGGTCCGTCCGAACGCCGTGACTTGGCTGTCCGGCCTGGCCCTGATGCTGACACAGGTCCTGTTCGTGGTCGCCAACAAGCTGACCACCGCAACCAATGCGATCATGCTGCAGTACACGGCGCCGGTCTTCGTGGTGCTGATCGGCGTCTTTTTCTACCAGGCCCGGCCGAAACGCCGGGAAATCGTCGCCCTGGTCTGGGCCATGGCAGGGGTTGCCCTGTTCTTTGCCGAACGTCTGGATGCCGGCGGCATGGCCGGCAACCTGATCGCCGTTTTCACAGGTCTGACTTTCGCCGCTGTTTTTGTCCTGAACAGCAGGCCGGAATGCCAGGTGCCCGCGGCTTTGCTGATCGGGCAGATCGGAACCTTCCTGATCGGTCTGCCGCAGCTGCTGCTCCTGGCACCGGGATCCTGGAACAGCCGGTCGTTGCCGGCTATCCTGATCCTCGGATTTTTCCAGTTGGGTCTGGCCTACATACTCTTCCAGGTTGGCATCCGGCGCACCCGGCCGCTCAACGCCAGCCTGCTGGCGATCGTGGAGCCGCTGATGAGTCCGGTCTGGGTGTTTCTCGTCCTGAACGAAAAGCCCGGCCTGCTGGCCCTGGCCGGAGCGGCGGTGATCATCTCCGCCGTGGTCTACCTCAATACCAGCAAGATCGCGCCGGCCGAATCCGTCAATTCCCGCACTCGATACTGATTTCCGTAAAGATGTGCAAAACGTCGTCGACGGCCAGAGCCGCCTTTTCGGCGCCGGCTTTTTCGTAGATAACCCGGCCCTCGTTCATCATGATCAGGCGGCTGCCGTACTGGACCGCGTAACGCAGGTTGTGCGTGACCATCATGGCCGTCAGGTTCTTCTCCCGGACGATCTTGTCTGTCAGGACCATGATCGTTTCGGCCGTCTTGGGATCGAGGGCCGCCGTATGCTCATCCAAAATGAGAAAGTCAACCGGGGTCAGGGTCGCCATGATCAGGGCGACGGCCTGGCGCTGGCCGCCGGACAAGGATTCCAGCTTGACATCGAGCTTGTCCTCCAGGCCGAGGCCCAGCGAGGCGAGCTGCTCACGGTAATAAGCCCGGCGTTTCTTGTTGATGCCGGCCGTCAGGTTGTAGCGCTGGCCCTTGTTGTCGGCCAAAGACATGTTCTCCAGGATCGTCAGGCTGGGGCAGGTTCCCATGGCCGGATTTTGGTAGACCCGGCCGATCCGGTTGTAGCGTTTGTAATCCTGCTGACGGACGATGCTTTCGCCGCCGACCAGGACATCGCCGCCTTCGATCGGGATGCTGCCGCAGATGATGTTCAAGAGCGAGGTTTTGCCGCTGCCGTTGCTGCCGACGATCGAGAGGAATTCACCGTTCTCAATCGTCAGGCTGAAATCCTCGAACAGGCACATTTCCGTGATCGTGCCGGGATTGTAGATCTTGGTGATGTTCTTGAGCTCAAGCATGGGCCTTGACCCCTCCCTTCCGGGCGTGGCCGAAGACCAGGATTCCCAGAAACAGCACGGCGGTCACGAGTTTAAGCAGGTTGGCCGGCAGCCCGATGCTGATGGCGATCTGGATGCAACCCTTGTAGAGGATGCTGCCGACCAGGACGGCCGTCGTGCCTTTGACAAAGCTCATCGAGCGGAACAGGGTCGTCCCGATGATGACCGTCGCCAGGCCGAAAACCACCTGGCCGGTTCCCATGGTGCTGGAAAACGCGCGCTGCTCGTGGCAGACGATGGCGCCGGACAGGGCCACCAGGGCGTTGGCGATCACCAGGCCGGTGATTTTTACCAGGCCTTTGTCTTTGGCCAGCGAGGTGACCAGGACGCTGTTGTCGCCGACAGCCCGCAGCAGCAAGCCGTTCTTGGTCTTGAGGTACACATCCAGAACGAGCTTGCCGATCAGGGCGATCAGGAGCGACACGATCAGCTTGCGGTAGATCAGGGGCAGGGCACCCAGCAGGGCCATAACCGGATCGGCCGTGAAGATCGTGCTGGCGGCACGCTCGACGGTCATGTTGGAGCCGGCGATCTGCAGGTTGATTGAAAACAGCGCCGTCATGGTGATGATGCCGGCCAGCAGGTCGCGCACATGGAGCCGGACATGGATCAGGCCGGTCACCAGGCCGGCCAGGGCGCCGATCGCGATGGCGATCAGCAGCGTCAGAAACGGATCGGTACCCCGGGTGAGCAGGACGGCGGTGACGGCAGCGCCCAGGGGGAAGCTGCCGTCGACCGTCAAGTCCGGAAAATCGAGAATCTTGTAGGTGATGTAGACCCCGTAGGAGAGCAGGGCGTAGATCAAGCCCTGCGTCAGGGTGCTGATGGCAAGGTCCAGCAAAACATTCATGGTTGCCCTTCTCTATGCGTCCTTGGCTTCGGTCATCCGGGCCGCAACATCGGCCGGCACGGTCAGGTTCGCGGCTGCGATCGCCTCTGAATTGACATAGATGCCGTATTCGCTGATCACTTCATAGGGAATCTCAGACGCCTTGGCTTCGCCTTTGAGGATCCGGGCTGCGATTGCACCCGTCTGGCGGCCCAGCTGGTAGTAGTCGATGCCGGCGGCGGCGACGCAGCCGCGTTTGACCTGCTCGACCTCACTGCCGTAAACCGGGATGCCGGCTTCGTTGGTCTTTTCCAGGATCGAGGCCAGGACGCCGACGACGGTGTTGTCGGTCAGGTTGGAAAAGCAGTCGACTTGCTTGGCGATCAGGGAATCGGCGGCCAGCGTGACTTCGGATTGGGCCGTCACGCCGATGGCTTCGATGGTAAAGCCGTACTGGCCGGCTTTGGCTTTGTATTCGGCGATCGCCGAAACCGAGTTGGGCTCGCTCGTGGTGTAGAGGATGCCGATCGTGTCGGCTTCCGGCTGCAGCTTGCGGATCAATTCCAGCTGGGCATCAACCGCCAGCTTGTCGCTGGTGCCGGTGATGTTGCCGCTGTCCAGCTTGGCCTCCACCGGATCCGTGATGGCGGAAAAGACGACCGGGATGTCCTTGTCTTCGGCAGCCGCGTAGCAGGCGGTTGCCGACGGGGTGGCGATGGCGCACATCAGGGCCACGTTTTTGGCGGAAAAGGTCTGGGCGATCTGGGTGGCGATCGCACCGTCAAACCCGGCGTTCTGGTAGTCGATGGTGAAATCCTGGCCTTCTGTCAGGCCGGCGTCCTTCAGGCCCTGGAGAAAGCCGAGACGGCAGTTGTCCAGGGAGGCGTGCTCGCCGAACTGGGAGATGCCGATCACCCGGGTTTTGCTGCAACCGGCCGCGGCGGAAAAAGCAAGCGAGAGGATGAGCACCAGCACGGCGATTCGGGTCAATTTTGCGATGTTTTTCATTTCGTTTCTCCTGTTTTTGTCAGCGTGCCTGGCACACTGTTTTGTGTCTCAAGCGATGGTCCTGTGACAACCTGTTCCCATCGCCATCGTCTGCCTGTCTGGTTCATAACCTGCCTCCTCCTGGTGTAAACATAAAAAAACAGCCCTGTCCCCTGAGGGACAAGACTGACGTCCTGCGGTGCCACCCTGATTGATCATATCCATGATCCGCTCGTTCCCGCACATGCATGCGGGCCGCCTGGTTAACGGATACGGCTTCCGTCGGCTATTTAAGGCCGCCCTCCGAAGTCCATTCGCCCCGCGTCCGGCTGCTGCGCTCACACCAGCCGCAGCTCTCTGTCAACCGACCCTCGAGGGTACTTCTCTTCGTCACAGGTTTCAAATATTCAGCTAGACTGATTGTAGGCACGGTTTACCCGATTGTCAAGCCAAACGCAACCCGGCTACGAAACCTGGCTACGCACCATTGTCCGTTTCGTTCCAGCGGTACCGCTTGTTCTGGCGCAGCCGTTGCAGGTCACAGTTCAGGCACAGCCCATTGTGGCAGCAGATGACGCCGCCGCAACGGGAACAGCGCCATATTCCGGCTTCCCGCTCCAGGAAGCTGGCCATGCCCCGGTCGCGAATCCAGGTCAGGTTGGCGATCATGCTCATGTGGTATTTTGTCCGGTAGCGCCGGTCCAGCATCTTGAGCCGCCGGCAGGGAAAGGACGCGCACTGGAAGCAATAGCGGATTTGACCGGTTGCCAGCTGCGTACACTGATCGCCCATGTGAAGGCAGTGCTTGCCCCTGGGCAGGCATCCCGGGCAGGTAGTCTTGCGAAATCCCTTCTGGTTGAGACCGGCAAGACCGGCCTGGTAGGCGATACATAGGCGGCAATTCATGCCGCAGGGGGCTATCAGCTGCTCGTCCATCGTCCATGCACCTCATGTCTGCCTTTAGTTTAGCACCACCTGGCCTGGAAAACAGCGGGTCTTCTCCATTTCCACAAGCAAGGGTTCGTCTGTGGTCCCGGCATGGTACAATGAGCTGTGATAGACGGCCGGGAGACAGATATGACGGAGAACGGCATCACCAATATCGGCATCATCGCACATGTTGACGCCGGTAAAACAACCCTGACCGAACAGCTGCTCTTCAAGAGCGGCGCGATTTTACGCGCCGGCAGCGTCGATCAGGGAACCGCCCAAACCGACTACATGGAGGTTGAACGCAAACGCGGCATATCGGTCAAAGCAGCGACAACCTACATCCGCTGGCAGAACCGCGCGATCAACCTGATCGATACGCCCGGGCATGTCGACTTTGCCGCCGAAGTGGAACGCAGTCTGCGCGTCCTGGATGCCGCGGTCTTGTGCCTGTCGGCGGTCGAAGGTGTACAGGCCCAGAGCGAGCAATATTACTTCGCCTTGCGCCAGCTGAATGTCCCGGTGCTGGTTTTCATCAACAAGACGGACCGGGTCGGCGCCGATGTCGAGCAGGTCCACCGCCAGATCCGCGAACTGCTCGGTCCGGAAACCCTCGCTTTCACCGCCAGCGAGGCGTGGTTGCCGGTTTTGGCCGAATACGAAGACAAACTGGCCGACGCCTGGCTGGAAAACCGCCCGCTCGGCCAGGCAGAGCTCCTGCCAGCCCTGGCCAATCAGTGCCGTCTGGGCAATATCCTGCCCGTTGTCGCCGGCAGCGCCCTCAAAGGCGAGGGAATCGACGCGCTGCTGGACATGGTTTGTGCCCTGGCCCCGCTGTCGACCGGCGATCCGGACGGCCCGGTGGCCGGGATCGTCTTCAAAGTCGAGCACGACAAGCGGCTGGGCCGGATCGCCTACGTCCGCCTGGCCAGCGGGACGCTGAAAAACCGGGACACGGTTGTCAACCAGAGCCGGGGACCGGTCGGCAAGATCGTCCAGATCCGCAAGGCGTCCGGGCGGAAGGCGACGGACATCGGCATTCTCAAGGCGGGGGACATCGCCGCGGTCTGTGGTTTGGACAGCATCGTTGCCGGCGACACCATCGGGGACGAAACGTGCTTGCCGAAGGCGCTGTCCGTCGTCCAGCCGCTTTTGCGTGTCCGGCTGCGCCCGGAACGCGAGCAGGACTACGCGCCGCTGGCGGCTGCCTGCGCCGAACTGGCCGCCGAAGACCCCAAACTTAAGATGATCTGGGAACCGGGCGTCCGCCAGTTGCTTTTGCATGTCACAGGCACGATCCAGATGGAAATTCTGGACGCGCTGTTCCGCGACCGCTTTGGCCTGGCCGTGACCTTGGAGAACCCCCAGGTGATCTACAAGGAAACGCCGGTGCGCCCGGCGCTGGGCTCCGACGCGTACACCATGCCGAAACCCTGCTGGGCGATCGTCACGTTTGCCATCGAGCCCCTGCCGCTGGGCCAGGGCGTCGTCTATGAAAGCCGCGTTACGGAGATCAAGATCCGCGACCGGTACCAGGGGCAGATTGCCCAGGCGCTTCCGCTCGCCCTGGAACAAGGTCCCCGGGGTTGGGAAGTCACCGATGTCAAGATCACCTTGACCGACGGCGAGGACCATCCGGTTCATACCCATCCGCTGGATTTCGCAACGGTCACCCCCATGGCCCTGATGAAGGGGCTGGCGGCTGCGGGAACCCGCCTGCTCGAACCGATGCTGCGCTTCCGGCTGACGGTACCGCTGCCGGACACGGGCAAGGTGATCAGCCAGATTGTCGCCATGCGCGGCATGCTGGACAGCGGCAGCGAAAGCGACACCCATGACACAGCCGACGAGCACGGCACGCCGCGACGGTTCCTGACCGGCCGCGTGCCGGTGGCCACCTCGCTCGATTTTCCCGTATTTATCGCCCAGGCGACCAGCGGGCGCGGCATCCTGACCATGGTCTTTGACGGTTACGAGCCATGCCCCGAGGGCCTGGGCGAAGACACCGCCTATCGCGGCATCAACCCGCTCGACCGCGAGCGCTATATTCTGCATGTGCGCGGAGCGCTGCGCTGAGCGCAGCCTCCTCCGGGTACTGGATAGGATTGGGCACGCACCAAAGCTGAGGTCCGGCCGCCTCAATCAGCCGGGATGAGGTGTCACGATGAAAAGAAACACGCGCATGTCATTTTGCTGCAGCCTGATCGTCCTGGCCTGCTGCATCGGCCTGGCGGCCTGTTCCACTGATCCCACGACCACCATAACGACAACAAAATCAAGCACGGTACAGACAACGACGTCGACGACAACAGCCACGACAAGCCCGACCACCACAGCGACAGCCAAACCGACGGCTGCGCCAAGCGCGACGACCACGGCGCGCGATCTGCCATCTTCCTTCCCGCTGCTCGACAGCTCCACCGCGCGCATCCCCATAACAGCCGCCCTGTATGACCTGTTTGTCAGGCAGTACGGCGTACCGGGTCCTGAACCGATCTGCTCGAAAACCCACCAGGCCTGGCTGAACCTGGCCGACGGCACCGTTGATCTCATCCTGTGCATTGCGCCGACAGCTGAAGAGCAGGCTTATCTCAATGCAAAGGACGTCGATGTCGCCATGCGCCTTTATGGCTGCGACGGCCTGGTCTTCCTGGGCAATGCGGACAATCCGGTGCAAGACCTGACGCAAGACCAGGTTAAAGGCATTTACCGCGGCGAAATTGTCAACTGGAGCCAGCTGGGCGGACCGGACCAGAAGATCAACGCTTATTACCGGGACGACCAGTCCGGCAGTCAGCGTTTTTTTGAAACCCTCGTCTGGAAAGATGAAGAAATACCTGACTTCGGATCGCTCGACCTGATCTTGTCCGACGAGATGAGCGATATCACCTATTCCGTCATCTCCGACCCATACGCGATCGGGTTCAACATCATGTCGTATGTCGACATGGCATTCAGCGACCCCAAGCTGATGCTGTTCGCGATTGACGGCATCGCGCCCAGTACGGAAACGCTGGCCGACGCCCGTTACGCCTACATCACTCAGGCGTATGTCATCATCAACGCCGATGAGCCCGCCAACAGCCCTGCGCGCTGGCTCTTCGACTGGTTTGGCTGTGAAATCAGCCGCGAGCTGATCGCGAACAACAGCAGCCTGTCCGTCATTTTCGGCGATCCGGTGATCCTGAAGGCCGAAAAGAAATAGCCATCCGCTCATCCCATGAAGTCGGGTGAACCCCATCGTTCACGCAATCACGTTGTCTTGTAACGTGGGTATTA
The DNA here is from genome assembly GCA_012523135.1 of Clostridiaceae bacterium. Lineage (GTDB taxonomy): Bacteria > Bacillota > Clostridia > Saccharofermentanales > UBA5734 > JAAYBY01. The sequence goes on from JAAYJD010000058.1 coordinate 21,910, forward strand.
TGGATCGCACGGACGATCCGTTATGCTTATTATGTATTCCGCTAACCGCGTACGGCTCAATTTCGGAGCAGGATCGCGAACGATGTCGCATCGTCTATGCGGCGGAGGTGTTTGATATGATGGGTTTTGGTTATGGAACCGGTTGGATTTACATGCTCATCGGCGGCCTGCTGATCGTAGGCTTGATCGTTTTGATCGTTTTTTTGCTCGTCCGTGCGAACAGCGTTTCTGGCAAATCGGGTGCTACCGCTCCGCCTGATGCAAACCAAACGGATACCCAGCGCGCATTGGCGATATTAGCGGAGCGCTATGCCCGAGGCGAAATCAGCGATGAAGAATATCAGCATAAAAAATCCGAAATCACACGATTGTGACTGATGGCCGCGCGCTTCCGTGATCGGTGATCAGGAGGTAAAAGCGATGAATAACAAAAGAGACCCGGTTTCGCATCCGCATGCGGATCACACACATTCGGACCATCAGCACCCGTCCACAACGCACCGTGGCTTGGCTCATGACGCACACGACGACCATGACGCGCATGAACACGTCGGTCATCACGCGAGAATGGCAACCGATTTCCGGCGCCGCTTTTTCTTATCCCTCTTCCTGATGGTTCCCATTCTTGTGCTCTCGCCCATGATCCAGATGTTTTTGGCTGTCAACTGGCGCTTCCCGGGCGATTCCTATTTGCTGTTTGGCTTGTCAACGGCCCTTTTCCTGTATGGCGGCTGGCCGTTCATCAAAGGCTCAAAAGATGAATTGGCAGAAAAGTCACCGGCCATGATGACCTTGATTTCCCTGGCGATTGTTGTTGCTTACCTTTACAGCTCCCTCATGGTATTTTTCCTTGAAGGAAGCGATTTTTTCTGGGAGCTGGCCACGCTGCTTGTCATCATGCTGCTCGGTCATTGGATCGAAATGCGTTCTGTCATGGGTGCCTCAAGGGCACTGGATGCATTGGTGAAGCTCATGCCGGAAGAGGCTCATGTGATCCATGAGGATGGCGAAACGATGGATATGCCCGTTTCAAGCCTTCAAACTGGCGATCAGATCCTGGTCAAACCTGGTGAAAAAATCCCGATTGACGGCGATATTTTTGCAGGCAGGTCAACCGTCAACGAGGCGATGATAACTGGTGAAGCGACACCGGTTGAAAAATTGCCGGGAGATGAGATCGTTGGTGGCTCGATCAATGGCGAAGGCATCTTGAAATTCACAGTCAGCAAGACAGGTGACGAAACATTTGTTTCCCAAGTGATCAAGCTGGTCCGAGAAGCACAGCAGTCCAAATCCAAAACACAGCGGCTGGCTGATGTCGCAGCCAAATGGCTGTTCTACATCGCTGTCTCGGCCGGTACGATCACATTCATAACCTGGATGTTAGCGACGGGTGAGCTTGGCTTTGCCCTGGAGAGGGCAGTCACGGTCGTCATAATCTCCTGCCCGCATGCCCTTGGACTCGCGATACCGCTCGTGACCGCGATGTCGACAGGGCTGGGTGCGGAGCAAGGTCTCCTGATCCGAAATCGTGCAGCGTTTGAAAACGGGCGTAAAACCGACGCCGTTATTTTTGACAAGACGGGCACGCTGACTGAAGGATCATTTGGGGTGACCGACATCGCAGCCATCGACCGAACAGAGCATGAGCTTTTGGAAATGGTTTTTGCCATAGAATCAAACTCCGAGCATCCAATAGCCAAAGGCATCGTTGCTGAGGGGAAAAAGCGCGGCCTCAAGCTCAAACCAGTCACGGATTATCAGAACTTGACTGGGCAAGGCCTCAAGGCAACCATTGACGGCCAGGAAATCCTGATTGTAAGCCCCGGTTATTTGCGCACGCAGCAAATCAGCTTCGATGAGACCCGGCTGTCGGAATTGTCAGCTAAAGGGAAAACCGTCATTTACATCCTGGCGAACCGGAAATTACTTGGTTTCATTGCGTTGTCCGATATCATTCGCGTCAACGCCCGTCCGGCGATTGACGCGCTGCATGCGATGGGCATCGATGTATACATGGTGACGGGGGATAACCAGCGGGCGGCGCAGGCTGTGGCTAGCCAACTTGGGTTGAAACATGTCATGGCCGAAGTTCTGCCGCATGAAAAGGCTTTAAAGGTTGATGAGATCCATCATCTCGGTAAGTTCGTTGCCATGACCGGCGATGGTGTCAACGATGCGCCGGCGCTGGCCAGGGCAGATCTTGGTATTGCAATCGGTGCAGGCACGGATGTCGCAATCGAGACCGCTGATGTCATTCTCGTCAAGAGCAATCCCCAGGATGTCGTCAATCTGATCAAACTGTCACGTGCCACATACCGCAAAATGGTCCAGAACCTGGTCTGGGCAACGGCATACAATTTGATCGCCATCCCGCTGGCCGCCGGTGTCCTCTTCAACCAAGGCGTTGTGATTACGCCGGCACTTGGCGCGGTCCTGATGTCGATGAGCACGGTTATTGTGGCGATTAATGCCAGACTGCTGCAAGTTGATAAGCCGTCATCACCGTCATTGAAGGCTGGGATGGAACGGTGAGCAGAATCGTCACACAAAGGGTCTGGCTGATCCTGGCTTTGCTGGCATCCATCCTGGCGCTCGCCGGCATCGTCTTCCTGCTGGTGTCAGGGCGCTATTTCCCGCGCGCCCAGCCCGACCTTCAGAACGGCAACGAGCTCAAAATACCTGTCTTGCTGCAAGACCAGGATCCCGATCCTGACATGGCGGAATTTGTTCTGGAAGCACAATCTGGCCAAACCAATTTCCTCGGCAGCGTCATGACAGACACACTCGGCTATAACGGCTCCTACCTCGGGCCGGTCCTTCGTATCCGGAAGGGCGAGAAAGTCACGATACGCGTCAACAATCAGCTGGATTTTCCCACCACCCTCCACTGGCACGGCCTGGTGGTCGACGGAGAACAGGATGGCGGTCCGCACCAGGGTATCCAGCCGGGCGAGAGCTGGAATCCGACCTTTACCGTCGACCAGGCGGCAGCCACCTTGTGGTACCACCCGCATCTGCTGGGGGATACGGCAGACCAGGTTTATTACGGATTGTCGGGACTGATCTACATTGACGATGAAAACGCCGACCAACTGAACCTGCCCCAAGCGTATGGCCAAAATGACATCCCGTTGATCGTTCAGGACCGCAGCTTCAACCGCGATGGCAGCTTAGCTTATCGCACATCGATGATGGGTGTGGCAGCCGGTGACACCCTCTTGATCAACGGGACAATCAACCCCTATCTCAATGTCAAAAAAGAACCGGTCCGCTTCCGGATTTTAAACGCCTCAAACGCGCAGAATTTCGCGTTCCGCTTAAGTGACAACAGCCGTTTTTGGCAAATAGCCTCAGACGGCGGTTTCCTGGAAGCGCCGCTGATCCGTCGCTCGATCTTTCTGGCACCTGGGGAAAGGGCCGAAGTCATCGTTGATTTTTCGAAGACAAAGCGCAGCGACGTGGCGCTTATGGTTGGGAAATCGGCGATCATGGCGATCCGTATCTCCGATGAAAAAACGGAAACCAGCGCGATACCTGAATCATTGACCGATATCGAGCCTTTGATCGAAGGCAATGAGCCGAGAACACGCGTCTTCGACTTGCAGAGCATGGGCATAAGCGGGACCATAAACGGGAAGTCTTTCGATATGAACCGCATTGACGAAGAGGTGAATCTCAACGAGACCGAAATCTGGATCATCAGGAACAGAGGTGGCATGATGCAAACCGGGGGGCACCCCTTTCACGTGCACGGTACGCAGTTTCAAATCATCTCCAGAAACGGCCGGCCGCCGCCGCCCCAGGAGCAAGGATACAAGGATACGGTCTTCGTCAACATCGGGGAAGAAGTCGCCATCCGCGTGCGGTTCACCCATGCGGGTCTTTTCATGTACCATTGCCATATTCTTGAGCACGAAGACAACGGCATGATGGGACAATTCCGGGTTTCCTGAAGCGCAGGCAGGGCTGCCACGAGCCAGTCTGCGTGTCCTAGGCAACGGCGGATGATGCCTGCCTGCGATACGATAAACATGGCGAAATGTTGCTCATTTACGCTTATGCTGGATATAAAAGGATTGATGATCGATGACCAACAAACAAAAAACCGTGCTGATCCTGCTGACCGTTGTTCTGGTCGGAGCCGTCGTGTTCGGCCTGACCCGGCTGGGCGGACAGCCTGCCGAAACGACAACCAACTCCGTCACCACAGCCACCACGGCCACGGATCCGCGCACGGGTCTGCCCTACAACCCCAATACCGCTATTGACTACAGCCAATCCAGCCTGCGGGATATCTGGCTGGCCGGCGGCTGCTTCTGGGGTGTGGAGGCCTACCTGGCCCGCGTTCCCGGCGTCGCCGAGGCGACAGTCGGGTACGCCAACGGCAACACGGAAAATCCGACCTACCAGGATGTATCGTACAAGAACACCGGCCACGCGGAAACGGTCCACCTGCGCTACGACCCCGATCGGATCAGCCTGGACCAGCTGCTCGAGCAGTACTTCCTGATCATCGACCCGACGGTCCTGAACCGCCAGGGCAACGATGTCGGCAGCCAGTACCGGACCGGAATCTATTACCAGGACGAGGCTGACCTGGCTGTGATCAAAGCGGCGATCGAGCGGGAACAGGAAAAATACACCCGTCCGATCGTGGTCGAGGTCGAACCGCTGGCGCAGTACTATCTGGCCGAGGCGTACCACCAGGACTACCTGGAAAAAAACCCGGGCGGCTATTGCCACATCTCGTTTGACACCTTGCCAGGTGCGAACGACATGAACGCCACCGGTTTGGTCGACCCTTCCCTGTACCGCAAACCAGACCCGGATACCATCCGCAACATGCTCAGCGCGGAACAGTACCAGGTGACCCAGGAAAACGGGACGGAAATGCCCGGCACCGGCGAGTACGAAAAGAACAAGGCAGACGGCATCTATGTCGACATCGTGACCGGCGAACCGCTGTTCAGTTCCCGTGACAAGTTTGATTCCGGCAGCGGCTGGCCCAGCTTCACCCGTCCGATCGATCCGGCGGTGGTCAATGAGCTCAAGGATATCTCGATCGGCATGCTGCGCACCGAGGTCCGCAGCCGGGTCGGCGATTCGCACCTGGGCCATGTTTTCGCCGATGGGCCGGCCGACCAAGGCGGCCTGCGCTACTGCATCAACAGCGCCGCTTTACGCTTCATCCCGCTTGCAGACATGGAACAGGAAGGCTACGCTTATTTGCTGCCGCTTTTCGGCTGACCGGCCCGGTCCGCCAGGATCAGGCCGGCCAGGATCAGGGCGGCGCCGGCGCCGGTATAGAGCGAGACCGGTTCATCCAGCAGGATCGCCGACAGGATCGTGGTCAGCAGCGGGCTGAAATAGATGTACTGGTTGGTCCTGGCCGGCCCGATCGCCCGGATCGCCTGGTTCCACAAGATGAAAGCCAGCGAAGAAGCCGCGATGCCCAAAAAGAGGATCCCTGCTATTGTGCCGGTGGAAACAGAACGGACAGCCGGCGGCTGCCGGCTGACCAGGGCAAATCCGGCCAGCACGACAAACCCGTAGACAAAGACCTTGCGCGTCAGCTGCACCAGGTGCAGCCCGTGCCGGGTCTTTTCCATCAGGAGCGAATAGACCGCAAACATGACGGCGGCGCCCAGCGCCAGCAGATCGCCGTTCAAGGCCAGGCCGGATGCCTGCTGGCTGTTGCGAATGATCAGGAAAACGCCCAGGTAAGCCAGCACCAGGCCGGCCGCGCTCCGGATGCCGAACAATCGCTTCCGGAACAGCAGGAGCGACAGCAAACCGGTCAAGAGCGGAATGGTGGCGTCGATCAGGCTGACATTGGCGGCATAGGTCAGCTGGAGCGCGCGGTTCTCGAGCAGGAAATAGGCGGCCAGGGCTGCGCCGATCGCCAGAAACAAGCCTTCTTCCCGCCAGCTCACCGGTTTGCTGAAATGCGGATAAAGCACACTCAGCGCGGCCAGGGCCACCAGGAAGCGCGCCAGCAAAACCTGCAGGGGGCTGAGTTCCTCCAGCAGGACCTTGCTGATGATGAACGTCGAGCTCCAGATGGCAACCGTAACCAGGGCGAACAGGTGTCCCTTGAACGTATGGCGCGACATGTCAGATCATCGGGCGTGTGACGTCAAGGCTGATGCGTCCGTCCCGGATCTCGACGATCCGATCGGCTTTCTCGGCGATCTTGCGGTCATGCGTGATGATGATAAATGTCGTCTTGAACTGGCCGTTGACCTGGCGCAGGATATCGTAGATGATCTCTGTCGTGTCAGAATCGAGGTTGCCGGGCGGCGCATCCGCCAGGATAATCCTGGGGGTCATGATCAGGGCGCGGGCGAGCGCCGGCCGCTGCTGCTGGCCGCCGGACATTTCGGTCGCCTTGTTGTTCTTGACCTTGCTGCGGCCGACCAGTTCCATCAGCTCATCGGCCCGTTCGCGGACCTCGGCCGTCGGCTTGTTGTGCTTGATCAGGTAGGGCATCAGGACATTTTCCAGCGCGGTGAATTCAGGCAGCAGATAGTGGAACTGGAAAATGAACCCGATCGTCTCGTTGCGCACGACGGCCAAGTCGTTTTTGGTCATGTTGCTGGTTTGGATCCCGCCGATCATAACGGTTCCGGATGTCGGCCGGTCCAATGTGCCCATGATGTTCATCAGGGTCGACTTGCCCGAGCCGGACTGCCCGATGATGCTGTTGAAGGACTGCTCCTCGAAAGCGAGGTCGATGTCGAACAAGACCTGCGTCTGGATGGCGGTGCCATAAATCTTGTTGATGCCGGACAGCTCAATCGCATTAGCCATTGCGTATCACCTCGATTGGATCAAGCCGGGCCGATTTGCGGGCCGGGATCAGGGAAGCCAGCGACGATGCCGTCACGGCGATCAGGAAGGACAAAAAGAAGAAGGCCGGATCGATCAACAAGGCGATGACCGGGGTTCCGTCCGGGTTACGGGCGAAGACGGTGAAGCTGTACGCCAGGCCCAGACCGAGCACAACCCCCGCCAGGCCGCCCAGGACGCCAAGAATCAGGCCCTGATAGAGAAACACCAGGCTGGCCTGGCGGCTCTTGATGCCCATCGCCTTGAGAATGCCGATCTGACGCGATTTCTGCATGACCGAGATCGCCAGCACGCTGGCGATGGCCAGGACAACCGATACGACGACAAACACCTGGATCATGATGCTGGAAATGCTCTGGCCGTTCAGGCCGGACAGCAGCTGTTCATTCTGCGCTTTCCAGTTGGTGACCGCCAGGTCCTTAAGCTCGGGCAACGCCTGCAAATCGGCGGCGATCGTGTCGGCCAGGAAAACATCGCCGCTGTCCACCTGCATTTCGATTGAAGTCACCCGGCCGGCCTGGTCGAGCTGCTCCTGGGCTGACGCCAGCGTGGTCAGAAACCAGCTCGTATTCAGGCTTTGCACCTGCAGGTCGAAAACGCCGCAGATCGTATATGTCAGGCGTTTGCCGCCGGCGACGGTCACATCAAGCGCGTCGCCGATGGCCACACCCCACTCGGCCTGCAGTCCTTTGCCGATGATCGCCTCGTCCACAGCGGACGGCAGCCGCCCCTGGACGATCCGGTCAGCCAGGGCGTAAATCTGCTCGGCGGCAGCAAAGTCCAGGCCGCGAAGCAGGACCGAACCTGTCTCGTCGCCGTTGGTCGCCAGTCCGGCCTGGTCGAGGACCGGTGAAAGGGCCGTGATCCGGCTTTCCGTCTGCCGGATCGCCTGCATGACACGGTCGGCGTCCGTGAACAGCTTGTCGTCAGCCTTTGAGACGACCGTGATCTGGGACGCGTTGCCAATGGTCGTTTCGACCAGGCTCTTCTGCAATCCCTGGATCAGGGATCCGATAAAAATCTGCACCGAGATGCCGATGGCAATCCCCAGCACGATCAGGATGGTCTGCCCGCGGCTCGATTTGAGGAAGCGAACGGCGATTTTCAGCGATACACTCATGCGTGTTCCTCCTCGAGCTGCCGGATGTCGTCCGGGGTCCGGATCACAGCCAGCGCCCCGATTTGGCGGAAGAGCTCCGGATCGTGGTAGAACGCGTTGCCGCTGGCCAGGATCCGTTGGCCAGGCAGCCGCTCCTTGATCTCCGCAACGATTTTTTTGATCTTGAACAAATTGTAAAAATTGACCGCGTTGATCACCACGTAGGCAGGCTTTTCCAGGGCCAGTCCCTGGAGCAGTTCAGCCTTGGGCGTGTTGGCGCCGACATAGATCGCCTCGTAGCCCTGCAGGGTGAAAAAATCGCTGCCCATCCGGGCGCCCAGCTCATGGAACTCGTCGGTCGGCGAGACGATGACGACCTTGCCCTTGTCCGCGGTGGTCTGCCTGGCCGCACGCTCCGCGAGCACGAAGGGATAGCAGCACTCGATCACGGTACGGACGATGCCGCTGCGGACGTGCTCTCGCCAGATGGCGGCCGGATGGCCGGACTCCGAATCGGTCATGCTGTTCAAAACCGGTGCCAGGATTTTCGTATAAAGCCCCACGATGTCGTGCGCGTTTGCCTCCAGCAGTTGCCTGGCCAGCTGGACACAGCGTGGCTTGTCCATGGCTTCCAGAGCCGCGCGGAAAGCCGTATAGTCGGTTATTTCTGCATTCATGGCTCTTCCTCCCCTTTTTGCTATCTGGTGCGGACGCGACGCACCGCATGACCCTCTAGGGTGATCTTCATCATCTTAGCAGAGTATTCATTCGATCGCAATCATGCCCGTTTCGGCGGCAGCATGACCGCAGCCCGGCTCTCGACGGGACCGGACGGCGGCGGCAGGCGCCGGGCCAGGCCGACCGCCAGGGCTGCGGCGGCCAGGCTGGCGGCAAAGACCGGCCGGTAACCGGCCGCCTGGATGACCAGGCCGGACGCCAGCGTCAGGAACGTGAACGGGAGTGTCACCAGGTTGCTGATCAAGAGGTAATGCGTCCGGTAAGCATCACCGGCGATATCGATGGTGTAGTTCATGTAGCCGAGCCAGGCCGCCATGTTGATGCCGTTGATCAGGGCCAGCGGCGCGAAAAGCCAGACAGGCACAGCGGACAGGACCCCCAGGGAAAGCAGCAGCGCTGACCCGGCCAGCATTAGGCCGAGGGATTGGGACAACAGGATCACCTGCTGGTTGCCCAGCCGGTTGCTGACCTGTCCCCAGAGCAAACCGCCCAACAGGCTGCCGATGATCTGGAGGTATACCAGCGTCGACACCTGCTGCGGCGCAAAGCCCAGCTGCTCCTGGGCGAAGAGGACGATAAACGGCGCCAGCATCAGGCTGACCAGGGACAGGCTGCGGATCGTGACTACCCGCCGGAAGAGGCTGTCCCGGCTTAACAGGTGCGGCAGGCTGCGGTAATACTGCCGGGGCGACTGCTGCGCCAGCTGAGGCGGATGCGGCAAGTCGCGCGTGAAGGACATCACCAGGGCGGACAGCGTCAGGACGGCGCCCGCTGCGCCGAACAAGACGGCGAAGCGCTGCCCGTCCGCCAGGCGCGGGTGGTCCAGCAGCGTCTTGACGATCGTGCCGGCCGCCAGGGCGCCGATCCCGCCGAACAGCTGCTGGCTGCCCAGCAGCAGGCCGCGCCTGCCGGGGACAACCGTCCGGCTGAACAGTTCCGCCCAGGGAACGAGAATCAGGCCGTCGCCACCGCAGAGCAGCGCGTAGACCAGGAAGAACACACCTACAGCCAGGGACGCAGGCAGGTCCAGCAGCAGCACCGGGATCATCACGAAGGGCAGCGGCCGGATCAAAAACATCACCAGGGTGATGTAGGAGGGCAGGTTGCGCAGGCGGCGGATGTGGGGGCCGACCAGGAGCTGGACCAGGATCGATGCGGCCGCGTTGATCGTCGCGGCCAGGCCGGCCAGGCGAACACTGCCGGTATAGGCATAAATGAAGACCGGGATGACCGCGTTGACATCGATGAAGGACATGCCGCTGAAAAACAGGCTGCCTTCGGCCAACAGCGCGCCGTAGTTGCGCTTGCGCAGCCGCTGTTCATCCATCTGATGCTGTCGCCGGCCCGCACCCACCGGCCGTCACGATGGCAGGCCGCGCTTTTCCAGGCGCAGGAGCAGCAGCGCCACCAGCGGCAGGATCAGCAAAAGCGCGATGTTGATGGCAAAGCCCAGGCGGAAACCGGCCCGGTCGGCCACGAATCCGGTCAGCCAGGGAACGGCCGTGGCGGAAAACGTCATGGCCAGCGACAGCATGCTGGATACCGTGCCGCCAAGCTCCGGATACAGGCGATTGGCATACGCCAGGCTGGTCGGATGCAACCCGGCCAGGAAGACGCCGGCCAGCAAAACCCCCGCACCGATCAGAAGCGGCGGGTTCGCGTAGATGGCAAGCGGATAAAAGGCCAGGCTGCCCAGGGCGCAGAGCAGGATCAGGCGGGAATAGCCGATTTTCTCAGCCAGAATGCCGCCGCTGAAACGGCCGGCCGCCAGGCCCAGGTAGAAGAGCGAGACCATGCCTGCGCCAAGCAGGAGCGGAAAGTCGGCCTGCTTCAGATAGGTGTTGATCCAGTTGACCAGGCTGGTTGCGGTCCCGTTGTAGAGAAACGAAACGGCAAAAAGAAGCAGGAAAAAGGGGTTCAGAAAAATCGTGCTGATCCGGATAGCCGGTCTGGCTCCGGACTTTTGACCCTGAACCGGCGGCAGGCGCAGAAAAATAAGTCCCAGACCGTAGAGGCTCCAGATCAGGCTGCCGGCTCCGAAAACCAGCCGCCAGCCATCGGGCGAAGCCAGCACCAACCCGGCCGCGACGGGACCGAGCATCGCGCCGACACTGTAGACGCCGTGCAGCGAATTCAGTGCCACCCCCCGCTTTTGCGCATGAACCTGGGCGATCAGTGCGTTGATCGCGGGGTTGACCAGGCCGGACGCCAGGCCGGCCAGGCCGAAGCAGATGATGATCAAAAGCCAGCTGGCCGAAAATCCGACCAGGCCCAGGAAGAGGCCCTGAAGCAGGCAGCCGGTGACCATGACCGGCTTGCGCCCGATGCGGTCGGACAAGGTTCCGCCCAGCAAGGTACCCAGAAAAGCCCCGGCCGAACGGGCAGCAAAAACAGCGCCGGCCGATGCCAGCGTCAGCTGGAACGTTTGAATCAGCGCGGGCAGGGCCGGCGCCAGCGTAATCGGGACAAACCCAAGGAAAAAATAGCCGGTCAGGCCAACCCAGGTGATCGTGCGCTTGTTCATGCTTCCAGGTAACGCCTGGGTATCTTGCAGACGTACGATCGGGTCGGATTGACAAACTGCGTGCAGCGGGCTTCCATCACCTGACCCAAAAGCAGGTAGGCCTCCTGTTCGGTCATGCCGCAGCCTTCCGTCATATAGCCGATCAGGTCGCGGGCAGCGGCGGCGAAAGCCTCCTCGGCGCTACGCTCACAGGCGACGGACATGATGTATGCCTCGTTCTCGATCCGGACCTGGCTCATGCGGCGAAACCGGCTGACCGTTTCGACCTGCAGCGTGACCACGGCGCGGCATTCGACACCGCCGGCCAGGTTGATCTCCCCGTCCCCCTGGATGGCATGGACGTCGCCCACGTGCAGCAGGGCGCCGGGTACGGCGACCGGCAAATAGACGGTGCTGCCAACCGTGACTTCCTGCACATCCAGGTTGCCGCCGTGGCTGCCGCCCTTGCTGTTCAGGATCTCTTCCCGTTCAGGTGCTGTACCCAGCGTGCCGATCATGGGGCGCACCGGGATGCGCAGCGTGTCGCTCCAGATGATCTGCCGGTCGCGAATCGCCAGCGTCCGGTGCGTCGCGGCCCAGTCGTGGTCCAGGATGTGGCGGGACAGGGGGTTTTGCTGCCGCAAAAAGCCCGTATAGCCCACGCTGTCCAACTCGACATCCAGAATTCGCACCGCCAGCTGGCTGCCGGGCACAGCGCCCGCGACAGCGACCACGACGGTGGGATTGGGGCCGCTGGTGCAAGCCAGGTCATACCGGTCGTCCAGGTTATGCAGCCAGGGCCCGGAACACAGTTCCGTCTCGACCTGGAAGATCTCCCCGGAACGGACAGTCAGAGCCGGCAGGTTGTGCCGGCTGTGGGTCGTATACGTTGTTTCACGCGTTGCGCGGCGCACGGCTCATTTTTTCCCCAGCAGCCTGCCGACATCGTCGAGGATGCTGCCATCGTTGTTGGCGTCGAGCATACCGGTGACCTTGCTCAGCAGCCCCTTGCCGGCCGCTCCCTTGAGCAGGTTGACCACGCCGGAAACATCCAGCTGCTGCTGCTTTTTCTGCTGGCCGAGCGTGCCGAGCAGCAGCGGGGCCAGTTGGGCCAGCACACCGGAGACCTGGCTCTTGTCCAGGCCGGTCTTGCTGGCCAGGTTGTTCTGCACCCGGGTCTGGCTGCGCGGAAACAAGTGGCCGAGGATCTTGGCGCCATCGTTGACGTCGACCTGGCCGAGAAACGACGCCACGTCGTCGACCGGATCGTCCTGGTGCTGGTCGAGAGCGCCGGCCAGCGACTGCGCCCCTTCTTCTGTCTTGACATTGCGGCCCATCGCCCGCATCAGGGCCGGCAGGCCCAGTTCGGTCAGCTGCTTCACCTTGTCGGTATCGGCTCCGACAGACTGTCCGAGCTTACCCAGAACAGACGGATTGTTCACCTGGCTGGTGATCATGTCTAGAATGTTCATGAAAAGCCTCCCCGCAACGGTTTTCTCCGATGCTTATTCGCCTTATTCGGCGTAATGCTTGACCAGTTCGATGATCATGCGCGTACAGAGCTCCATGCCTTCGGCTGTGATATGTTCGAAAACGCCGTGATAGGCGTATCCGCCGGTGCCCAGGTTCGGACAGGGCAATCCCTTATAGCTGAGCGTCGCCCCGTCCGTGCCGCCGCGCATGGGGATGATGATCGGCTCGATGCCCGCCCTGGCCATCGCCAGTTTGGCGCTGTCGATCAGGTGGGTGTGGTCCTTGATGATCTCGGCCATGTTCCGGTAGCGGTCCTTGATCTCCATCTGGATGGTCTGCGGGCCGTAGCGCGCGTTAAGGATCCTGACTGCGTGCTCCAGCGTCTTTTTGCGTGCTGTCAGCATGGCGGCGTCGTGGTCGCGCAAGCTGTAGGCCATCGACACCTGCTCTGGGGTCCCCTCCAGCCGGCGCAGGTAATAGAAGCCCTCGTAGTTCTCCGTGTGGGCCGGTGTTTCGCAGCCGGGCAGCGAGCTGTTGAGCTCGCAGGCCACCAGCAGCGCGTTGACCATGATGTTCTTGGCCGTGCCGGGATGGACGGCCACGCCCCGGATCTCGAGCGTCGCCTCGGCGGCGTTGAAGTTCTCGTACTCCAGCTCGCCCTCCGGCCCGCCGTCCAGGGTATAGGCAAAATCGGCGCCAAAGCCGGCGACATCGAAGTTATCCGCACCGCGCCCGATTTCCTCGTCCGGGGTGAAGCCGACACAGATCCGGCCATGCGGGATCTTCTCGCGGTTGATCCGCTCGATCGCGGTCAGGATCTCGGCAATGCCCGCCTTGTCGTCCGCGCCCAGCAGGGTGGTCCCGTCTGTCGTGATCAGGGTTCTGCCCTCCAGAGAGGTCAAATGGGGGAAGCGTTCAACGGAAAGGACGTTCTGGCTGCCCGGCAGGACGACATCTAGGCCGTCATATGTCTCGATGATCTGCGGCTTGACCTGGTCGCCGCGGGCATCCGGGCTGGTGTCCATGTGGGCGATAAAGCCGATTTTCGGCTTGCCCTCGTAGTCCTGTGTCGCCGGCAGGCAGCCATAGACATACCCGTGTTCGCTGATGCGGACCTGGCGCATGTTCAGGTCATTCATCTCGGCGGCCAGCAGACGGGCCAGATCCAGCTGGCAGCTGGTGCTGGGCCTGGTGTTCGATTTCTCATCGGACGCGGTCCGGATTTTGACGTACTTGATCAGGCGTTCATGAGCCTTCATCGCTGTTACCTGCCTTTACAGATTGCATCAGGCGAGCGGGTCGCTGATGAAATTGGTGACAACCCGCTTCTCTTGTTCCGGCCAGGGCACCTTGCCCCGCGCCTGGTCGATGCAGGCAAGCAGCCAGGCCATGTTGCGGCCCAGTGTGCGCATGACCTGCATCCCCTCCAGGTCCCGGCGCACCTCGTCCGGCGTCAAGCCGTGGGTGGCGTTCCAGTACTGCGAGGGCACCACCGGCATGCTGGCGATGGTGAAATACTTGTTCAGCCGGTCGAAAGCGGCGCTGGCCCCGCCCCGCCGGCAGTTGAGAACCGCCGCCGCCGGTTTGTAGGCATAAAGGCCGGACTTCATGTAGAACATCCGGTCGAGCAGCGCGCATACGGCGGCGTTGGGTCCGGCGTAATAGACGGGCGAACCGACGACGATCCCGTCGGCCCGGCTGGCGGCCTCGACGCAGGTGTTGACCGGGTCGTCGGTGAAGATGCAGCGTTTCGTCTTGGCACATTTGCCGCAGCCCAGACAGCCGCGGATCGGCCGGCTCCCGATCTGAATCGTCTCGACGGTTATGCCCCGTTCCTCGAGCGGACCTGCGACTTCGGCCAGTGCCGTGGCGGTGCAGCCCCCGGGGTTGGGACTGCCGTTGATCATCAAAACATGCATCAGGATGCTCCTTTCAAGCCGGCGTGCTCACTGAGCCAGCGGGCCACGCCATCTTCCGTGTTGCTGCCGATCAGGATGTCCGCCCGGTCTTTAACCTCGGGCAGGGCATTGGCGACAGCCAGGCAACGCTCGCAGCCGGCGAACAACGGCAAATCATTGAGGTTGTCGCCAAAACACGTGACCGACGTATAGCCATAGGCCTGGCGCAGAAACTGCATCGCGTTCAGCTTCGAGGCGTTCAGGGCGCAGGCTTCCAGAAAATAATGGTCAGGCTGGTAGATATCGCGGTAGAACTCGACACGCAGCGAACCTGATGTGCGCAGGTCGCGGGCAAGCAGCTCCAGCTTCTCCGCGCGGTCGGACAACGAATAATAAACCACGGTCCTGTCCGCCAGGGCGTCGGCGAACCGGTCGACACGCTGGAAAACTTTACCGTAGCGTTGTTGCCGTTCCGCGACAAAAGCGCGGGCAGCCGGGTTATCCAGCTGCTCGTAGAAAGTTTCCAACCGGTTGTTGTCGATCGTATAGACGAATCCGGACATCTGGCGGCGTTCCAGCGCATCGAACAGCACCGACCGGCCCTGCTCACCGATATCCTCGGCCTTGATGTAGCGGTCTGTCTTTAAATCGTAGACACAAGCCCCGTTCATCAGGATGACCGGGGCGCTGATGGCCACACCGGCCAGAATTTGCCGGACCGTCGCCGCGGTTCGGGCCGTCGCGACACTGAAATGGATGTTTTCGTCCGCCAGACGGTTGAGCACCGACCGGGTAAAGTCGCTGACCGTCGCGTCAGGCTGCAATAAGGTGCCGTCCAGATCCGACAAATACAAGTGCATCGTTTCCTCCAGCGCGTCGCGCCGATTCTCGCTGCTTGTATTGTATCAGATTTTGCCTTGCGTAGACCGGTCAGGGCGCAAGCAAAGCCGCTATCTCGTTTTTCACGCTGGAAAAAGGCAGATTCTCAGCGAGGCAGAAATCCTTGACCGTCTGATTCGTGGCCGGCATCGCCTGTCCGAGCACCGATTCGACCTGTTCGCGGCTTAATCCGGCGTCGAGCAGATTCTGGAATGTGGTCTTGCCGTTGATCTGAAGCGCCGTGACAGGATGCGGGCTGACCGTTTCCACGGGCGGGCTGACCGAGCTGACATCCACCCGATGCGCATCCAGCCAGTCACGCTGTTCTTGTGTCAGGTCAGGGTTGGCACCAAGGATCAGGTCAACAGCCTGGTCCGGCAGCGCCGTGTCCTCCAGGGTGACAGGCAGCTGCTTGTAAAGGGCGACAAAAACCTGCACCGATTCATTGCCGATCTCGCGTTCGAGACCTGCATAGCGCGCCTCCAGATCCCGGGTCCGGTATTGGCTTGCATCCGTGTCGGCGGGCAGGGCAAAAGCCGACAGCAGCACCGGCTCGTCGATCGCGAACAGCCGGGCCACATCGGCCAGGGTGTACGAGCCGCGGATATCGGCCGGATTATACTGGCCGGCATAGGCGCCGCTCGTGTAGCGGGCCGGATTTTTCTGCGATGTTGTCGCCCAGACCCCGGTCCATTGCGCCAGCCCGATGCCGCCCAGCAGCACGGCGAAAACGACGACCGGAACGAACTTCTGACCAAGTCTCATAAGCTGCCTCCTGGCTGTCCGGACACGACCCGGGGGTTCGCCGCGCGGGTCTCAACCACGACTGTGTCCGGCACCGGACAGGCGCTTTCGGATGTGCAGGCATAGCAGCTGATGCACTGGTGGTCGGTAACCTTGTCAGCGGTCGAAACGGTAATGTTCATCGGGCAGGCGCGGTCGCAGCGCTTGCAGTCGATGCAGCTGGCCGCCTTACGGCGCACCTTGAACAAACTGATCTTGTTGAACAGGCCCAGCAGAGCCCCGTAGGGGCAGGCGTACTTGCACCAGGGTCTTTCAGTCAGCAGAGAACCGGCCAGGGTCAGGCCCAGGATCACGAGGGCGGCCGGGGCGACTTCGCCCGTCCAGAATTGGAACAAGGCGTAATAGGGGTCGATGTTGGCAAAAATAAGCGAGCCTGAGCGCGCGGTGACATAGACCACCCAGATTAGCACCGCATAGCGGGCATAACGCAGCACGCGGTCGGTGCGGGGCAGCAGGATGCGATTATAGCGCCTGCCCAGCAGCTTGCGCCCGAGCTTACCGATCCATTCCTGGATCGAGCCGAGCGGACAGACCCAGCCGCAGAAGACCGGACCGAGCAGAACAGCCAGCACGAAGACCAGCGTCATCAGGACGACTGAGGAGGCGTGGATTTTTTGCACGTAACGGCCCAGCGTCGCCAGGTTGTACAGCGTCACGACGCCGCCGAACGGGCAGACGGCGTGCAGCGACACATCCGGCAGAAAGGGCATGTCCATGCCGGCCTCAGCCAGGCCCTTGCCAACGGCCAGGATGGCGATCCAGGCAAAAAAGACGAGTTGGACCCACGTGCGCACCGGCCAGCCTTTTTTCAGGCTCTTTGCTGGCTTCATCTTCCTGTTCCCCGATTCTTCAGGATGCCGCCCAGGGCGGTCTCAAACCCAGTATAGGGCGCAGATATGTGCAAATTGTGATGAATGCTTTCCTATCCGCGTGTTATCGCGTAAAATAGAGCACGGACCGGGAGGGATGTCACATGCTCGCTGTCAACGATGTCACAAAATCCTACGGCAAGCTGCAAGCCAACAAGCACCTGACTTTGCAGGTTCAGCCAGGCGAGACCGCCGTGCTGCTGGGTCCGAACGGAGCTGGCAAGTCGACCTTGATCAAATGCATCACCGGGCTGCTGCGTTTCCAGGGTCACATCACGATCGGCGGTTACCCCAATAAGTCCCTGGATGCCAAGCGCCTGCTCGGCTATGTGCCGGAGGCGCCGGCGCTCTACGATCTGCTGACCGTATCGGAACATCTCGAATTCATCCGCCGGGCCTACCGCATGGACGATGACGGCGATACCCAGAACCTGCTCACCCGGTTTGAGCTGCTGGACAAGCAGAAAAAACTGGGCAAAGAGCTGTCCAAAGGCATGCAGCAGAAACTGTCGATCTGCTGCGCCCTGCTGCACCGCCCCCGGCTGGTCGTCTTCGACGAGCCGATGGTCGGGCTGGACCCGCACGCGATCAAGGAATTGAAGCGGTTGTTCGGGGAGCTCAAGGCGGCCGGCGCAGCCGTCCTGATCAGCACGCACATGCTCGACTCGGTCACGGATATCTGGGACACGGCGCACATCATGGTCGATGGCGCCATCGCCGCCAGCCGGACCCGCCTGGAAGAAGCCGGTCAGGACCAATCGCTTGAAGAGCTCTTTTTCAACATCACGGAAGGTCGGCAGCCATGAAAAGCCCACTCACCTACCTGCTCCTGATGCGCTTGAAAAACCAGGTGCTGTCCTGGCTGAAGAGCCCGGCCAAGCTGATCTACCTGCTGTTCATCGCGGCCATGCTGGCGATGGTTGTTTTCAGCGGACAGGCGAACCCGGCCATGCCGCAGGACCGGCGGGATATCCACGAATTGACCGCGGGCCTGTTCGCCCTCTATTTGCTCCTGTACGTGCTGCTGGCCCAACGTGGTTTCGGCCAGGGCGCCAGCCTGTTCCGCCTGGCGGATGTCAACCTGATCTTTGCCGCCCCGTTCCGGCCCCGCTCCGTCCTGTTTTTCGGCCTGGTCCAGCAAATGGGGCAATCCTTGCTGCTGGGCGTGTTTTTGCTCTACCAGTTCGCCTGGATGCGCCAGCTCTATGGTGTCTCGCTGCCAACCCTGCTGGTTATCCTGCTCGGCTATGCCCTGACCGTTTTCAGCGCCCAGCTGACCGCCATGGTGCTCTACAGCCTGACCAGCGGCGATGACAAGCGCCATACCGTGTTCAAGGTCGCTTTCTACGGTTTGCTCGTCGCATACGGCGGCTATGTGCTGACACGCCTGCTCGCCGATCCGGACCATGTCCTGGACGCGCTGGTCACCGCCGGCAACAGCACCGTCACCCGCCTGGTCCCGGTCGCCGGCTGGGTCGGCGCCTTTGTCGCCGGCTTCGCGATGCAGGACCGCCTGCTGGCCGTATCTGGCATCGCGGCCTGCCTGGCTTACCTGGTTCTGCTGGTCGTCACGGTGATGCGCGCCCGGCAGGATTTCTACGAGGATGTCCTGCTGACAACAGAAAGCAACCACAACGCGATCACGGCCAGGAAAGAAGGGCGGCTGGAAGACGCCGCGCCGCGCCGTGTCCGCCTGGGCCGCGTCGGACTGAACAAGGGCTCGGGCGCCGCCGCCTTCTATTACAAGCATGTCGTGGAAAACCGGCGCAGCCGCGTTTTGCTGCTGAGCGGCCAGTCGCTCGTCTTTATCGTCACGGTCCTGGCCGTTTCTTTTTTCATGCAGGATATCGGGCTGCTGGGCATGTTCGCCTTTTCTTCCTACATTCAGATCTTCTCGGTCGCGATGGGACGGCTCAACCGGGAGCTGCTCAAGCCCTACATCTACCTGGTGCCCGATCCGCCTTTCGCCAAGCTGCTGCACAGCCTGCGCGAAAGCCTGCGCAGCCATGTGACCGAAGCCGTCGTGCTGTTTGTCCCGCTCGCCTTGCTGCTTCGCATCAGCCCGCTCAACTGCGCGCTCTGCATCCTGGCCCGGGTTAGCTACGCCTACCTGTTTACATCAGGCAATCTGCTGACCGAGCGGATCTTCGGCGCGGGCACCTCCAAGGTGCTGACCTTCTTTTTCTATTTCCTGATCCTGACGCTGCTGGCCCTGCCGGGCATCGTGCTGGCTATTATGGCCGGCACGGTAACCGGCGCGCTGCTGGCCCTGCTTGGCGCCAATATCCCGATGGCGCTGCTGGTGTTCTTCCTGTGCCGCAACATCCTGCAGACGGCTGAGTTCAACAACCGCTGAAGATCCGCGTCCTAAAAGGGGATCTTGTCGGGGTCGGAGGCCTTGCCGCAGCAGTCCTTGAGGCCGGTGATCCGGTCCATGTCTTCCTGCGACAACGCGAAATCAAAGAGTTCGGCGTTCTCCTTGATCCGGGACGGTGTCGTCGATTTGGGCAGGGGCAGAAAGCCCATCTGCAAACTCCAGCGCAAGCTGACCTGGGCGACGGTCTTGCCGTACTTGGCCGCCATTTCCTGCATTAGGGGCACGCCAAAGATCTTACCTGTGCCGAGGGGGCTGTAAGCTTCCAGGAGGATGTTGTGCTTGCGGCTGGCGGCGACCGTCTCATCCTGGGTGTCGCCGGGACAGAGCCTGATCTGGTTGACCATCGGGATAATCCGTGCAGTCTTTAAAAGCGCATCCAGGTGGTGCGGGCGGAAGTTGCTGATCCCGATCGCGCTGATGCGGCCGGCTTCGTAGAGCTCCTCGAAAGCCTTCCAGGTCGCCGCGTTGGCTTCTTGCCAGTTATCTCGGAACGGTGCCGGATTGGGCCAGTGGATCAGGTACAGGTCAAGCGTGTCCAGTCCGAGGCGCTGCATGGTCAGGTCGAAGGCCGCCAGCGTGCTTTCGTAACCATGGTCGGGGTTGCGCAGCTTGCTGGTCACGAAAATCTCCGACCGGTCGATGCCGCTGCCGCGAACCGCCCGGCCGACGCTCTCTTCGTTGCCGTAGGCGGCTGCCGTGTCGATATGGCGGTAACCCGCCTCCAGGGCCACCCGCACGGCTGTTTCAGCCTGCTCGCCATCCTGGGCCTGCCAGGTGCCAAACCCGACGCAGGGGATGGTGACGCCGTTGTGCAAGGTATAAGTGCTGTTTAATGACTGCATGTTTTCGTCCTCCCGTCATACATATAAGCCAAGCTTACCATGCCGCGCCTCATGTCGCGGTGATACAGGATACGAACAAGTAAAAACAATCAGACAGCTGTTTCGGCGGCCGGTACCGTTTCAATGACGCGCTTGTGGCGCCACTTGCCGCGCCGGTACCAGCCATATGTCAGGACTGCGCCCAGAACCCAGCTGGTCAGCAGGGAGAAGAAGAGCGCGTCCGGCGATCCGTTGGGCCATTCCGGGGAACGGGTCAGGAACGTCAGCAAATACGCAAGCGGCACGCGGAAAGCAACGGTTGTGAACATGGAGATCCACATTGAGGGCATCGTATCGCCGGCACCGCGCATGATGCCGCCGAAAACCTGTGTGATGGACATGGCGATATACCCGGCTGCCAGGATGCGGATCTGGCGTTCCCCCAGGGCGACGATCGCCGGCGTGTCCGTGAACAGCTTGATCAGGCTGGCGCCGAAGAGCAGCAGCAGAACGGTCAGGAACGAGGACAGACCGACGCTGAGCTTGACCGCCGCCCGCGTGCCCTGGTCGACGCGATCCATGCGCCGGGCCCCGATGTTCTGGCCGACATAGGTCATGATGGCCATGCCGAAGGTGAAATTGGGCATCATGGCAAAGCCGTCCACGCGCATCACGGCCATCGTCGTCGTGATCACCTGGTAGCCCATCGAATTGGTCAGCGCCTGGACGACGACCATGGCCAGGGAGAAAATCGCCTGGGTCAGGCCGGCCGGCATGCCGATACGCAGCAGTTTGCGGATCAGGCCGCGATCCGGCTTCAGGCTGCGCCAGCGGATGATTACGATGTCCTTGATGCGCAGCAGATGCCAGACGCACAGGGCCGCTGCAACGGTCTGGGACAGCACGGTAGCCACGGCGGCACCCGCCACGCCCCAGCCCAGGCCGGTGACAAACCAGATGTCCAGGATCGTATTCAGCGCCGTGGTGATCAAGAGGAAAATAAGCGGTGTGATCGAGTCGCCCAGGCCGCGCAGGATGCTGGCGATGATGTTGTACAGCCCGAAGCTGATGCAGCCGATAAAGATGAGCTGCAGATAAGCCAATGACGTGTCGAAAATCTCAGGCGGCGTGTCAAGCAGCACCAGGATCGGCCGGGCCAGGATCAGGGCGGCTGCCGTCATCAGGACGGAGGACAGGCCGATCAGCAGCAGTGCGTTGCCGATCGTGCGATCCAGGCGTTTCCAGTCACGGGCCCCGAAATACTGGGAGACCAGGATGCCGGCCCCGGTCGAGACGGCCATGAACAGGACCAGCAGCAGGTTGATGATCGGCATGACGGCGCCGATGGCGGCCAGGGCCGTATCGCCGACATATTTGCCGACGATGATCGAGTCAACCGTGCTGTAAAGCTGCTGGGCGACATTGCCGATCAAGAGCGGCACGGAAAATTTAAGAAGATTGACCATCGGGGACCCCGTTGTCAGATCCTGGGCCCCAAAGATGGTCTTCAGTTTTTTGAACATGCACGGCTCCATTCATCGTATCAATGCGGTTGCCCAACGGCACCGTGCCTATCATAGTTCAAATGAGACCGTTCGGCAATCCTGATGTCATTTCAGGCTGAGCAAGACCGCTCCGACCAGACCGAGCGCAAAAGCCACCACACCGGATGGCCGGACTTTATCTTTGTAGACAATCAGCGAAAACAGCCAGAGGATCATCAGCAGGCCACCGGCATTGAGGGGAAAAACCACCACCGCCGGCACGGTACGCAGCGCCAGCAGCTGGAACAGATTGCCGCCGCCGGTGGCCACGCCGACCCCCAGGGCGCAGAGGCCGAGCCACTTGGGATCGGCTGTCCAGGTCGAGAAGTCCTGCTTTCGGAGCAGCAGAATCGCGACGATCAGCCAGGAAATGGCCGCGACGGTGAGAAAGCCCCAGAACGTAAACGCGGCGGAATCCGCCTCCGGAAAATACCAGGAAAGGGAGCGCTTCAGGATCGTCAGGACGCCGTTGCAGAGCGTTGTCGCCAGCGTCAGCAAGAACCAGCGCAGTGTCAGGGCCTGCCGGTTCTGCTGCAGCTTCTTGTCACGCGGAGCCGACAGAACCGTCACCGCCAGCATGCAGGCGATGCCGATCAGCTTGGTCGGCGT
Organism: Clostridiaceae bacterium; assembly: GCA_012523135.1. Lineage (GTDB taxonomy): Bacteria > Bacillota > Clostridia > Saccharofermentanales > UBA5734 > JAAYBY01. The sequence goes on from JAAYJD010000058.1 coordinate 44,376, forward strand.
GACGGTCTCGTCGAAAAACAAGATGCTGTAGACGACCGGGAAGATCATGTAGATGTTGTTGAGCAGGATGGTCGCACCCATCGGCCCCGCGGCCAGGGCGGCCTGCAGCGTGACGATCGTCAGGATGTAAACCACGCCGAAGACGCCGGCCAGTACCAAAACGGGACCATCCAGCGGGCGGGCCCGGCCGGCCAGGGCCAGGATCAGGGCCACGATCGACATCGCCAGGGCGTCGAGCAGAATGATTCCGGCCAGCCGGCTGGGAAAGCGGCGGGCAAAAGTCTTGTTGGTGATGTTCTGCAGGCTGTACAGCAGCAGAGAGAGGATCTGGTAACCCAAGCGTTTCGCCTCGCAATCCTTCAGCCAGCCCGGCTGGCCGGATCAGAATCAGGTCGATACTCAGTCTTCGAGCAAGGCCCACATCTTGAGGCAGACCACTTCGACCGGCTCGGTCAGGCCGCACTCAAAGACGACAAAACCGGTGTAGCCGGTGTCGCGAATCGCCTTGAAGACGTTCTTGTAGTTGATCTCGCCGGTTCCCGGCTGCTTGCGCCCGGGTACGTCGCCGACATGGATGTGGCCGATGTGCCGGATGTTGGCGCGGATGTTGTTGATCAGGTTGCCTTCGGTGATCTGCTGGTGGTAGACATCGTAGAGCACCTTGACCATCGGGCTGCCGACTTCCTCAATGACCGCCACCGACTCCGCCGTTGTGGTCAGGAAGTAGCCCATGTGGTTGACCAGGATGTTCAGCGGCTCGAGCACCAGCCGGATGTTGGCCGCTTCAGCCAGGGGCGCCGCAGCCTTGAGCGCCGCGACAACCTGGGCGTGCTGTTCGGCGCGCGCAACGCCGGCGATCTCGTTGCCGGTTGTCACCACGATGTTCGTGCAGCCAAGCACCTGGGCGGCGGCGATCGTTTCCCGGATCGCCGTGACAAAGGCGTCTTTGGCGTCCGCGTGGACGATGCCGTGGGTGTTGGCGATCAGGGCCTGCTGTGCGGGGTCGCTGGCGTGAAACAGGATCGCCGAAACGGCGACGCCGGTGCGGTCGATTTCCCCGCGCAGGCGCTGCAGGTCGAGATGGGCCCAGTTGAGAATTTCGATGGCTTTGAAGCCTTGCTGGCGGGCCAGCTCGAGCTTGCCGTATTCCTCGCCGGAAAACCAGGAGTTATGGACGGTTAATGTAAACATGATCCGATGGCCTCCTTTGCTTTTTTCACAATCAGTCCAGGACAATTTCCTTGCCGGTGGCGATCGACTCGTTGCAGGCCAGGGTCAGGGCCAGCGACTTGCAGGCGTCGGCATAGGGGGAGCGGATGATCGACGGGTTGTTGGTCTTGACGGCGTCGAGGAAGGTCCGGTCTTCGGTGACGCCTTGATCGATCTCCTTGCGGTGCTGTTCGACATAGCTGCCGGTGTCCAGCTCGACGGACTGGCGCAGGACGTAGCGGATGTCCGCGTCGGCACAGCGGATGTGCAGCCCGTTCTTGTTCGGCACGTTGCGGCCCAGGTAGCAGCCGGTGAACAGCGTGGCGATGACCTTATTCTTGAACGTGATGACCGCGGACGAATAATCATGCAGGTCATAGCCCTCGCGCTGCACGATGCCGCGGGCCGCGGCGCAATAGACCCGTTCGGGTTCGCCGAACAGGTAGCGCAGCATGTCGAACAGATGGATGTTCTGCTCGACGATCTGGCCGCCGCTGGTCGCGTAGGTCGGCCACCAGTAAACGCCCGGAATACCGCCCAGCCAGGCACCGTCGACCAGGCCGACCTGGCGGCCCTTGAGAAACTCGCGGGTCTTTTCGATGACGTCGAGGTAGCGGTCCTGGAACCCTACGGCCGTGATGATGCCGGCTTTTGCGACGGCGTCCCGGATCTTCGTTGCCAGTTCCATGGAAAGGGCCATCGGTTTTTCGACCAGGAAGTGGATCTTGCGCTTGATCGCCTCGAACTCGATGGTGCCGTGCTGGTCCGGCGGTACGCAGATGTAGAGCACATCCGGTTTGGCCTCGTCCAGCATCTGGCAATAGGTGTCGAACACGGGCGCTCCGCCGACCTGGGCGGCCTTTTCACGCGCCCGTTCCGGCCGGATGTCCATAAACCCGACATAGTCGACATCGTCGAACTGCACCAGGTGGCTGAGATGGAAATTGCAGATGCCGCCGCATCCGACAAACGCTGCTTTTATCCGATCCATTTAATTCCCTCCTTGATGACCTTAGATGCGATCAGGCGCACGCCTGCCGCTATGCATACAAAAGCACAATCGGAGCAGTCCGTCAACATACGCCGGCAGAGGCGCGTAAAATGAGCATTTTGTCCATATAGTTGGCGATATATGACCTTGCATTTCCAAAACAAGCATGGTAAACATAGGAGTTGAGGCACGGCAGGCCGTCCCTCGAGAACAAAACAGTTAGGAGATCACTATGATTCGCGCAGGCATTCTTGGCTACGGATACATGGGCCATGTCCATACGCAGAAAATCGCCCCGATCGCCGGCATCGATGTCTTTTCCGTACACGATATCGACCCGGCAAAAAAAGCTGAAGCTGGTAAGGCCGGTTATTCTTTTTTTGCCGACCGCACCCTGTTCCTGGCCCAGGCGGACCTGGACCTGGTCATCATCGCCACGCCCAACCAGTTCCATCGCGACTACGCGATTGAAGCACTGCGGGCCGGCAAGCACGTGATCTGCGAAAAGCCGGTCACGCTCAACACGGACGAGCTCGACGCGATCCTGGCCGCCGCCCGGGAAAGCGGAAAGATTTTCACGGTCCACCAGAACCGGCGCTGGGACACCGACTACCTGATGCTGCGTCAGATCATCGCGGACGGCACGCTCGGCAGACCGGTCGCGGTTGAATCGCGCGTCCTGGGCGAGCGCGGCATCGTCTTCGGCTGGCGGGCGGACCCGGCCTATGGCGGCGGCATGCTCTATGACTGGGGCGTCCACCAGGTCGACCAGATCCTGCAGCTCTTCCCCGACCGCAAGGTGACGCGCGTTTTCGCCCAGCTTTGGTCAGTCAACACGCTCCAGGTCGATGACTACTTCAAACTGGAGCTGGTCTTCAACGACCAATGCTCGGCCCACGTCGAGTGCGGCGTCTTCGCTCTTGAAAAACTGCCGCGCTGGTTTGTCTACGGCAGCAGCGGCACCCTGAAGATCGACGACTTCAGCGCCAAATCCGGGCGCATCTCCAAGATCAACAACCAGTACACGGTCGAAGTGTCCGAGGGCGTCGATCCGGTTGTCGGCTCCAGCCGCACCATGGCGCCCCTGCGCCCGGAACAGATCCAGCATGTTCCGCTGCCCGCCCCGGTCGACGCGGCCAACGCCTTCTATGAGAACATCGTCCTCGCCTGCCAGGATCCGGACCAGCTCGCCGTCAAGCCGGACAGCGTGCGCCGCACCATGCAGGTGATCGACGCCGCGTTCGCGTCTGCCCGCGCGCGCCAGTCGATCGATGTCCTGATCTGAACCGAACAGCAAGCACCATATGGCTGCGGCCGCGATTCGTAACAGAATCGCGGCCGCTTTGATTTTCCTCAGCATGTCCGGCGGGCCCGGCTTTGTTCAGATATCGTGCAGATCCAGACCCCAGGGTTCGCGGCGCCGAAACGCGGTGGCGTAACGGTGTTCCAGCTTGCCGGAGGCATCCAGGTGGGCCAGGCAGGCCCGGCCGCAGGCAGCCGTCAGGCGGTTGGGCATCGCCTCGCTGTACGTCGTGTCCGGGAAGGCGCCGTTCGGGCAATAGAGACATTTCTGCCGGTTGACTTCGGCAACTGTGCGCGTGACACCGCAAATGGTAACATCAGTCGTTTTGCTGGTATCGATGGCACCCAGCGGGCAGGCGGCGGCACATTTGGCGCATTGCTCGCGGTCACAGACCGTGCCCGTGAAAACCGGATCCGGTTCAATTTCCAGGTCCGTGATGATCAGGCCCAGTGCCTGGCGGGTGCCGAACTGGGGTGTCAGAAGCAGCCCGCAGTAGCCGATTTCGCCCAGACCGCAGGCGACCATCGCGTAGCTGAGATCCGGGTAGACATTGGGCGCGACTGAACCGGTGCGGAACACGACACCTTCCGGCCAGCGCTCGGCGGCCATCGGGCTCGACGGCACGGCGACCCCGCCCTCATCTTCCAGGAAACGGGCCAGCGTGTACATGTAGTGGGCTCCGATCAGGCGGCCGGCGCGGGTCCACAGCGTGCCCTCCTCGGTACCGCGGAACACGCCGCGCGGAATCTCCTGTGCGCACAGGACGATCGAGCGGGCCTGGGGGAAGATCGAGAGCGGATTGCGCTGCGGTTCAACATCACGGAAACGCTCGGCCGGCGCGACGCCGACGGCGTCGATGCCGCTTCTCTTGGCGTATGCCAGCAGCTCTTGCTTACTCAACATGGTTCTCGCCCCCTTTAGCGCTGTCGTCCTTCTGCAGGTAATAGGCCCGCTTGTCCTTGCCGATCCGGCCGGTCTGCTTGAGATGCTCGTAGCAGGACTGGATGCAGCCGTACGCGCCGCAGATGCTGCCGGGTCGGCCGCCCTGGCCCAGTTCATCGAAGCCGTTGGCCACCGTCGACAGGTAACGGGAGCGCTGGGACAGCGCACGGCCAAAGTTGATCGCTTCGAACCAGCCCATGGTCTGTTCATCGATGTTCATCTTGAAACCGGGCATGTCCTTCTTGACAAAAGGCGAGGCCAGTTCGTTGAGGCCCCAGTGCGTCAATTTGCACTTGCCCAGGTCGACGTCGCCCCACTCGAAGACGCGGTCCTCGATCTTGACCGACACTTTTTTATGTTTGCTGTACAGGGCATGGCCGGGGCAGTCGCGGACGCAGTGCAGGCAGCGGTCGCAGATGCTGCGCTGCAGCAGCGGATCCGGTTCCAGCTCGGCGTCGGTCAGGAAGATCTCGAAACGCTGGCGCGGTCCGAACTCGGGGGTCAGGAACACCTTGGACCAGCCCAGCTCGCCCAGGCCGGCGGCCGCAGCCGTGATGCGCATGTGCAAAACGACATTGGACGGCATTTTGCCTTCGGCGACCGGCGGACGGTGCGGCGGGGCCTCGTGGGGCAGAAACGTATGGCCGCCAGGTGAAACGACGGTCTCGTAACCGTGCGATTCCACGAACTGGCGCGTCATGCGCATGGCATTGCCGAGCGGGCCGTAGATGCCGGTACCGTAGCCGTAGATCCAGTAGGTCGACCAGTCAGCATTTTCGCGGACGCCCTTATACGAGCCTTCCAGGATACGCCCGGCCAGCACGACGACCGATTTCGTCTTCGGATAGATGTTAAGCGGATGCGTCTCGGGCGGCGCCTGCATCAGGCGCGAAAGCGGCGCGATGCCGACCAGGTCGGCGCCCGCTTCCCGGGCCACTTTTTTGACCATTTCACTGGTTAACATATCTCGTGATCCCCCTATCTTTCCCACGTTTCAAGTCGCCACGGTTCGCCGTCCCGGAACGGGTTGACATACTTTTGCGTCAGGCGGCCGGTCTTTTCCAGGTGGTTCAGGCAAGTCCGGCTGCAGACAGCGGTGGCAATGTTGGGCACGTTCCGGCGGGTCAGAGCGGTCGACGTTTCGACGATCTTGGGCTGGTTGCCCGAGAACTCGACCATCAGCTCCTCCTGGCCGACCTTGTTGATGAAGTCCGGTGCCGCGCCGTTAGGGCAGAGGCGGCACAGGTTGTAGTTGATCTCGGCCAGGACGGTCTGGCGGCCGCAGATGTCAAGCGTGACCGTCTTGTCCGGGTTGATCGAGTGGGCCGGGCACACGGCGATGCATTCGCGGCAGGCCAGGCCGTCGCAGAGCGTGCCGGCATAAATGGGGTCCGGTTCCAGCTCGAGCTCGGTCAGGATCACGCCCAGGGTGTTGCGGTTGCCATACTGAGGCGTCAGCAATTGCCCGAGCAGGCTGATTTCACCTAACCCGGCGGCCACGGCCGCGTATTCCAGGTTGATGGTCACGTTGTACATGGGGCGGTCCGGGGCAACCGGGCGGCTGCGCGGGGCAACCTTGGGGAAGTGGGCCAGGTAGGGCACGGCCTCGAAATGGGTCTGCTGCTCGATGGTGCGGGCCATATCGAGCACCAGGCGCTGGTCGAGGTACTTGCTGGCGAAACTCCAGAGCGTCCCCTCTTCCACACCGCGGTAATTGCCGCGCGGAATGTCCGCCCCGATGACAATGACCGAACGGACCTCCGGCAGGATGGAGGCCGGATGGACATTTTGGGGGAGTCCGTCGAAGCGTTCAGCGGACGCGACGCCAAACAGGGTGAGACCGATGCTGCGCGCATAGTCCCTCAGCATTTCCTTCATGTTATCACCTCGAATTGAATCGGTGCGCCCGGCGCGCCCGCCGGGTGCGGCAGTCTTGTTCACATCCTAAAGATATGCTATGATCTTGCTGTTTAAAAGCCTTGTTATTGCCGATTTATAGCTTGATCTTGCTGTCTTGAGCCAAGCACAAGGTCAAAGAAAGAGGGTACATGCACGACAGCGTCAATCGGGACCTTGCGGCACCGTCCGGCGACGGCCGCCGTTTTCACCTCGCCGCCAGTCCATCGGTCGAACGGCCTGTTCCAAGCCTGCCTGACCTGGATTTGCCGCTGGATCACCTGTCGCCCACCATCGCGGTTATGTCGCTGCACAACTCCCGTAACCGCAAGGGGCAGCTGTCTTTGGACCGTTACACCCAGCCTAGGGCCGTTCATCTCTATGAAATCGAATTCTTCACCCAAACCGGCGGCGTGGCCGTTGTCGATGACTGCCAGTACCCGATCTCCAGGGGCGATGTCCGGTTTCACCGGCCCGGCCAGATCGTCTGGAGTCATGTCCACTACGAATGCTACGCCATGCGACTTGCCCTCGACGGCCGGCTGCCGGAACCCGGCGCGTATCAGCCGCTTTTTCACAATACATACCTAGACGCGATTCCCTGCTTCATGTCCGTGTCGTCACCTGAATCCTACGCGCGGCTGCTCGATGACATGCTGCGGTTGTGGATCAACCCGCAGCCCGGCTCTGAACTGCTGCTCAAGAGCAAGACCCTTGAGCTGATCTGCCTGCTGTACAAGGACGCTGTCCAGCTGAACGTGCTGGGCGGCTCGCAGCGGCTTACGGACACTGTGACACGGGCCATGGACTACATTGCGGCGCATTTTTGCGAACCCGTCCGGCTGACGGACATCGCCGCGGCGGTCAATCTCAGCCCGTATCACTTTCACCGCCAGTTCACCCGGGCTGTCACCATGACGCCCCTGGCCTACCTGACCCGGGTACGCATCGAGCAAGCCCGCGAGCTGCTGCTGACCACCCGTATGCCGGTCAGTGAAATTGCCCCGGCTTGCGGGTTTGAAAGCCCGTCTTATTTTACCCGGGTTTTCCGCGGTCTGACCGGCCAGACCCCCGGCATGTTCCGCCGCCACCGCCAGCTGTTTTGACGCGCTCCCCTTGACAGAAGGCGGCAGGCCGCAGAAGATGAATAGAGGAAAATCGCGAAAGGAGCAGACACCATGAGTGAACAAACCCCGGAAAGTGTCTGGATAACGCGCGGCATGGGCCTTCGACTGCGCACCGCCCGCGAAGCGAAAGGTCTTAGCCAGGCCCGGCTGGCCCAACTGACCGGTTCTTCCCTGGCCCAGATTGAGCATTATGAACGCGGCGAGCATGCCATGGCGATGGAGCGCCTGTTCGACATGGCCAGGATCCTCGAGATCCCGGCTGGCGACCTGTTCGATGCCTGAAAGAGGTTCAAGATGACTGATGCGACCCGCCAAGACGTGTCCTTGCGCCGGCAAGCCGAAGAGCTGCTGGCTTTTATCCGGCGCAGCCCGACCGCCTGGCAGGCAGCCGGCCAGCTGGCCAGCTTGCTTGGCGAGGCCGGTTTCCGGCCCTACGACAGCCAGCGGCCGCTGCAAACCGGCGACCGCGGCCTGGTCGGCCACGGTTCGGCCCTGTTTGCGTTCAGCGTGGGGGACAATCCCCTGGCCGGCGGGTTCCGCCTGGTCGGCGCGCACAACGATTCGCCCGGCCTGCTGGTCAAGCCGAACAGCGTCGTGCTCAGCGAGGGCTGCCTCAAGCTGTCCACCGAAGTCTATGGCGGGCCGCTGCTGCACACCTGGTTCGACCGGCCCCTGGCGCTGGCCGGACGGGTCGTCCTGACCGGCAGCCGGCCTCTGGAGCCGGAAACGCGGCTGGTCAGCCTGGAGCGCCCTTTGCTGATCATCCCCAACGTCGCCATCCACATGAACCGGACCGCCAACGACGGCACCAAGGTCGAACCGCAAAAAATGCTGCTGCCTGTGATCGGGCTGGCGGACGCCAAACCCGACCAGTTGCTGGAGCGCCTGCTGGCCGAAGCGCTGGGCGTCATGCCCGAAGCCATCCTGGACTACGACTTGTTCCTGCACGACAGCACGCCGGGCACGTTCCTCGGCCTTGAAGATGAGCTGATCGCGTCACCGCGGCTGGACAACCTCGGCCTGGCTTTTGCCGCGACGACGGCACTGGCGGCTGCGGAGCCCCGCAGCGGCATCAGCGTCGTCGCCTGCTTCGACCACGAAGAGATCGGCAGCCAGACCCGTGAGGGCGCCCACTCGCTGTACTTGCGCGATCTGCTGGAAAAAATCGTGCTGAGCCTGGGCGGCAGCCGCCGCGATTTTCTCAGCATGCTGGAGCGTTCGTTTCTGGTATCCGCCGACCAGGCGCACGCCGTCCATCCCAACTTCGGCGAATATGCCGATGCCACCAACCGGCCGCGCATCAACGGCGGACCGGTGATCAAGCGGGCGGCCAGCCGCTCCTACACGTCGGACGCGGCAACAGCCGCTGCTTTCCAGGCCCTCTGCAGCCAGGCCGGTGTCCCCTGCCAGACCTTTGTCAACCGCAGCGACTTGCGCGGCGGCTCGACCGTCGGGCCGGTCCTGACCGAGCATCTGCCGATTCCGGCCGTCGATGTCGGCAACCCGATCTGGGCGATGCATTCGATCTGTGAAACCGGCGGCGTCGCTGATCACGCCGCCATGCTGGCGGTGCTGCGCCTGTTCTTCTCCCAGGACTGAGGTCAGGCCTTTTCCAAAACGTCGGGCCGGGCTTGCTCGAGCGTTTCACGCTGCCGGGACACATCGTTGAGGTGCACGGTCAGGGCGGAGAAGGCGAAAGACAGCTTTTCCTGAGCCATGACATCCATGATCTCCAGCAGGATCTCTTCCTGTTCCTTGAGATACTGGATAAAGTCCAGCGTTTTCGTGAAACACTGGAACAGCACGTCGATCGAGCTGGTGTTGAACTTCTCCAGGACGATGATCGTGTTCTCCGGAATCAGGTTTTCCCGGGCGGCCATGCGGTCCTTCAGCTTTTCGATCAGGCTGCGGATCTGGTCCGGCGCCGTGCCGTACTCCAGGCTGATGTTGAAACGGATGCGGCGCTTGATGACCCGGGACAGGTTGGTCACGGTGTTGCTGCTCAACCGCGAGTTGGGCACAGTCACCTGCATCTGGGTGAAGGTGCGCACTTTGGTGGAACGAAAGCCGATATCCTCGACGATGCCCTCGACGTCCGGCGTCGTGATGACATCGCCGATGCTGAAGGCGTGGTCCGTCATGATCGTCAGCCCGCCCAGCAGGTTGGAGAACGTGTCCTGAGCCGCCAAAGACAGCGCCAGGCCGCCGATGCCAATTCCGGCCAGCAGGCCGCTGATGTCAAAGCCCCACACCCGCAGCCCGATAAAGACCCCGATGACGATCGCCGCTACCTGGATCGCCCGCCGGTAGAAGACATGCGCGGTCACTGTCTGCTTGTTGCCGTCGGCCTTGGCCTTGCGGGTACTGATCTCCAGCAGGCTGACGCCGATACCGGCGAAAGCCAGGCAGAGGATGACCGCTTTCAGGGTGTCGATCATGTGCTGGAAAAAGAGGTTGACCTTATCAGAAAAGGCCAGCAGGCCGGACTGCAGGGCCAGGCTAAACCCGATCAGGAGAATCAGGAGCCGGACGGCAGGGGCCAGGGATGCCGCCATGGCGGCGCCTGTCTCACGGTCTTTGCTCAGGGATTTTTTCCCGATCAGCTCTGCCAGACGGCTGACCGGCCGTCTCAGGGCCAGGGCGGCCAGGATGATCGCGCAGGCGATCAGCCAGTTCCAGACCGCGTTGCCCATTACGATCCGGGACATAAAAGTGTCCTGCCAGAAAGATGGCAGCAGATTCGGGGCTTCAGATATCGTTTCGGACGCATTAAGAGCAACAGAATACACAACGGGACTCCTTCCATCGGGAACAGATCACAGATTAAGCTTCGGGCAGCGCGTGGCTTTCGACCAGCTCGCCGGTTGTCGCGGCGATCCGCTTCGGCAGCACGGCCAGCAGCGTTTCCAGCTCATCGGGGGTTTTCGTCCGCGCGACTTCCTGCTTGAACTGCTCCATGACGGATATGAAGTCAGCCTGCAGCGTGTCCAGGGCGTAGGTCGCCAGAACCATGCGCGGGTCGCGCAGCCGTTCCGGCACAATGCGGCGATGCGCGACGGGCATGCCGAGCGTGACCGTCTCGTTCAGGCTGGCGATATGGGTCTCCAGGCCGAATCTGCGCCCGATCGTCTCCGCAAAGGCCTCCAGAGACTCCATTTCGCCGTGAACCAGCAGGATCTGGGCTGGCTTGTGGCGCATGGCGGCGATCCAGTTGATCAGGCCGTCGCAATCGGCGTGTCCGGAAAAGCCTTCGATCGACTCGATCCGGGCGCGCACGACGATCTCATCGCCGAACACGCGGACCTTGTCGGCCCCCTCGACGATGCGGCGCCCCAGGGTTCCCTCAGCCTGGTAGCCGACAAACAAGATTGTCGACTCAGGCCGCCAGAGGTTATGTTTCAGGTGATGCTTGATGCGGCCGGCGTCGCACATCCCGCTGGCTGAGATGATGATCTTGCTGCTGGGGTCCTCGTTGAGCCACTTGGATTCGTCCACGCTTGGGGTGAAATGGAGATCCGGAAAATCGAGCGGGTTCTTGCCGTCGGCAATGTAGCGGCGCGCTTCCTCGTCGTAGCAGTCGGTATTCTGGCGGAAAACGGCCGTCGCGGAGATCGCCAGGGGGCTGTCGATAAAGACCGGCGTACGCAAGAATTTTTCGCGCCGGCTCCTGAAGCGCTCTTCCTGGCGGAAGAGCTCGTAGATGATCTCCTGGGTCCGGCCCACGGCAAAGGACGGGATGACGACATTGCCGCCGCCGTCGATCGTCTCGTTGATGATCGTGACAAAGCGTTCCACTTCGTCCTGGGCCCGGGGATGCTTGCGCGCGCCGTACGTGGACTCGATCACCAGGTAGTCGGCGCCGTCCAGGATGGTCGGGTCGCGCAGGATAGGCATATCGTTGTTGCCCAGGTCACCGGAAAAGACGATTTTGCTGGTCTGGCCGTCTTCCGTGACCCAGATTTCCAGAACAGCCGAGCCCAGGATATGGCCGGCATCGCGGAAATTGACCCGGACATCCGGCGCCGGATTGAACGTTACGTCGTATTTGACCGGCTTGAACAAGTTGCAGCTCTTGACCGCGTCTTCCATCGTGTAGAGCGGCGGCGTCTCGGCGCGTCCGGCCCGGCGGGCCTTGCGGTTCTGCCATTCCTGCTCCGACTCCTGGATATGGCCGGAATCAGGCAGCATGATCCGGCACAGGTCCGTAGTCGCCTTGGTCGCGTAGACCGGGCCGCGGTAGCCGTGCGTGTAAAGCTTGGGGATCCGGCCGCTGTGATCGATGTGCGCGTGGGTCAGCAGCAGGAAATCCAAGTCATCCATCTCAAACGGAAACGGACCCTGATTGAGCTGTTCTTCCCGGGCTGAACCCTGGAATAGGCCGCAGTCGACCAAAAATGATGTGTTTTCTGTCTCAACCAGGTAACAGGACCCGGTAACGGTGCGGGCAGCGCCCAAAAACGAAATTTTCATGCAGACCTCCTTGGAGCCGTCTTATCCCGTATTATAGACTGAAGCGCCCGGTTTGTCAGGTCAAAAGCGTCAGGGCGGCGGCGCCTTCGACTTCGAGCCGGGTATAGGGCCTGGCCGGATAAACCGCCGACGTCACAGCCAGCAGACCGGAATCGGCAAACCAGTCGCAGATGCTGACGTCAAAATAGAACACCATGTCATAGGGGCCCGACGCCAGACGGGGCACACGCAGCTGTTGAAAAAGCGGCCGGTCGTACCAGTCGGAGAAGCGTAACGAGGAGGCCTGGCTGCGGTCGAGGAAAAAGGTGCCTGGATCCGACAGGCCAAAGCACAGCCGCTCGCCCGCGTCGTTGGCCAGGCTGACCGAAACAGGCCCCTCCCCGGTCAGCCGGATCCCGAAGGACTCGCCCGGTAAGGGCAGCGAGCGATCTGCCTCGCCTGACTCCAGCCTGGCGGCTGGCTTCAGCAGCAGGTCCAGAGCAGGGCAGGGCCGGCCGGCCAGACGCAGCCCGGCCGGTGTCTGACGCAGGGACAGGATGCGCGGCAGCGTCATGGCACCGCGATAAACACCGGTCGGCGTCAGTCCGGCATACGTCCAGTTGCTCGCCCAGCCGACCAGGATACGCTCCGGGGCGTTGTCGAACGTGATCGCCGCGTAATCGTCAAAACCCGGGTCGACCAGCCGCGTCTCCCCTGCCGGATCCGCCATGAACGATACGCCGTCAAACGAACCGGAAAAATACTGCGTACAGGAGCCGCCGTCTTCTTTGGCCCGCCCCATGCTGACCACCAGCACCCACTTGAGCTGGCCGTCCGGTGCCGGCAGCGCGAAAAAATCCGGGCATTCCCAGACACCAGGCAGATTCCCGGCCGGACCGAAAGCGCTGGTCCGGCACCAGCGCTTCAGGTCGTCGGAACGGTAGAAATCGATGTGGTCGCCGGATGCCACCACGCAGCTCCAGCAGCTGAGAACGGGATTCCAGAACGGCTTGGGGTCACGAAAATCCCGAAGACCGCCGTTGGGAATGACCGGATTCTTGTCATAGGGATGAAAGTGGATGTAGTCGGTGCTCCAGGCGATCCCCTGCTGCTGGACGCGACCGCTCTGGCAGTACATCAGGACCAGGGCCGGGTTTGCGCCAGGCCCGGAAAAACCCGCCGTGTTCGCCTTGTCCAGGACGGCGCCGCCCGAAAAGGCCATGCCGTGCGCATCCGGCGCCAGGGCGATCGGCTGGTGCTGCCAGTGCAGCAGGTCGCGGCTGGTCGCGTGGGCCCAGTGCATAGGGCCCCAGTCGGTTCCGTCGGGGTGATGCTGGGCAAACAGGTGGTAGGTGTCGCCGACCTGGCAAAGGCCGTTGGGGTCGTTGATCCAGCCGGCAGGCGGCGTGTAGTGCCAGCGGGGACGGAAGTTACGCACCATCGGGGTTGACCTCCTCGTCTTCTATCTCGCCGGCACAGCCGGCGTAGCAGTAGCGGCAGCCGTGGCGGCAGGTGCGGTACTGGCCGATATCGACGGCCTGGACACAACGGCAGCCGGGCCGTTGGCTGCGGTCCGGCTTGAGGGAAAGCGGCCGTTCCGCGATGCGTAGCAGGCGTTCCGGATCGATGCAGGCGGCCGGACGCACGGGCAGATCCTGCCAGTCGACAAAACTGCAGCAGGCTTCCAGCCCGATGCCCGCCTGGCGGGCAACCGGCGCCAGGCGGGCGATCAGGTCCCGTTTCCCGTCGTCATCCGGCTGCAGGGCCCCGATCCTGGCCATCTGCCGCACGGTCTTGCGATAAGGGGTGTAAAACGAAAAGACACAGGCTCCGGTCAGATCGGCCAGCTGGCCGCACAGCGCGGCAAACTGCCGCACATGCCAGTCCCAGGTCAGTTCGCCGCCTAAAACGATCGGGTCATAGCGCCAGACCATCCGGTCGGCCCCGATTCTAGCGGCCAGCTGCCGGAAGGTGTCCAGGCGGTCGGCCAGGGCGGGCACACGCGGCTCGAGCAGGGCGGGATACGCGTTGAGCGTGAACTGGAAATAATACGGGTAGCCGGCCGCATCGAGCCGGTCCAGCGCGGCGAAAAACGGACGCGGATTCTTGCTCCAGAAAACAAAGGCGTCGACCGCGGCGCGCGTGAGGTCGACCTGGCGCTGCTGGGCCGGATTCATGGGGTTGCGGACCGTGACCGTTCCGGCCGCGAGCTGCTGCAAAAACCAGTCGGCAAAAAAGGCCGGTATATCGGTGCGGCGGCTGGCAGAGACGATCATGGCCGTGCGACAACCTGGTTCAGCCAGGCCGCGCACCGGCCTTGCCTGTCCCGGAGCTGCTCGCGGACCCACGCTTGGCCCTGTTCCAGCCCGGACGGATGCTCGCCGATCCAGCGCAGCATCAAATCCCCCTCGGCGGCGCACAACCGGTCATGTTCGGGAAACACCTCGCGCAGCAGAAAGAGGACAACCTTGACCAGCCTGAACGGTCCATAGACGCGCACCGTCTCCCCGGGCAGCGCCTCGACCGCGACGGAAAGGCTGTCCTTGACCGCCCCGATCAGGTCCGGCAGGTCCAGGCTGTGCGCGAATGCGACCGTATAATACCACCCGAAAAGCTTGCCGGTCTCGCAGCCGTGGGCATCGCTGACCCCGACGATCGGGAGCGGCTGGCTTCGGGCCAACTCGGCGGCGTAGCGGGTGACCTGCAATATGTTGGCCTCGACTTCATGGCGGTGATAGCCGCCCAGCAGCTCAAGGGCGTCAAAGGGGCGCCGCTCCAGCAGGCAGCTGGTCAGCGCCTCGCTGATGTAGGCAGCCTGGGCCTGGTCCGGGCTGTAGGACAGCCAGTAGGGGTGGCAGAAGATACCCAGCCCGCCGACGCGGCGAATCTGGTCAAAAATCCAGCTTGTCGCGGCATAGACGCGGGGGTCGACGCCAGCCGGCAGGTCGAGGCTGCGGCTGAGCTGGCCGACAGCCGCCTCATACGCCGGGTCCTGGAAGAGGGCGTTGATGCTGGCTTTTCCTCCGAAATTGACGATATGCACCGGGTTGCCGGGCGCATGGATCTCCTCGCCCGGCAGGATCGCCAGGTCGATCGGCAGATCCCGGAACGCGTCCCGGGCCTCAAGGGATGGCTCATATTGGCGATGGTCCGTGACAGCCATGAAATCGAACCCGATCCTGCGGCAGGCCGCGGCGACATGGGCCGGGCTGTCCCGCCCGTCCGAACGATTCGAGTGCATGTGCAGATCGCCCTTGTACGGCATCCGGCCGAGCAAGTCGTCTTCAAGGGCGTAGAAGGACAGCTCGGCGACCACCTGGTCTTTGCCGTCGACAGCGGACCGGATGCGCAGCCGGTACTCCTGTTCAACAGAACAGCTGACCCGCAGCCGGAAGGCATCCGCATCCGGGTCGAACCTGAGGGGCAGGATGTGGTCCTGGTTGGCAAGCGGCCCTGCCTCGAACAAGCCCATGGCAAAGACCGTGCACGGCTGGCCCCGGCAGAGCAGGTTCCCCTGGCGCTGCGTGAACAGCGGCCCGCCGGCGATCCGGATCTGCAGGTCAATGGCTTTCCGAACCGGAACGATCCGGGGAAGCAAGGTGAGTTCAGCGTGCGGCATAACAAGACCCTCCTTGACACCAGTCTAGCGGTTCGGGCCCGAAATGCAACCGCAATCCGGCCGTCTGCCGGTTTTCATTCCAGGAGGAGGCGGGTATAATGGGAAAAAAGTCTCTGGAGGTACCCTTATGCCGTTGATTGACATGCCGCTGGAAGCCTTGCGCCAGTACCAGGGCAAAAATCCGCGTCCGGACGATTTCGACCGCTACTGGACCGACGCCCTGGCCGAAATGCGGGCCGTCGACCCGAATCTCGAATTGATTCCGGCCAGTTTCCAGGCGCCCGGCGTCGCCTGTTATGACCTCTATTTCACCGGTGTGCGCAATGCCCGCCTGCACGCCAAGTATGTCCGTCCGCTGGGCCGGACCGAGCCGCATCCGGCGGTCGTCATCTTTCATGGCTACAGCGGCAGCAGCGGTTCCTGGCTGGACAAGCTGCCCTATGCCGCCATGGGCTTTTCTGTCGCCGCGCTGGACTGCCGCGGCCAGGGCGGCCAGTCGCAGGAGACCGGCGGGGTCCTGGGCACCACCTTTCGCGGCCACATCGTGCGCGGTCTCGACGACAAACCGGAGAATCTGCTGATGCGCCACAATTTCCTGGATACGGCCCAGCTGGCCGGACTCGTCATGGACATGCCTGAGGTCGATGCCGACCGGGTGGCCGCCATGGGCGGATCCCAGGGCGGCGGCCTGACCGTCGCCTGCGCCGCGCTGGAGCCGCGCATCGCCCGGCTGGCGCCCCGCTGCCCCTTCCTGAGCGACTACCGCCGCGTCTGGGAAATGGACCTGGCCAAGGACGCCTACGAGGAACTGCGCACCTTCTTCCGCCAGTTCGACCCGACCCACGCCCGCGAGGCGGAGATTTTCACCCGGCTGGGCTACATCGACATCGCCCACCTGGCGCCCCGCATCCAGGGCCAGGTGCTCTGGGCCGCCGGCCTGATGGACACGATCTGTCCGCCCTCGACCCAGTTTGCCGCCTACAATAAGATCACCTCGCCCAAGGACATGATCCTGTATCCCGACTACGGGCATGAGAGCTACCCCGGTTTCGACGACCAGGCCTTCATGTTTTTAGGCGAACTGCTCTGAGCCGTTCAGGGCGCGTCTGCCAGGACTGAGCGCGCATATTCGGTCATCGTCATCTCCTGGCGGCTGCGGAACAGGCGCGAAAAATAGTGCGGATTGTCGTAGCCCAGGCGCAGGGCGATCTGGGTGAAGTTCAGTTCGCCCTCGGCGACCATGCGCCTGGCTTCGCTGATCTTGAGCTCGATCAGCTGGTCGATGACGCTGGCGCCGGTCGCCGCCTTGAACGCCTTTTTGACCTGGGCTACGCTGCAACCCATGGCCGCGGCGACCTCGGACAGCGTCAGGCGGTCCTGGACATGGTCTTCGAGAAAGGCCTGGATGCGTTCGGCCAGCGCCCGGCTGGTGCCGGGCGGGGCCGTGTTGAGCGCCCGTTGCTGGATTTTGACGGCATGGCCCTGCCGGTACAGCCGGATCAGCATCTGCTCGAGGCTGGTGCGGACCAGCTGCCCGGAGCCAAAGGCAGTCCCCGGAAAATCCGGCGGTTCGTCCTCCGCCGGCAGCAGGCTGCCGTCGACCTCGCGCAGGGCGGCTTGCAGGCCGGCGCGCGCCGCGGCATCGAGCAGCAGGATCTTGTGCGTGAAATACGACATGCACGGGCTCTCACTGGCAAAGGCGCAGACAATGAAGTTGGCTTTTTCCCGGCTGCAGGCCTGCACGGCGTGGAACTCGCCCGGACAATGGAAAGCCAGCTCGCCGGCCCGCAGCTGGTACTGCTGGCCGCCCGCCGTTATCAGCATCTGGCCTTTGTCGATGTAGATGAATTCCCAGAAATCATGCGTCTCGCCGGCGAAGCTGAAATTGCTGGGGCTCCGGAAATAGAACAGGCTGATCAAGCGGGTGATCGACAAGACATTTTCCAGGATATGGCCGTAATAATCGATGTTCGCCATCGGGCACCTCCGCCTGCGCCGCGCGCCAAGGCCAGTATCCTGCACTATCGGTCACCTGTCAAGAATCAATCAGTTTCCGTAGCCGATCGTGCACAAACGAGAGCCCTTTGTTTATTTTTCCGCGCCTGAAAAATGATATGATGAAAACAAGAGAAGTGACCTGGAGGTGCATTATGAAAAAAGGCATCAGCATCTGGTCCTTTACCGGCCAACCCCTGGAGACATGCTTTCAACTGGCGCGCAAGGCCGGCTTTGATGGTGTCGAAGTCGCCCTGGACGAGCAAGGGCCGATCCACCTGGCATCGACCCGCCAGGATATGGCGGCCGTCCGGAACGCGGCCGACCGGCAAGGCGTCGACGTGACCAGCGTCGCCAGCGGCCTCTACTGGACCTACTCCCTGACCGCGGACGAACCGGATGTCCGGGCCAAGGCCCGCTCGATCGTGGTGCAGCAGCTGCGGGTGGCTTCCTGGCTGGGCTGCGACACGATTCTGGTTCTGCCGGGCAGCGTGACCTGCGGGTTCGGCCCCCAGGCGCCAGTCGTTCCCTACGATGTCGCCTATGACCGTTCCCTGGAGGCGCTGCACGCGCTGGCCCCGGTCGCCGCCGACCTCGGCGTCGCCATCGGCCTGGAAAACGTCTGGAACAACTTTCTGCTCTCCCCCCTGGAAATGCGCAGCCTGATCGACGCGATCGACAGCCCGGCGGTCGGCGCCTATTTCGATGTCGGCAATGTGCTGGCCTTCGGTTATCCGGAGCAGTGGATCCGTATCCTCGGGCCGCGCATCCGCAAGGTGCACATCAAGGACTTCCGCCGCGGCGTCGGCGGCTTGAACGGTTTCGTCGACCTGCTGGCCGGCGACGTCGATTTCCCGGCGGTCATGGCCGCGCTCGCCGCCGTAGGCTACGACGACTATCTGACCGCCGAGATGTCGCCCTACCGGCTGTATCCCGAGACCATCCTCGTTAATACGTCATCGGCCATGGACCGGATCCTGGGCAGGACCGGCCTGGCTGACAAGGAGGTGTGATCCATGCTGCATGTTGGGATGATCGGCTTTGGCGGCATCGCCCAGGCCCATCGGGCCGCTTACGAGAAGCTGGCCAGAGAATGTGCGCCCGTCAAGCTCCTGGCGGCCTGCGACATCGACCCGGAGCAATTCAAGCGGCGGATCGAGATCAACCTGGGGGCCGCGGATGTCGACCCCGCCTCGAAGCTCGCCTGCTACACCGATCTCGAGGAGATGCTCGCGCGCGTGCCGTTTGACCTGATCGACATCTGCCTGCCGACGCCCTTGCACGCCCCCTACGCGATCGACATGCTGCGGCGCGGCTACCACGTGCTGAGCGAAAAGCCGATGGCCCGGACGTCCGGTCTGTGCCAGGCGATGGTGGACGCAGCTTCCAAGGCCCGCGGCCAGCTCATGATCGGGCAATGCCTGCGCTTCTTCCCCCAGTACGAGTACCTGCGCGACCTGGTGCAGCAGGAAACCTACGGCAAGGCCATCAGCGCTGTCTTCGAACGGACCAGCGGCCCGCCGCGCTGGGCCTGGGAAAACTGGTTCATGGACTATGAACGCTCAGGCGGCTGCCTTTTGGACATGCATATTCACGATCTGGACATGGCCCGCGCCCTGTTCGGCGAGCCGGAAGCGGTTTCCTGCGTCACCCAGGATGTCCAGTCGCGCATGGATGTCGTCCACAGCACCCTCTATTACGGCGACGGCAAGCCGGTCTTCGCCCTGGGCGACTGGTCGATGGAAAGCTGCCCGTTCCAGCATGGCTACCGGATCGGCTTCGAAAAAGCCACCGTGATCTTTGACGGCAGCAAGGTCACCGTTTATCCGCGCGGCGGCGACAGCTTCGATGCCGACCTGCCGTACGAGCAGGGCGGCATCGAGCGCGAGATCCGCTACTTCACCGGCCTTTTGGAATCCGGCCGGCCAAACGAGATCAACCCGCCGCAGAGCGCCCTGCGCTCGGTCCTGCTGGCAGAGGCGCTGCGGGACAGCGCGCTGGCGGGCGGGACACGCGTCACGCTTAAAAACCAGGAGGTGAGCAGATGAAAATCGGATCTATTATCGGCTATCGTCCCGGCACGGACCTGGCGGCCGCCTTCGGTCAGGCGCGCCAGCTCGGCCTGGACAGCTGTCAGCTGAACATCTGGGACAGCACACTCTTCAGCGAGGACCAGACCCAGGTCGTCCGGCAGGCCCAGGAGAAAACCGGGCTTGAAATTTCCGCCTTGTGGGCCGGCTGGAGCGGGCCGAAGGAATGGAACTTCACCGGCGGGCCGGCAACGCTCGGCCTCGTGCCCCCTGCCTACCGCGGCCAGCGTCTCCAGGAGCTGCTGGCGGCCAGCGCCTTCGCGGTTCACATCGGCGTCACGGATATCGTGACCCACGTCGGTTTTCTGCCGGAAAACCCGGACGACCCCAACTACTCGGGCGTCGTTTGCGCGCTGCGCCACCTGGCCCAGGTCATGCAGGGGCGCGGGCAGTTTTTCTTGTTTGAAACCGGCCAGGAAACACCGGTCACCCTGCTGCGCACCATGCAGGATATCGGCACCGCCAATCTCGGTGTCAATTTCGACATGGCCAACTTGCTGCTGTACGGCAAGGCGAATCCGGCGGACGCACTGGACATCCTGGGTGCTTATGTGCGCGGGGTTCACTGCAAAGACGGCGAGTACCCGACCGACGGCCGGCGTCTCGGCCATGAAAAGGCGCTGGGCCAGGGTCGCGTCGACCTGGCGCAGATCATCCGTAAGCTCAAAGAGATCAACTACCAGGGTCACTTGACCATCGAGCGGGAGATTTCCGGACCAGAGCAAATCCGGGACATCCAGGCGGCCCGCGACCTGCTGCTGCAGCTGCAGGGGGCCTGACAGGGAGGTTGCCATGCGCGTACTCGCAATCGGGTGTCATCCCGATGATCTGGAAATAGGCTGTTTCGGAACATTGGCCCGCTGCGTGCAGCGCGGCGATACCGTCACCATCTGCCACATCGCCAACGGCAGCCGCGGCCATGTGCTGATCGACCCGGTCAGCCTGCGTGAAATCCGGCTGGAAGAGGCCCGGGAAGCCGGGCGGCGGATCGGGGCCCAGGTCCTGACGCTGGACGTTCCGGACCTGGAAGTCAACAGCCGGGACCCGGAACAGATCAAGGCCCTGACCGAAGTCGTCCGTAAGGTCAAGCCGGACCTGGTCATCACCCACAGCCCGCAGGACTACATGCAGGATCACCTGGAGGTCCAGAAACTGGCCTTCGACGCCAGTTTTTCCGCCAGCATCTGGAACCAGCAGGACCGGGCGGCCGGCGTCGCCGCCATCACGCCGCTGTATTACATGGATACGCTGGCCGGCGTCAATTTTCTGCCCGGCGAATATGTCGATATCTCGGATGTCATCGACATCAAGCTGGAAGCGCTCGGCTGCCACCACAGCCAGATCGACTGGATGCGGGATCACGATAAGATCGATTTTATCGATTTCGTCGCGACCTGCTCCAAGTTCCGCGGCCTGCAGTGCGGTGTCCGCTATGCCGAAGGCTTCCAGAGCGCGGCGGTCTGGCCGCGCCTGCCGACGAGCCGGCTGCTGCCCTGAGGCATCCGAAGAGGAGGAACCGTCACATGGACTTTATCACAACCGTCAAGGGATCGCTGCTGGAATCCTTCTACCCCGCCGGCTGGGATATGGCCCGCATCGACCGATGTGCCAGCCACCCGCCGGAAACAGTCACCGAGCGGCAAAGCTGGTGGCACGACCGGTTCACACCGATCCCCTGCGCCACGCTCTCTGATTTCGACACCCTGATGGGGCATGAAATTGCCTGGACCATCCGCCAGGCGCGCGAAGAAGGCGTTCCCCTGGCCATGATTTTGCCGGTCGGCCCGATGGGCATGTACCGCTGGGCCGTCTTTTTCCTGCGCGAATGGGGTGTCCGCTGCGGCCATGTCCATGGTTTCAACATGGACGAATGGTCGGACGGCGAGGGGAACACCTTACCGCCCGACAACCCCGGCGCGTTTCAGAACGCTATGGAGGCCGCCTTCTACGGGCCGCTGGGGGATCTGACCGTTCCGCCCGCCCAGCGCCATTTTGCCACCTCCGGGGAACTGCCCCGCTATGCCGGCCAGATCGCCGAGCTCAAACGGCAGGGGGCGCGGCTGGTCACGGTCTTCGGCATCGGCCGCATGTGCCACATCGCCTTCTGGGAACCCCATTTCGCCTCCGAATTCGATCAAGAAGCCGACTGGATGCGCCAGACCCACCGGCTGGGGGCCCAGCTCCACCCCTTGACGATCGAGCAGAACGCGATCACATCGTTCAAGAGCCGGACCACGCTGGTGCCCTGCCGGGCCAACACGGTCGGCCCCGGACTCTTCCTGCAGTCGGATTGGATCATCGGCGGCGCGGACGGCGTTCTGGGGCGGGGCATGCAATGGCAGGGCCTGTCGCTGTGGATGACGCTGCGCTACGGGCCGGACATCTGGGTGCCGTCCTCCTACATGCCGACAAGGCCCGGCAAGCTCTTCTTCCTCAGCGAGCTCGCCGGACCTCTGGTCGCGGAATGCAACTGACGCGTCTTGATCGCGGCTTTTTTAGGGACTGTCCATCAATAAGTTGCTCGATAGATTCTCCGAGAGATGAACCAGATTTGTCAATCTCTCGGAGAAAAGAGCAACTCATTTATTTTTGCAGTCCCTTTGAACAGTCCTTTAAACAAACAAATTGGTGTCGGATCGTTCGGCCGCGCCCAGCATCGTGGCGACACCGCCGATTTCGACGCCTGGCATCAATTCCTCCGGCTTGATGCCCATGACATCCATGGACATTTGGCAGGCGACCATGCGGATGCCGTTCGCAAGGCCTGTTTCGATCAGCTCCTCCAGCGAGGCAACGTTCTTGTGCTTCATGACCTGCCGGATCATCTGGCTGCCCAGGCCGGCCATGTTCATGCGCGAAAGACCAAGCTTGCGGCTGCCGCGCGGCATCATCCAGCCGAACATTTTCTCGATCGCCGTTTTCCTGACCGCGACCCGGTGGCTGCGCCGCAGCACGTTAAGGCCCCAGAACGTGAAGAAGATGGTCACTTTCCGGCCCATGGACGCGGCGCCGTTGGCGATGATCATGGCCGCGATCGCCTTGTCCAGGTCGCCGCTGAACAGGACGATCGATTTGTCGTTGCCGCCACCGGCAGGCGCATCGGCCTGCTCCTCGCCCTTGATGATGCTGGCCGTGTAAATGCCGCCTTTGACGGCGAGATCTTCCAGGCGGTGACCGGTCCGTTCGCACCAGACAACGACATCCGACGCGAAACCGGGGTCGGTGGCCGCGACGGTCAGGCGGTCGCCGGGCTCGATCTGGCGAATGCCTTCCGCCAGCTTCAGGATCGGGCCGGGGCACTGCAGGCCGCCGGCATCGAGGGCTAGCGTGCGCTGGGGACGGGCGGCCTTTGCCGGGCTGCTTTCGGGGATCGGGCAATAGACCAGCTTTTCGCCTTCGCCTTCGTTGACGGGCTGACCGAAGCAGTCGAAGGGGATCTCTGCCGACTGGTCCATCACGACAGTGTGGTAGAGCTTGTAGCCGCCGCTCAAGTTGTAGACCTGCCCGTAACCGAGCTGAGTCAGGATCCGGGCCGCCAGGTAGCCGCGCAGGCCGACCTGGCACAGGATGTAGATCTTCTTGTCTTTCGGCAGCTCCTGGATGCGCTGGCGGATTTCGTCGAGCGGGATGTTGATCGCTTCGTTGATCGACCCCAGGGCGAACTCCTCGGGTGTGCGCACGTCGACCAGCAGCGCCTCTGTCATGTCCAGGCCGGCGACATCGTGGTAATGGAACACCTTGACATCGCCCTTGATGATGTTGTGCGCGGTGAACCCGAGCATGTTGACCGGGTCCTTGGCGGAGGAGTAGGGCGGCGCGTATGCCAGCTCCAGCTTCTCCAGATCCATGACCGTCGCGCCCAGCCGCTGGGCTGTCGCCAGCACATCGATGCGCTTCTCGACGCCGTTGACCCCGACGGCCTGAGCGCCCAGGATACGGCCGCTCGCGGGGTCGAAGAGCATTTTCAGGGACATCTGGATGGCGCCCGGGTAATAGCCGGCGTGATCGAGCGGATGCACATACGTTTTCTCGTAGGGAATCTGGTCGCGCTTGAGCTGTTTCTCGTTGAGGCCGGTGCTGGCCGCGGTCATATCGAAGACCTTGAGGACAGCCGTTCCCTGAACGCCCTCGAAGACGCTGTCCCGGCCGGCGATGTTCTCGGCTGCGATCCGGCCCTGCTTGTTGGCAGGCCCGGCCAGCGGGATCAGGCCAGGCTGGCCGGTGACCAGGTTCTCGATCTGGATGGCGTCGCCGACGGCGTAGATATCCGGGTCGGATGTGCGCAGGTGGCGATCCACCTTGATGCTGCCGCCGATGCCCAGTTCGAGGCCGGCGCCCTTGGCCAGGCGGCTGTCCGGAGCGATCCCGATGCAGAAGATGACCAGGTCGGTGTCCAGCGTGTGACCGGTCGTCAGGCGCACCTGCAGCCGGCCGTCCGCGTTGCGGGCAAACCCGGCGGCACCGGTGCGGAACAGCAAATTCAGGCCCTTCAGGCGCATATGCTGGTGCAGGAACGCCGCCATGTCGGCGTCCATGGACGCGACAACCTGGTCGGTAAACTCAACCAGGGCGACATCAATGCCGCGGTCTTTCAGGTTCTCGGCCATCTCAACGCCGATGAAGCCACCCCCGATGACCACGACGTTGCGCACGGCATGCTTGTCGATATATTCATGGATGCGGAAGGTGTCCGGAACCGTCCGCAAGGTGAAGATACCCTCCAGGTCCAGACCCTCGATCGGCGGTCGTTTCGGTTCGGCACCGGGGGAGAGGACCAGCTTGTCATAGGTTTCCGTATAAACGTGCCCGGTCCGGTGGTCCTGGATGCGAACCACATGTGCCATGGGATCGATCGCAAGGGCTTCGTTCAGGACGCGGACATCGAGGTTGAATCGGGCGCGCATCGCCTCCGGTGTCTGGACGAACAGCGCGTCTTTTTCCTTGATCACGTTGCCGATGTAATAGGGCAGGCCACAGTTCGCGTAGGAAATGTACTCGCCCTTTTCCAGCAGGATGATTTCCGCCTTTTCGTCGAGCCTGCGCAAGCGGGCTGCCGCGGATGCGCCCCCGGCGACACCGCCGATCACGATAACCTTCATGTCATCACCTTAGCCTTTCACATAAATAGACCCGCTCAGCTTAGCTGAAACGGCTCTTTCTTTCCGTGACTATGTGACACAAAGCATTTCCCGAGTGTCTCGAATCAGGCGATGACCTCCAGCCAGAGGCTTTTCAGGTAGTGGGATTCCGGATAGCTGCCCAGGACGGGGTGATCGAAATCCTGGCGGTGCACGGCCAGGATGCGGACGGTCCGGCGCGCGTCCCAGGCCGCTTCCAGGACGGTCTCGATGAACATCGCCTCAGGCATGTGGTAGGAACAGGAGTGCGTCACCAGGATGCCGCCGGGACCGAGCAGCCGGAAGGCGCTCAGGTTGATCTCCTTGTACCCGCGCCGGGCGGCGTCGCGCGCACCATGGCTCTTGGTAAAGGCGGGCGGGTCGAGCACGATGGTGTCGTAGGCCCGCTTCTCGGTGACCGCCTGGCGCAGGAAATCGAACGCGTTGGCCAAAGCAAACTGCATCTTGTCCGCCAGGCCGTTGCGCTCGGCGTTCGCCCGGGCCAGGATCAGCGCCTCGGGCGAGATGTCCACCGCCGTGACCGCCGCGGCACCGGCCGCAGCCGCGTTGAGGGCAAAACCGCCGCTGTAGCAAAAGGCGTCGAGCACACGCCGGTTGGCGGCAAAACGGCGCAGCCGGAGATGGTTGGCTTTCTGGTCGAGAAAATAGCCCGTTTTCTGGCCCTGGCCAAGGTCCGCCTGCATGAGCAGGCCGTTCTCCCGGATGGTCACCTGGCGGACAAGGTCGCCCAGCCAGGCGCGCTGTTCGAGCGGCAAGCCTTCCTTAAGCCGGATCGGGTCGTCGTTTTTCAAGATCAGGCGCGCCGGTCGCAGCTTCTCCGCCAGGCAGGCGGCGGCGGTTTCCTGCCAGCGCGCCATGCCCAGGGCCAGCACTTGCAAAACCAGCGTGTCGCCGAACTGGTCGACGATCAGGCCCGGCAGGCGGTCCGCCTCGGCGAAAACAAGCCGGTAGCTGTCGGTATCCGGACGCCGGTTGGCCGCGCGGAAGGCGAGCGCTGCTTCGATGCGCCGTTCGATCAGCGTCTCGTCAAGCACCTCGTGCTGGTGCGTCAGCAAACGGATGGTGATCATGGAATTCGAGTTAAAGAAACCGCTGCCCAGATAACGTCCCCGGCTGTCGTGCACGGACACCAGGCTGCCGGGCTCAACCGCTGGCATGGCGGCCAGGTCGCCGGCTGCCGGATCGATCTGGTTGCGATAAACCCAGGGGTGACCGGAGGCAGCGGCCTTTTGCGTGCCCGGGCGCAGCCAGACCTGGATCATGAGCCGATGTGCTCGCGCGGTGCGCGCGGCGAACGCGCCCCGCCGTGCTGCAGACGGAAAATCAGACTGAGCAAGCGATGGCGATGGCGGTCCTGGTACCAGCGGTGGCTGTGCGGCTGCAAGGTCCGGTCTGCCGGATAAAACAAGCGGTGCTGCCCGGTTGACAGCAACAGGACGCCGAGCGTGCCGCCGCTGAATTTGCCGAGAAAGTTGACCACTCCGGCGCCGCAGGACGCGATTTCCTCGGCTTCCTGCATCCTGGTCACGATGATCAGCATGTTGCGCCGGGAACGGTTTGCAGTCTGGCTGCGGATATAGCGGATGCAGTCCTGGAGCAGCTGGTCGATCACAAAGACATTGAGCGGTTCATGCTGCACGATCAAGACGCGGTCGTAACGGTAACGCTGCAGAAAGGCCAGCAGGTGCTTGCGGGCATAGACCCGGCCGATCAGGTGGCTGTCGGTTTCCAGGAAATAGCGCTTGGCCAGCAGGACCGCTTCATAGTCCACCAGCAGGGCTTCGGTCGGTATATCCTTCTTGTTCAGCTTGTAGCGGGTTCGCTTCATCAGGCGCTTGAGGCTGCCCAGGTTGCCGGGGTCATAGCGCTCCAGGTCGTAGGTGGACAGAACATGGCTGATCGTAATCACGCAGAGCAGCACATAGGTGATGCCGATGATGCGGATCAGCCAGTAGATGAAACGTGAGGTCTGGACGATCGGAACGGCGCCCAGGCGGCCATACAGCCAATAAAGGACAAAGCCGAACAACGCCAGGTATAAAACAGGCAAAAGAACGTCGCGCCGCAGCCAGTGGCGACCTTTCACGATCCACCTCCTTCCGACAAAAAGCCGGATTCTTGCTTTTTTGCAAGAATCCGTCTCTCTTATCGTTCGCTGGCCCTCATTTTACCATGAAGCCGCCAACGCAACAAGGCAAGGGGCTTCAGATCTGGCTCAGAGTGACGCCGGAGCGGCTGCTGGTCGGTTTGTAGTCGGAAGGAAGCTCTTCCAGCAAGGTCAGCCGGACCGTGATCTCGCGGCCGTTTCGCACCACCGTCAGGGTCATGACATCGCCGGGTTTGCGGGCGTTCTTGCGGGCGTTGAGTTGCTCGATCGTCACGGTTTTTTCACCGTCGACGGCCGTGATGATGTCTTTGACCTGGAGACCGGCCTTGTCCGCGGCGCTGCCGCTTTCAATCTCGACGATGTAGATGCCTTCCGTCAGGCGGTAGTATTCAGCCATCTGGGCGCTGACATCGCGCGCGACGATGCCGATCTTGGGCCGGCCGCGCACGTAACCGAACTGGATCAGGCTCTCGATGATCGGTTCGGCATGTTTGATCGGGATGGCGAAACCCAGTCCTTCAACGCCCGTGCCGGCGTTCTTGGCCGTGTTGATCCCGATCACCTCGCCGAACGAGTTGAACAGGGCGCCGCCGGAATTGCCGGAGTTGATCGCGGCATCGGTCTGGAGCAGATTCAGCCGCTGCGGGCCGCTGCTGCTGTTCAAGGTGATTTCCCGGTCCAGTGCGCTGATGATGCCCGCCGTGACGGTGCCGCTCAGTTCACCCAGGGGGTTGCCGATCGCGACGGCCAGCTCGCCGACCAGCAGGTCGTCCGAATCGCCCAGCACCACGGTCGGCAGGTCGGTCGCGTCGATCTTTATCACCGCAATGTCGTTGCTGGGATCGGTACCAACCAGAACCGCTTCATAGACATCGTCATTGTCGAGCACGACCGTGATCGCCTCGGCGCCTTCGATGACATGGTTGTTCGTGACGATGTAGCCGTTGTCGGTGATGATGAACCCGGAGCCGGCGGCCGTCGGCCGGTAAATCTGGCCGAACATGTCTGTCGCGGTCATTTCGGTGGTTATGGCGACCACAGCCGGTTTGCCCTGGGCTGCGATCTCCATGATCGTCAAGGTCTTCTTGCCGTCCTCATGGCGGCTGGCCGCATCCGCCAGGCTGAAATGCGGGTCGGTCAATGTTCCGCTCGTCGTCGGCCGGACGCTTTCGGCAACTGTCGTCGCGGTTGTCTGAGCCGGCACGGTCGTCTGGCTGGTCGTCGGCGCCGTCTGCCGGGTCAGCAGATATACCGCCGTGCCGGTCAAGGCTGAGAACAGCACCGTGATCGACAGCACCATGGCCACGATGCCCAGGGTGCGCGCCGCTGAACGCGGTTTTTTCGGCGGTCGTCCGGATCCCTGCTGATAAGGGTCCGGGTAAACGTACGATGTGCTGTTGTATTGCCAGCTGGTTGGTTGGTTCGTCGTGTTCTGCTTTTCATCGTTATCGGTAGCCATCTTAATCCCTCGCTTTATCTGCCGGCACAGCCACAGGACCGGCTGCGCATCTGTTCTCTGCTTACACTTATTTTATACCGTTTCATCTTGATAGCAAAAAGAAAGAATTGAAAATCATTTTGACCGGGCTGTGACCATTTTGTGACAACGGCCTGCGCTTTGCATCCAGGCCGGCATATGCTAAAATAAGGCACCGGCAAACAGATGAACCGCACCAGGCAGAAAGCGAGGCAGGACGACCTTGAAGCACGACCCGATTGCCCGAGATGGCTGGCACCTGATTCTCATCGCCTTTCTATCCAGTGTCGGGCTGTATCTGATCCGGCCCTGGCTGGCGCTGATCGGCGGCCTTTTCCTGGTTTTCTTCTGCTTCTTTTTCCGCAATCCGCGCCGGGTTGGGCCGCTGCTCCCGGATGACCTGGTTAGCCCCGCCGACGGCAAGGTGATGGCGGTGACGCCGGTGGCCCACCAGGAAGATCTGGACGGTCCGGCTGTCTGTGTCACCATTTTCCTGTCGCTTCTGGATGTGCACATCAACCGGGCACCGATGTCAGGCGAGGTCTTTTGCCGCCGCTACCGGCCCGGAAAATACCTGCCGGCGTTCAAGTCCCACGCCTCCGCGCTGAACGAACGCAACACGATCGGGATTGCTCAGGGTGCCCGCAAGGTGCTCGTGCACCAGATCACGGGGTTTCTGGCCAGGCGGATCGTCTGCGACGTCCAGCCCGGCAGCCAATTGGTTCAACGGCAGCGCTTCGGAATGATCCGTTTCGGATCCTGCACGGAGCTGGTCTGCCCGCAGGAAGTGACTGTTCTGGTCAAGCCCGGCGATCCCGTGCGCGCTGGCGTGACCGTCCTGGCCCGCTTCCCGAAACAAGACACGTGAGGGTGACATGATTCGCAAGAACCTGCCCAACATGCTGACGCTGGCCAACCTGGCCCTGGGCGTCCTGGCTATTCTGGTCGCCTCCTCGACCGGCAAATTTTCGATCAGCCAGCCGGGTGACGACATCAACCTGGTCTATTACAGCTGCCTGTGCGTCATGGCCGCCGCGGTGTTCGACCGCTTTGACGGCAAGCTGGCCCGCAGGCTCGACGCGGCCAGTGAATTGGGCAAGCAGCTGGATTCGCTGTGCGACCTGATTTCCTTCGGTGTGGCGCCGGCTGTAATCGCCTGGAAGCTTCATTTTGCCTACGCATCCCTGTTTTTCCCGTTTGGCCGCCTGGCCGGTTACCTGTTGGCCGTGCTCTTCCCGATCGCCGGTGCGATCCGCCTGGCCCGCTTCAATCTCCAGGAAGATGCCAGCTGCTTTTACGGCATTCCCATCACGTTGGCCGGTTCCCTGCTGACCCTGCTCAATTTGCTGCACACGTTCCTGTTTCTCAAGGGACGCTTCGGCCTGACCAACATTATTGTCTGCATGGCCCTGATGGTCGTTCTGTCATTTTTCATGGTCAGCAAAATACAAATCAGGAAAATATAAAAAAAAGCCGCTTAAGGGATTGTTAAGAAATTAGTTGCGCTTTTCTCCGAGAGATTGACAAGTCAGTTTAATCTCTCGGAGAATCTATAGAGCAACTTGTTGATGTACAGTCCCTAATAATCCAGATTGCGCAGCAAGGTGCGGTGCATCAGGTAGTCGACGCCGCGTTGCAGCAGTTGAAGCATGACGAGGAACAGCGCCGGCACCAGGGTTGCCGCCAGCAGAATGCCGACGAAAGTCAGCACCACCTGCAGCCCTCCGGCGATGATGCCGACCATCATGCCGACGGCCTGGCCCATGGCGGCGAACGTTTCGGTGGCATGGGCGATCGTCTGATTGACGTATTCGAGCAGCTGCTCCGGGAGCAGGTCGACCTGGATCGTGTAGAGGGGCAGAACATACTGGAAGAGGGCCAAAAAGGCCGCCGCCAGCTTGACCAGCTGCAAGCCCAGAACGATGGGCTTGATCAGGAAGTTCAACCGGTAGTAATAGCGGCAGGCGAAGGGCGATGCGATCAGCAGGAAAGCGAAAACAGCGACCGGCGCCCAGCGTGGCAACTCGAGCCAGGGCTGAAGGGTGCCGGGCTTAAGCTGGAGCCAGATGTACAGAAAACAGGCCAGCCAGCCGACCAACCAGTAAAAACCCGTATGGCGACGGGTCTCGTACTCGGTATCACTCCATATGGGGCCTAAGAGAAAACCTTCCAGGAAGTCCATGACTCCACCCCGAATCCGCTGATCTTCTGCTATTCTACCAGAACTTCACATGCCGGTAAACTGCGGTCTGTTGCCGCATCCGGCCGGCGGCTGCCGCTCAAATGAAAAAACAGATGCGGCTGATCTTTTCGATCATGGTCTTCAGGGGCATCCAGCAGCCCGGAACCTCGCCGCCGCTGCGAATCTGGCGGCTGCCGTCCTGAGATCGCAACGTGATCTGGTAGCTGACGGGGTCTGCATCCGCGCTGCCAGCGGCAGACTCAGACGGAGCTGCCAGCGCCTGTTGGCGAATACAGTTGTCGACCAGATCCCTGATTTCCGTGACCTGGTCATCGGTGATGGTGCGGGTAAAATTGTTGCACCATTGCCAGCTGTCATGCCAGGTCATGTAGCCGCGCACCAGGTCGACATGCGCGCGCAGACTGCCTTTGCGATAGACAATCAGCTCAAAATCGAGGCTTTCGATGTTAGCGGATTCCTGCATGCCGTCCATGCCTAACTGCTTTTCATGACGACGCCCTGGACGATGTCAGCGACATCTTCACAGGCATCGAGCACATTTTCCATGTCGTCGAGGATATCTTTCCACGTGATGATCTCGATGACGTTTTCCGGCTCCAGAAACAGCTTCTTGATGCTGTCCCGGTAGCAGCGGTCACCTTCCTCTTCGATCGTGTTGACCGCCATGACCAGTTCGTGGATCCGTTTGCCATTTTTTTTGAAAGCTTTGAAATTGGTGAGCAGCTCGACCAGCATGCCTGTCGCCTTCTGGATCAGCTGGGCGATCTGCTTGGCCTCCGGCCTGATATGGGCGATGTGAAACATGTCGAAGCGGTTGGCGACATCTTCGACCAGGTCCGTGATGTCGTCGATCGATTTGATCAGGGCGTAGATGTCTTCCCGGTCGATCGGCGTGATAAACGCGACATTAAGCGCGTCAAACAGGCGGTGGCACTCGTGGTCGGCCGCGTGTTCCAGATCGTGGATCTCGCGGGCTTTCCGGGTGACGTCCTGGTAGTCTTCCAGCAGGTCGATGAGGCGCTGGGCCGTCTGGTGCGAATATCCGATCGCCAGGATCAGGACATCGAAATAGTTGAAGTTTTCTTTTCTGCGCATCCGCTTCCCTCCTCGTACGTGGCTCTGGCTAGAAGATCAACAGGCAGAGCTTGGCCATCAGGTAGCCGATCAGGCCGCAGCCCGGAAAGGTCAGCACCCAGGCCAGGACCATGTCCTTGACGACCTTCCAGTTGACCGATGAGATCCGGCGGGCCGAGCCGACGCCCATGATCGCCGTCGTTTTGGTGTGTGTCGTGCTGACCGGGATCCCGGTCAGTGACGAAGCCAGCAGGCAGCCGGCCGCGGCAAAGTCGGCCACAAAGCCCTGGTAGCGCTCCAGCTTGACCATGTCCATGCCGACGGCCTTGATGATGCGATAACCCCCGGCCGATGTTCCCAGGCCCATGACCAGGGAACAGAGGATGATCAGCCAGCCGTGGATGGCGAAGCTGCCGTCGGCGTTCCGGCTGGCCGCGCCGTTAAGAAAAAGGGCCAGCATGAAGACGCCCATGAACTTCTGCCCGTCCTGGGCCCCATGCATGAAAGCCATGCCGCTGGCAGCGAAAATCTGGCCGCGGGTGAAAAAGCGTTCCGTGAAGGAACGGCGGGCATTGCGGAACAGGAACATGACCAGGCGGGCGATCAGGAAGCCGCTGCCAAAGCCAAGCACGGAGGAAACGCCCAGCCCGATCAGGACTTTGCTCCACTCCTGTCCGTTGATCGCGCCAAACCCGTTGCCTAACGCGATCGCCCCGCCGGTTATGCCGGCGATCAGGGCGTGGCTTTCACTGGTCGGGATGCCGAAGTACCAGGCGGCCGTGGCCCAGATCACGATGGCGAAAAGCGAAGCGGCCAGCACGATCAGGGGCGCGTCATCGGATGAAGCGCCGTCGAAGCGCACCATGTTGGATATGGTGAAAGCCACTTTGGCGTTGATCAGCGTCATGAAGCCGGCACCCAGCGTGTTGAAGACGACCGCCAGGATGACCGCGGCGCGCGGCGAAAGGCAGCGGGTTGAAACGACCGTCGCGATGGCGTTGGGCGCATCGGTCCAGCCGTTGACGAAGATGACGCCCAGGACCAGGACAATGCTGATAACCAGTGCTGCCGAAATCATGCGCGCGCCCCTAGCGGATCGTCACGCCGGCGATGATGTTGCCGCGGGTGCCGACAACCAGGCGGTTGCCGAAGACGGCGCAGGAAGACTCGATGTTGCCGGCCTTATCGCCGTTGGCACCCCGGGTCAGCTGCAGCACATCCAGCTGTTCGCCGGTCAGGCCGTCGATCAGGTGCAGCTGGCCGATCGAGTCCGGGATGATCAGGTAACCGTGGCCATCCTCGGAATAGATGTCAACCGGCGAACTCCACGAATAGTGATTCATCTTGTATTCCCAGACGATGCTGCCGTCCTGCTGGTCGAAGGCGACCACGCTGTTGCCGCTGTAGGCGCCGTTGGTCATGCAGAAACTGAAGATCACCAGATCCTTGAGACCAAGTTTGCCGATGACCGGTGTGCCCATGACGCCGCCGTTGACATCGTCGCCCTGGTTGGCCGCGTTTTTCGTGTAGCAGGGCACGAACGCTTCCCAGAGGATCTCGCCGGTCATGGCGTCGATCTTGTAGACAAACGCTTTGCCCTGGTATGTGCCGATGATATCCTTCTGCCAGTCGACCTCAGTACCGGTATAGAGCGCCAGCCGGTCACCCTCATGATGCAAAACCGGTGTGACGTCTGAATCGTCTTCCAACTGGCGTGACCAGACCGGCTGCATCGTGTTCAAGTCGACGCTGTTGAGGATGCCGGAGTTGTCGCTGTAGAAGCCGATGCCGTCATAGATGGCGATCGAGCTCTCGATGCCGTGCAGGGACAGGCCGGTCATCTTGTAGCGGTAAGTCGTAAATTCGGGGTCGATCGTCAGGCTGCGCTGGGCCGCGTCGAAGCGGGTGTTCATGCGGGCCGTGTAGATCAGGCCGTTCTCATTGGGATAAATCAAGGTGTCCGATGCGGCGTCGAAAATCGGCGACGAGTCGCAGGCGTTCCAGGATTTGCGGTAGGACGGGTCGGGGCGGCAATCCTTGTAGAGCAGCAGCGACTGGTCGATCAGGTTGAAAACCCGAAAGCCGATGCCCTTGGCGGTGCCGTTCTGATCGCCCTGGCCGACATAGAGCACCGGATAGCCGCGCGGATCGACGCAGGGCGTGCCCTTGATGGTCGCACCGACCTTGATCGGGTCGCGGGTCGGCTTGCCGTCATCGAGGTCGAGAAAATAAATATTGCCGTCCAGCGTGGCGTAAATGACTTCGACCAGGTCCGCTTTGCTTTTCTTATCCGGCACGATGTTCATGATCTCGCGCACCGGATCGTCCCATTGTACGAGCAGCGGCTGGCCGGTCCAGCCGGTCCCGGTCCAGGAGAAGGACCAGGAAGACGATTTCAGGCTGCCAATCCCCTTTTCCCATTCCTGAGTCAGGCTCTTTTCAGACAGCTCCGTCAGGCCGAAGGACGGGGCGTTTCGGAAGTTGTTGCCGCGGAACGTCAGGACGCCGGGCACCTGGTTGTAGCTCAGCGGGTCCTGCAGGGAGATGCGGAAGTTGTCCGGCCGGAGGTACGAAGAGAGAACCGAGAACGAATCGTCGAAGATCGTCGCCGTGATCTTGCGCTCGCTCGGAGACAGCCCGTCGGCGGGCGTTCCGGGGGGCAGCAAAGGCTGCTGCCCGTCATGGGCCAGCAGGGGGTTCCAGGCTTTGGGCGGCGGTGTCGGTGTCGGCGACGGCGAGGGGGTCGAACTCAGGGTCGGGGTTGCCGGCGACTGGGTGGTTGTCGGCTTGCTGCCGGATGTGCTCGACTGGGTCGGATCCGTCGGCGACGTCGGCTTCGGCTTGAAAATTTCCGGACCGTATGTGACGAACGCCACGATCAAGGTCACGGCGATCAGGATCAGGGCCAGTGTTAGCAGCGGGCCGCCCGGCGTGCGCGCGTTCCGCTTGCGGGCGCCGTAGCGCCGCTCCTGGACATACATGTTTTTTTTGGCTGGCATTGCTGTCACTCCTCCCGGGGCATCTGGTTCATTTTAGCACAAATATTACGTCATGGCTCTGTGATCAGCGATTCAACCAGCCTGGCCGTATCGACAAGATCGCGAATCGCAATGCGTTCCTGGCAGGAATGAACCTGGTCCATGCCGCAGGTCAGGACAATACCGTCGAAACCGGCCTCGCAGAGCGTGTTGTTGTCGCTGCCGCCGCCTCCGGGCTGCAAGGCTCCCGCCAGGCCCAGCTTGCGGCAGGCAGCCTGGAAGCGAGCCAGAACCGGGCTTTGCGGCGAGACGGCGTAGGGGCGGTACGAGACATGGCGCTGGATCGCGACGCGCGCGCCCAGGTCGCGGGCGGCCTTTTCCATTGCGGCGCACATCTGGTCAGCCTGGGCTTCGAGCTTGGCCGCATCCCTGGAGCGGCATTCCGCGGTCACGGTGCAGGCGTCGGCGACGATGTTGGTCGCCCCGCCGCCGCAGATACGCCCGATGTTGGCAGTGGTCTCATCATCGATCCGGCCCAGGCGCATGGCCGCGATGCCCTTGGCCGCGGCCGTGATCGCGCTGACGCCCTTTTCCGGCTCCATGCCAGCGTGGGCGGAATGGCCCTGCAGATCGAAGACGAGGCCGATGTTGCCGGGAGCCTGGACGATCGCCGTTCCGGGAGACCCGCTGGCGTCGAGCACGTAGGCTTGCCGGCCCTTGAGGCGATCCAGTTCAGCATGGGTCGAACCGAGCAGGTGCTGTTCTTCGGCGACGGTCAGGAAGAGCTCGACGGTGCGGTGTTCCTGGCCGTCCTCGCGGATCGAGCGGATCGCCTCCACGATGGCCGTCAGGCCGGACAAGTCGTCGGCCCCCAGGACGGTGTCGCCACCGCTGGTGATGATGCCGTCGGGCCTGATCACAGCCCGCTTGCCTTTCCCGGGTTCGACCGTGTCAAAATGCGCGCAGAACACCAGCGGCGGCCAATCCAGTGTACCCGGCCAGGTGGCGTAGATGTTGTTGCAGTCACCCCCGATCGCTTCTTTGGCCTGGTCTTCCTCGATAGAAAGGCCCAAATCGCGCAGCTGGCTTTTAACAACCTCGGCCAGGGCGCGTTCGCCGCGCGACGGCGCGTCGATGGCGACGAGTGACGTGAAATGGCTGACAATGCGTTGTTCCTGGATCATGGGTCCTCCTTGCCGGGTTTATACCCGGTCAGCTTTCTTCAGATGGTCCTAGCCGCTTCAGGCCGGGGAAACCCTGCTGGCGCAGGACCTCGTAAGCCATCACGGCGACGGCGTTCGACAGGTTGAGCGAACGTTTGCCGGGCAGCATGGGGATGCGCAGGCATTGTTCGGGATAGGCGTCGAGCAGACTGCCGGGCAGCCCGGCGGTTTCCTTGCCGAAAAACAGCCAGGTCCGCGGGGGATAGGCGACATCGGCATAGGTCCGCCTGCCCTTGGTCGTCGCCAGAAACAAGGCGGTCTCACAGTCTGGCGGCCGCAGTGTCGCCAGCAAGGTGCCAAGGTCGGGCCAGACCCGGAGCGCGAGGTCCGGCCAGTAGTCAAGGCCCGCGCGCCGGACCTGGCGCTCGTCGAGCGAGAAACCAAGCGGCTCGACGAGATGGAGGCGGGCTCCGACTGCAACGCAGGTTCGGGCAATGTTGCCGGTATTCTGCGGGATTTCCGGCTCAACCAGCACGATCTCCAGCACCGGTCAGCTCTCCCCTCGCGCCAGCAGATCCGCGGCCAGCCGCTCGAAGCGCATCAGGCGATGGTTCATGCCCGACTTGCCCAGCGGCGGCACCATCAGGGCCCCCAATTCCCTGAGTGCCAGGTCCGGATGCTCCAACCGGACCTGGGCGGCGGCCAGGAGGTCTTCAGGCAGCAGGCTTTCCAAGCGGCGCGCCTGCAGGGCGCGAAAGAGCTCCGACTGGCGGACAGCCGTATTCGCCACGCGCTGCAGGTTGGCGCTGTCGCAGTTGACGACGCGATTGACGCTGTTGCGCATTTCCTTTTCGACGCGCAAAGATTCGAAGGTCAGCAAAGACAGGTGTGCCCCGGACAGGAGCAGGTAATCGGCCAGGTGCTGACCCTCGCGCAGATAAAGCACCTCGTAATGGCCGCGCACCGCCATGCTGCTGTTGAGGCCGAGCTGGCCCAGCAGGTTCTGCATCGTCCCGGCCGACTGGTTGGCCTGGCGGACCGCCAGTTCCATGTGGTAGGCCGCCTGCGGTTCGCTGACCGATCCGCAGGACAGGAACAGGCTGCGCAGCAGGGCTTGGCGGCAGCAGGACGACCAGGCCGCGATATCGGCTCGGTTTGCGGCCAGAAAGACGGTCGCGATCTCCTGGCGCAGGCGATTGACCCGCTCAGCCGGTTCGATGCGCAGCGACACCAACTCCCGGCCCTGGCGCAGGGCCGGCCGGAACCCGTAAGATGCCTGCATCATGTCGGCCAAACGGCTGGCGATGCGGGCGTGGCCGGTCGCCCAGTCGATGCGTGTTTCGCTGAATTTGCCCGCAGACCAGATGGCCGCAGCCACTTCGACCTGGCGGCAGCACGCGCTCGTACAGGGATGCCGGACCAGCTCATCCTTGATCCGGCGCGAAAACGACGTGCTGCCCGGGCTCATGATTCGGTCCTGACCAGGTTGCGGGGCCGGGTGCCGCTCTCCAGGGCCAGCCGCAGGATGACCCGGGCCAGAACCATGTGGTCGTGCCGGATCACGCCGTTGTTAATGCAGGCCAGCGGTGCGTCGACCATCCTGACCCCCAGCTGCTCAAGGGAACCGCGTTCGGCCAGCACAGGCGTCGCGCTCTCCAGGCGATAACGGGCGATCTGCTGCCGGTCGATCCAGGCGTTGTTGACCACGCAGTAGTCGAGATAGCCCTTGGCCTGGGACTGACCCAGGTGATCGAGCAGGGCCTTGACATGCTGGGCTGCGGAAAAGCCCAGGGTCTCCGCCGGCTGGGTCATCAGGTTGCAGACATAGATTTTGACCGCCGAGCTGGCACGGATGGCGCGGCGGATTTCCGAAAACAGAAGATTGGGGATGATGCTCGTAAACAGGCTGCCTGGCCCCAGGATGATCACATCCGCGCTCATCAGGGCCTGGATCGCCTCCGGCAGGGCCTGTGCCGCCGGCGGTGTCATCAGGATCTCTTCGATCGCGTTGTCCGGCGTGGCCTGGCGGTGACCGATTGCCGATTCACCCTCGATCACGCTGCCGTCGCGCAGCCTGGCGCTGATCTGCAAGTCCTGGAGCGAAACCGGCAGCACGCGGCCTTTGACAGCCAGGACCTTGGATACATTGCGCACCGCGTCATAGAAATTGGCGGATATGGCATTCATCGCGGCGATCAGGAGATTGCCGAAACTCTGCCCCTTCAGGCGGCCGTCGCTGAACCGGTAGTTGAGCAGCTCGCCCATCAGGGGCTCGGTGTCGGCCAGCGCCTGGATGCAGTTGCGGATATCGCCGGGCGGCAGGATGCCGAGA
Organism: Clostridiaceae bacterium; assembly: GCA_012523135.1. Lineage (GTDB taxonomy): Bacteria > Bacillota > Clostridia > Saccharofermentanales > UBA5734 > JAAYBY01. Next base: position 82,469 of record JAAYJD010000058.1, read on the forward strand.
TCCTCGCGCAGCATGCCGGACGAGCCGCCGTTGTCTGCCACGGTCACGATCGCGGTCAGGTTGTTGGAAAACAATTTCAACCCCCTGAGCGCGGTCGACAAGCCCGTCCCGCCGCCGATGATGGCGATCTGCGGGCCGGCCGCGGGATTCTTGGCGTACTGGATGATCTTTTCATCGGTTTCAGTCAGCATAGCACTCCATCAGCAGGGATCGTCCCGGCTGGATTTGCGCGGGTCTTTTTCCAGATCCCGGTGGTCGATCACGACGCGCAGCTTGTTGTCTCGCAGCCGGTTGGCCAGGTCCTCGGCCAGAACGACCGAGCGATGGCGCCCGCCGGTACAGCCGACGCCGATCGTGAAGCGGACCTTGCCTTCGCGGATGTAAAGGGGGATGGTAAACTCCAGCCATTGCTCCTGCATGTCCATAAACCGGACTGTTTCCGGATAGGACATGATACAGTCGACGACGGCCTGGTCCTTGCCGGACAAGGGCCTCAGTTCCGCCACGTAGTACGGGTTGGGGATAAAACGCACATCGATGACACAGTCGCAGTCGACCGGGATGCCGTACTTGAAACCAAAAGACTGGATCAGGATGGTCATCCGTTCGTCGCGGTCGGTCTCCGAAAGCATGGCGTAGAGCATGTCGCGCAGCTCGCCCGCCGTCAGCGCCGATGTCTCGATCACGTCGGAAGCCAGTTCCTTGACCGCCGCCAGGCGCTGCCGTTCCAGCTCGATGGCCTGCACGATGCTGCGGCCCTGGGCCAGGGGATGGTTGCGCCGGCTTTGCTTGTAGCGCGAGATCAGGGCCTGGTCGGTCGCGTCCAGGAAGATGATCCGGTAGGAGATGCCCATCTGGTTCAGCCGTTCCAGGGCGGGAAAGATGTCTTCGAACAGCTCCAGGCTACGCACGTCGATGACAAAAGCCATGCGGGCCGTGTCGACCGGGTGCAAGGGCAGGTTGTTGTTCTTCTTGACATACGATGAGACCAGGTCGGGCAGAATGCTGGGCGGCAGGTTGTCGATGCAAAAGAAGCCCATGTCCTCCAGGTAGTTGGCAGCCAGGCTTTTACCGGCTCCCGACATGCCCGTCAAGATCAAGATGTCCATGAAGTTTCCCCCTGTCCATGGTCGGTCTGGTCGCGGTCAGGCCGGCCAGTCGCCGATGCATTTGATCTCCGGTTCAAGCCGGACACCGGTCTGTGCGGATACAACCGCCTGGATGTGTTCGATCAGGCGGCGAACGTCACGGGCGGTGGCCGCGCCACGGTTGACGATGAAGCCGGCATGTTTTTCCGAAACCTGAGCATCGCCGATGCATAAGCCTTTGAGCTGGCAGTCGCTGATCAGTTTGCCGGCATAAAATCCCGGCGGGCGTTTAAAGACACTGCCGGCGCTGGGCAGTTCCAGGGGCTGTGACTGGCGGCGGCGCTCGGCCAGGTCGTTTATCCTGGCGGTAATCGCTGCATAGGTGCCCGGGTTCAGTTCCAGATGCGCGCGCAGGATAACCGTGCTGCGATCCGAAAAAACGCTGTGCCGGTATGAGAACTGGTGCTCTTCCCCGGTCATGTACCGGCAGTTGAGATCTTCATCCAGGTATTGGGTCTGCCGCACAACATCCTGCATGCAGCCGTCGTAGGCGCCGGCATTCATCTGGATGGCTCCGCCCAGGGTGCCGGGAATGCCGGAGGCAAATTCCAGGCCGGTCAGTTCCTGGCGGGCGGCAAATGCGGCCAGCGCCGCCAGCCGCGTTCCGGCCATGACCAGCAAGGTGTTGTCCTGGCGCTCGATGCCGGACAGGCTATCGCCGACAGCCAGCACCAGGCCGCGGATGCCCAGGTCAGAAACCAGCAGGTTGGAGCCGTTCCCGATGATCGTGCAGGGGATCTGGTGGCGTTTGCAAAACGATAGCGCCTGATCGATCTCCTGGATACTGGCCGGTTCGAAAAACGCGTCCGCCAGGCCGCCGATCCGGAACGAGGTGTGCCGGTCCATCGGTTCGCTGAAGCGCAGCCGGGCAGGCGTATCGCCGGCCAGAACGGCAAGCGCCTGGACGAGATCTTTTTGCAGCGTTTGGTTTATGGTCATGCCGCTCCTCAATAGTCAGGCCCGAAAACCCGGTCTGTCAGGGCTTTGGCCGCATTGTATCCCATTTTTTTCTGGCGGAAATTGATGGCCGCGACCTCGACGATGATGGCCAGGTTGCGTCCCGGGCGGACCGGTATCGTGATCGAAGGCACCTTGATACCGAGAATATCGGTTTCCTCCTCGTGGATGCCGAGGCGCTCGTAATGCTTTTTCTCGTCCCAAAGCTCCAGGTTGATCACAAAGTCGACATTCTCCTGGATTTTAACCGACGATACACCGTAGAGCTCCTTGACATCCAGAATCCCGATGCCGCGGATCTCGATCAGGTGGCGGATGATCTCCGGTGCGCGGCCCAGCAGCGTCGTGTCCGACACGCGCCGGATCTCAACCAAATCGTCCGCGATCAGGCGATGGCCGCGCTTGACAACCTCGAGCGCCGTTTCCGATTTGCCGACGCCGCTTTCGCCCAGGATCAGGATGCCCTCGCCATAGACCTCGATGAGCACGCCGTGCAGCGAGGTGCGCGGCGCCAGCTCGACGTTGAGGAACTTGACCAGGGAACTGGTGAACGAGGCGGTGATGTCATGGGTGCGCAGGACCGGGATGCCGTACTTGCGGGCGCATTCGATCAGTTCCGGCCAGGCCTCGTGGCTGCGCGTCAGGATCAGGCAGGGGATGCCCTTTTCGAACAGCGCGTCCAGGCGCTGCTGGCGGTCATCTGGCGTGAGCCGTTCCAGGAAGGCGGTTTCCATGTTGCCCAGCACCTGGATGCGGTCGGGGCCGAAGTGGTCGAAATACCCGGCCAGCTGCAGCCCCGGCCGGGTCACGTCGGCAACGGCGATCTGGATGTCCTCCAGATGCCCGTAGTCGGCGATGACCTCCAGGTTGAATTCCCGTACAATCGTTTTGAGGTTTACAGGCGCCATGCTTGCCTCCATCGAATTTCACTGGGTAGATTCTTGCGGACGCGTTGTCTGCGCAAGCGATTACCGGCTTTCATTATAATCGATTCGCCGGCAAAAGGAAAAGCCGGCCTGGGGCCGGCTCCTGGAGCGGGATACGAGATTCGGACTCGCGACTTTCACCTTGGCAAGGTGACACTCTACCACTGAGTTAATCCCGCAAGCGCGTAGTCATTATAGCCTGCCCCTACAAAATTTGTCAAGGCTGATTCCGCTGGAAAACGGGGCGAAAACAGGAGGCGGGCCGCAGGCTTTTCCTGCGGGTCAGACAAATTCCACGACGCGCACGGTTCGCTTGCCGGTGACGAACTGCGGCAGCGACGGGGTAAGCATCGTATCCAGATCGACGTGCAGATGACCTGTCAGCAGCGCCTTGATCAGGGGCTCAGACGTGATGGTCGCGGCGGCCTCGAGCGTCACGCTGTCGGGTTGCTGCTGAAGCAAACGATACTCGGGATAGGCGGCCATCAGCGGTTCGGGGGTCGCCATCAGGAAGGCGCAGGGGCGCTTCTTTTCGTTCATCATGAAGGTGTAGAGCGGCTCGCAATACAGCGGCGTATGCATCGTCAGCACGATCGGCCAGCCGCGTTTCACCTCGCGGCGCAGCCGTTCGAGCTGCTCGCGTTCAATGCGGTAATAGGAATTGTCGATGGCGACGAAATTGACCCCGCCGATCAGGCGCGAAGCAAAACGGATGTCGTTTGTAAAAGCGCCCTGAACGCGCGCGAGGCTCTGGTTGCGGTAGGCGGCATCCTCGAAGGCTTCGCCGACATACAGGCTGAATTCGTGATTGCCTGCCGCCATAAAGCAATCGTGGCTCAAGCAGAATTGCCTGGCATAGTCCAGGTTGGCCCAGGAAACGAAATCGATCAGGTCGCCGGTATGGACCAGCGGCGCCCCTGCATCCCGCGCGCAGGCGGCCGCATCGAGCAGAAAGGACTCGGCTTCCGGGAAATGGACCGAGCGCGCCTGCGCCAGCTCCTGCTTACGCGCGTCGTCGCGTCCGTCCGCGCGAGTCAGGTGCGTGTCACTGATGTGCACAATGGTGAAAGGGGTCTTGGCGCCAACGTTGATTCGTGTTTTGATCTGGTTCATGCTGCCATCCTTTTGCTGTTTTTCCTATTGTACCATAGGCCCGTCGCTTGCACTTGCCCATTCCCTTGCGTACAATAGAGCAATCTGCCCGGTTCGGGCAAACAGCAAAGGAGCCTGCCGCGTGGCCGTCATTGTCCAGATTTTCCTGCAGAATATCCTGCCGCTCTTTTTCCTGATCGGCCTTGGCTTTGTGCTGGACCGCCGTTTCAATCTGCAGATCACGACCCTGACCAAGATCAATTTCTACCTGTTTGTGCCGTCCTTTACGTTTGTCAACCTGTATACGACCGACATCCGCCTGGATGCCGTCAAAGCCTTTATCATCACCCTTTTGATCCTCGTGACCAATTACGGCCTCAGCTTCGTGCTGGCCAAGATCCGGAAGTATCCCAAGAGCCTCACGTACGCCTTCCAGAACTCGGTCATTTTCTATAATTCCGGCAACATCGGCATTCCGCTGGTCACGCTGGTTTTCAGCACCGGCATTTACCTGGCCGGCGACGATGCCCCTTACCTGACACTGGCCTTGTCGATCCAGGTCATGATCCTGGTCGTCCAGAACGTCAGCGTCAACACCTTCGGATTTTTCAACGCCGGCCGGGCCAGCCTCTCGATCCGCCAGGCACTGGTCAACGTGCTCAAGATGCCGACGGTGTACATGGTGCCGCTGGCCTTTCTGCTCAAGCTGGTGCCGTACGACATCCGCGTCCTGCCGATCTGGCCGGTGCTCAACTATGCCCGCAACGGCCTGGTCCCGATCGCCTTGCTGTCTTTGGGTATCCAACTGTCCAAAAGCCAGCTCAAGCTCGACAACCGCGATGTCTATCTGGCCATCTTCACCCGCCTGGTGATCGGCCCGGTGCTGGCCCTCCTCTTCATCTGGCTGTTTCAGATGGAGGGCATACCGGCGCAGGTCGTTTTCATTTCGGCCAGCGTTCCCACCGCCGTCAACACCGCCCTGATCGCCGTCGAAAACGACAACCACCCGGATTTCGCAACCCAGGTGGTCATCATGACAACGATTCTCAGTTCGCTGACAATGACCGGCGTGATCTACTTGTCCAACATCCTCTTTCCGGTCATCTGATTCACTTTTACCGGGTCACGATGACCGCACCAAACGGCATCAGGGCCAGACGGGCGAACTTGAAATACTGCAGGCCAAAAGGAATCCCGATCAGCGTCACACAGAACACCAGGCCCATGACCGCGCTGGCCAGGGCCAGTTCGAGTCCGAAAAAGACCAGCCAGAGGATATTGGCCAGCAGCGAGACCGCACCGGCCTGGCGGTAATGGATTTCACGGCCGAACGGCCAGAGCACCAGGCCGGCGAACTTGAAGCACTGGAGCCCGATCGGGATGCCGATGATGGTCAGGCAGCACAGCAGCCCGGCCAGCGCCCAGCCCAGGGACAGCGCGAAACCGCCCAGGAGCAGAAAAAGCAGGTTGCCGATCAGATTCATCGCTCAGGTCCTCGACCGGACGGTGTAGCATGTATGCAGCAACTGGTGTGCAACATGGCCGCCCGGATTGCCGAGGAATTCGCTGTACAGGGTTTTAATATCCGGGTTCTCGTGCGATTTGCGGATGGGCTTGCCTTCATCCTCGCGGTAGATCGCTTCCAGGCGCTTGCGCCGGACTTCATCGTTGACCGGCCGAGGCTGGCCGCCGCCGCTGATGCAGCCGCCCGGACAGCCCATGACTTCGATAAACACGTACGGGCTTTTTCCGGCCGCAATCTCATCCAGGAGGTGCGCCGCCCCGGCCAGGCCGCTGGTGACGGCGATCTGAGCGGTGACGCCCTCCAGGAAAGACCATTCCGGCTTGACATCCGCAAACTGGAAGGAAGCGGTCTTGATCCGCTCCAGGCCGACGATCGGCTGGACGTGCAGCTTTTCAAAAGGCAGTTCGCGGCCGGTCACGACCTCGTAGACCGTGCGCAGGGCCGCCTCCATGACACCGCCGGTCACGCCGAAGATGTCCGCGGCGCCGGTTGACTGGCCCATGGGGCTGTCGAAGGGCTCGTCCGGCAGGTGGACAAAGTCGATGCCGGCTTCGCGGATCATGTGGGCCAGTTCGCGCGTCGTCAGCACGGCGTCGACATTGGCGATGCCGTCCGTGGCCATTTCCGGCCGGGTCACCTCGTATTTCTTAGCCGTACAGGGCATGACCGAGACGACATACAGCCGTTTGGGATCGATGCCCTGTTTTTGGGCATACCAGGTTTTGGTCAGGGCGCCGAGCATCATGTGCGGCGATTTGCAGCTGGACAGATGGTCCAGGTAGGGGCTGTAGAAATGTTCGGCATACTTGATCCAGCCGGGGCTGCAGCTCGTAATCATGGGCAGGACCGGCGCTGGCAGATGGCCAGGTAAATTCAGCTTGTCCAGCTGCTCCCGGGTCACTGCGCCGCTGGCCAGGGCACCGGCCGCCAGGCGGCCCAGCAGCTCATAGCCTTCTTCCAGGATGGTCAGGTCAGCCGTGAAGTTGGTGTCAAAAACAGCGTCGAAGCCCATGCGCCGCAGCGCGGCGGCCATCTTGCCGGTGACCAGCGTCCCGGGCGGCATGCCGAACGGCTCGCCCAGCGCCGCCCGAACGGCAGGAGCGGTCTGGACGACGACCGTCAGCTCGGGATCCGCCAGGGCGTTCCAGACCATTTCCGTCGCGTCTTTTTCCTTGAGGGCGTTGACCGGGCAGACCAGGGTACACTGGCCGCAGGCTGCGCAAACCGCTGACCCCAGCAGCAAGTCGCCGCCGGGGCTGATCGACGTGCCGAAGCCCCGGTTCTGGGCATTCAGGGCGCCGACCCCCTGGATCTCGTTGCAGACCGATACGCAGCGCCGGCACAGGATGCACTTGTTGTTGTCGCGCACGATGGCGGCACTGGAGGTGTCGACCAGGTTCTTGGAGCGCTGGCCGGCGAAGCGGGAAACATCGACTTGCAGCACTTCACCCAGCTGGCGGAATTCGCAGTCGTTGCTGCGGGCACAATGCAGGCAGTCCGTCGGATGGTCGGACAGCATCAGTTCATACAGGACCTTGCGGGCTTTGCGAACCTTGGGCGTGTGCGTGCGCACCACCATGCCGTCTGTCGCCGGTGTCACGCAGGAAGCCATCAGGGACTTGGCGCCCTCGACCTCGACCACACAGATACGGCAGGCGCCGAGCTGGTGGATGCCTTCCAGGTGGCAGAGCGTGGGAATCTGGATATGGTTGCGTTTGGCCACCTCGAGGATGGTTTCGCCCGCCCGGGCGGTTACCTGTTGCTGGTTGATGGTCATGGTAAACATGTGCGGTCCCTCCTTCAGCGGCGGTCACAGCGCAGGCAGCGCATGGCTTCGGCGATGGCGTTGAGCTTATGGAACCCCCGAACGACCTCGTCGAACGAGCGGCAGCGTTCATCGGGGTCGAGACACTTCATGTCGAAGCGAGCGTGTTCGACCAGTTCCGGGTCGTCGACCGGCTCGGGAATCTTGATCGGCTCCCCCTTGTTGAGGACGCCGTCGCCGCCCAGGTAACGGTCGATCGACTGCGCCGCCTTCTTGCCGTCGGCGATGGCCGTAATCACGACATCCGCGCCGCGCACGACGTCGCCGCCGGCGAAAACGCCCGGCATGGTCGTCCTGTGGGTTTCTGCGTCGATGACAAACGTGCCCCAGTCGGTCAGTTCCACCTCGTCCCGGCGGACAAAGGGCAGATCCGAGTACTGGCTAACGGCGGGGATAACCATGTCGACATCAAACGTGACGCGGTCATCCGGAATCCTGACCGGCTTGCGTCGGCCTTCCCGGTCAAAACCCTGCAGTTTCATGCGCTGGCAGACAACCCGCTCCACACCGGCCCGGCCTTCGAAATACACCGGATCCATCAGTTCATGGATGTGGATGCCCTCCTCGATCGCCTCGATGATTTCACGTTTCTCGGCCGGCATGTCCTCGATGCCGCGCCGGTAGAGGATATGCACCTCTGATGCGCCCATGCGCAGCGCGACGCGCGCCGCATCCATCGCGGTGCTGCCGCCGCCGATGACCGCGACAATGCCCTGCACCTTGACGTCGCGGCCCAGGTTGACATCGCGCAGGAAATCGATGCCATGGTAAACCCCGGGCAGCTCCTCGCCCGGGACCCCGATCTTGCGCGCATGCTGGGTGCCGGTGGCGATGTAGATGGCCTCGTGCTTCTGGCGCAGTTCCTCGAAGGAGATATCGCGCCCGATTTCGGTGCCGGTGTGGACGGTAATGCCGACCTGGCACAGCGTCCGGATCTCATGCTCGAGCACCTGCTGGGGCAGCCGGTACTCGGGGATGCCGAACGCCAGCATGCCGCCGGCCACCGGCTGGGCTTCGTAGACATCGATGGTGTAGCCCAACCGGCCCAGGTAGTAGGCGCAGGTCAAGCCAGACGGCCCGGCCCCGATGATGGCGACCGACTTGCCTTTCTTGGGGAAAACGAGATCGATCACCGGCTTGTCCGCCTTCATCGCTTCATCGGCCGCGTAGCGCTTGAGGTCCTGAATCGCCAGCGGTTCGTCCAGCTGAGCCCGCCGGCAGCGGCTTTCACAGGGGTGCGTGCAAACGCGGCCGCAGATGGCGGGGAACGGGTTTTCCTGACGAATCAGGTTATAGGCGTCGACCGGACGGTTGGCCGCGATCAGGGCGATGTAGCCCGGCACATTGACACCCGCCGGGCAGGCGTTTTCACAAGGGGAAAGGAACAAGTCGGCGCAGACACCCGCCCGGCAGTAGTGATGGCGGATGTGCTCGTCGTATTCATCGCGAAAATACTTGATCGTGCTCAGGACCGGGTTGGGTGCGGTCTGGCCAAGCCCGCACAGGGCGGTTTCCTTGATCGTCTCGCCCAGCTCGATCAGCCGCTCGACATCGCCCTCGACACCTTGCCCGCGCGTGATGCGCTCCAGGATCTCCAGCATGCGCTTCGTGCCCAGGCGGCAGGCGACGCATTTGCCGCAGGATTCATCCTGGACAAATTCCATGAAAAAGCGGGCGACATCGACCATGCACGTGTCTTCATCCATGCAGATCAGGCCGCCAGAGCCCATGATGGCGCCCAGTTCGACCAGGGACTGGTAGTCGATCGGGGTGTTCAGGTGCTCGCGGGTCAGGCAGCCGCCGGACGGACCGCCGGTCTGGGCGACCTTGAATTTCTTGCCCTTGGGCATGCCGCCGCCGATATCGAAGATGACTTCGCCCAGCGTGATGCCCATCGGCACCTCGACAATGCCGGTGTTGTTGATGTCGCCGGCCAGGGCAAAAACCTTGGTGCCGGTGCTTTTCTTGGTCCCGATGGTGTTGAACCAGTCGGCGCCGTTGCGGATGATCGCGGCGATGTTGCCGAACGTCTCGACGTTGTTGATCACGGTCGGCTTGCCGTACAGGCCGCGCTCCGATGGGAACGGCGGTTTCTGGCGCGGCTCGCCGCGCCGGCCTTCAACCGAATTCATCAGGGCGGTCTCCTCGCCGCAGACGAAGGCGCCGGCGCCGATGCGCACCTGCAGGGAGAAGGAAAAGCCGCTGCCCAAGATATCCTCGCCCAGCAGGCCGCTGCTTTCGGCTTGCCCGATCGCCTGGCCGAGCCGCTCGATCGCCAGGGGGTACTCGGCGCGCACATACACGAAGCCTGCTGAAGCGCCGATGGCGTAGCCGCCGATGACCATGCCCTCGATCAGGGAAAAGGGGTCGCCTTCAAGCAGACTGCGGTCCATGAACGCGCCCGGGTCGCCTTCGTCGGCGTTGCAGATGATGTATTTCTGATCGGCCGTCGATTTACGGGCCAGCGCCCACTTCAACCCGGTCGGGAAACCGCCGCCGCCGCGGCCGCGCAGGCCGGAGCGCTTGATCTCATCGACCACCTGCTCCGGCGTCATGGCACCAAGCGCCTGTTCCAGGGCGAAAAAACCATCCTGCGCAACATATTCTTCGAGGCTGCCGTAATCGATCTTGCCGCAGTTCTTGAGGACTATTTTCTTCTGCCGGTTAAAAAAATCGAGATCGTTCAGATGCGTCACATGCTTGCCCGTCCGCGGATCGACCGGACAGAGCTCTTCGACGATCGTCTGGTGCACCAGGTGCTGGCGCACGATCTTGATCATGTCCTCCGGCTTGAGCTTGCAGTAAAACACACCGCCGGGCTGAACCAGCATGACCGGACCGAGGTCGCAGATGCCCATGCAGCCGGTCATTTTCACTTGGACTTCATTCTGGATGCCGACGACATGCAGCGCCTCGATCAGGGCGCTTTGCACCTGGACGCAATCACAGGAGATGCAGCCGGCACCGGCACAGACCAGGACGCTCCAGCGCCAACGGGCCTGTTTGCCCAAATAGCTGTCCCGGACCGTTTCCAGGTTCTCTTTTGTGCGGATACGTAATGGGTTGGCGTTCATTTGGCGTCCCTCCTACTCATACTGGCTGAGCATATCCTGCAGCTTGTTGGGGTTGACCCGCTTGTGGACGACGCTGTCGATGGCCACCGCCGGCGCCAGGCCGCAGGCGCCAATGCAGCGCTTGACCTCCAGTGAAAACCGCCGGTCGGCTGTCGTTTCGCCCACATCGATCTGGAGCAGGTCTTTCAGGGCATCCAGCACCTTCTTGCCTCCCCGGACATAACACGCTGTTCCCAGGCAGACCTGGATCGTGTGCCGGCCTTTGGGCTGGGTCGTGAAGTACGAATAAAAAGACACCACGCCGCTGACCTCGGAAAAAGGCAGTTCCATCTGCTCGCAGATGAAGCGCTGGACCGTTTCCGGCAAGTAGCCGAAGATAGCCTGGGCCATGTGCAGGATTTGAATCAGGTTGCTGGGTTTTCGATCATAGTCCTCGATCACCTGCAGCAGCGTCTGGTACGCTTTCTGCTCGTCGATGACCGCTGTCTGACAATCACACTGCTGATCCATGTTCTCAAAACCTCCCGTATAAGCAAAGAGACATGCGTATGGCACCGCTCCGCCAGGAGCCGCTGCCGCAAACGTTTTAGATACTCCGGTTAGCCTTGACGGGCTACTCTGTTCTTGTCTCTGAAATCGGGCTTATAGAGCTGTTTCCGGCCAATGTGCAGCTGACGCAAACGTTTAAACAAGCAAAAAAATAAACGCGGTTATGCTGGCTGAGCCTGAACTCACTTTGCCCATTGTAACACAGCCTGTATTTTTTTTGCAGATCGTTCTGATAATTTTTCTGCGCGGTATTTGCCTTTTTCACCCCCCTGGATCAGGTCTTGTTCTGGTCTTCAGAGGTTTCATTTCTGCTCTTTTCGCCACATTTGTTTGCATTCTGTTCATATTCTCGGGTTAAAATGGTGAACAGCGAATGAATCTTCTCACAGGAGGCTTTTTACATGAGCAAAATTGACAAAATCCCGAAACTCGTCGACAAGCGGAAAAGCGACAAGCTGGTCGCCATGCTGCACGACAAGTCTGCCGAGGTCCGGGCGGCCGCGATCGACGGCCTGGGCAAGATCGGCGATGAAACCGCCATGAACACACTCGTCGTGCTGCTGCGCGACCCCAGTCCGGAACAGCGCGCGGCTGCCGTTAAGGCTTTAGGTCTGCTGGCCGTCCGGGACACCCGCAACACGGCCGCCAAGTCGCATCTTCAGTACCTGAAAACAAGCGAAACAGACGAGACCGTCATTCAGGCGCTCGAAGAAACGATGACCAAGATCAGTCTGGCTTAATCCGGCAACCAGTGTCAGGCCTGGCCTTAGCGCCAGGCCTTGACCTTGTCCATAAAGGCACGGACCCGTTCCGGGTCAACGAAGTTCTGGAATTTGCCGTCCACTTTGAAGGTGGTCCCCACGACAGCGCCGTCCGCGACGGCCAGCTGGCGGTCGATGTTGTCGATCCGGCAGCCGGTGTTGCAGAAAATCGCTGTTTCAGGTACCGCCTTTTTGACTTTGACCAGCAGCTGCGTATCTGTTTCCAGTCCAGCCGTCAGCCCCGACACGCACAAGGCGTCTGGCTGGTTGTTGAAGACCGTGGAACGGGCAATGTCGCAGATATCCCGCTGGCCCAAATAACTGGCCGCTTCCGGCACGATGTTGAACAGCATTTTCAGGTCCGGAACCTGGACGGCCATTTTGTGGCGGACTGTTTCGCCGACCTGGGTGTTCCAGAGGCCAAAATCGCTGGCATACACGCCGGTGATGATCTCGCGGATGAAACGCGCACCGGTGGCGGCCGCCAGGTCGATCGAGGCGATTGGGTCCCACAGGACATTGACCCCGAACGGGATACGGATGTCTTGCATCAGCTCCCCGATCACGCGGGCCATCGCCGCCGTCGTTTCCGGGCGCACCTTGGTCAGGTAGGGCAGTGAAAACTCGTTGGAGAACATCACGGCGTCAACCCCGCCGTCCTGCAGAGCCAGCAGATCGCGGCGCGCCTGCGCCACCACCCAGGCCATGCCCATTTGCGCGTCATAGTGGGGATCGCCCGGCAGAGCCTGCAGATGACACATCGCGATAATCGGCTTTTTTGTTCCCAGTACTGATTCGATCCATTCCATTTGTCTTTCCTCCGCTATTTCATGGCTGCTGCAAGGCGGCCATCAGATTTTTCGTTTGCTGGTAAAGCTGCTGGTAGAGACGGACATAAGGCTGGTAACGCCGGTGCCGCCCGGGATCCGGCTGGTAAGTCGGGCCGAGGGTAACGCGGCTTTTCAGGTCTGCGACATCCGCGATATGACCCGATCCCAATGCGGCCAGCAGCGCGTCGCCGTACGCGGCCCCGAATGCCTGTCCGGATGAAAGCGGACGGCCGCAGATGTCCGCCGTCAGCTGCAGCCAGGGCGGGTTGCGGGTGCCGCCGCCGACCGCGACGATGCGCCGGGTCTCAAGGCCCATTTCCGCGAAGATCTCCAGGTGCTGGGCGATGCCGTAGCCGACCCCTTCCAGGCAGGCGCGGTAAAGGTGCTCGCGCCGATGGCCGAGTGTCAGGCCAAAAAACACGCCGCGGGCTTTGGGGTCGTGGATCGGGGTACGCTCGCCGCTCAGGTAAGGCAGCACGATCAGGCCGTCAGATCCGGGCGGAATGTCTTTGCTGTCCTGCATCAGGAGATCGTAGGCGTTCTGGCCGGTCTGTTCGGCCTTTTCCAGCACATCACGGGCCAGCTGGTCTCGGAACCAGCGGGTCAGGGTGCCGGCGGTCGACATGCCGGCCGCCACCATCCAGCGATCGCGCTGCAGGTAGGGGCCGGCCCACAGCCGGGCATCCGTACGCAGCTGGTCGACCACGTGGATCATGTAAATTGAGGAGCCGAACATCAGGAGCAAGTCGCCCGGGTCGAAGATGCCCACGCCGATGGCTTCCGCCGCCGCATCCGCCGTCCCCGTCATCACCGGCGTCCCCGCTGCCAGGCCGGTCGCCCGGGCGGCCTCGGGGGTCAGATGGCCGGCGATCTCATCGGTCCAGCGGCACTCGGCCAGCTGGTCCCGGCGGCAGAACAGGGGCAGAAGTTCGTCGTCCCAATCCGCCTTGTCCAGCATGTACAGGGGCGTGAAATAGGCGGCGGTATAATGGTCGACGACCCACTGGCCGGTCAGGCGGGCAACCAGCCAGGTCGTGCCGGTGACGAACCGGGCGGCACGATGCCAGATGTCGGGCTCGTGCTTTTTCAGCCAGAGGATCTTGGGTCCGACCGACTGCGATGTGATCGGATTGCCGGTTTTGCTGAGGACATTGTCCGCGCCCAGCAGGCGGTTCAGCTCGTCGATCTGTTCGGCCGCGCGCACATCGACCCCGTAAAGGATGGCCGGGCGCAGAGGGGTCCCCTGGTCGTCGACCGCAAGGCAGCAGGGGGCGATGGTGCTGACCCCGACAGCTTTGACCGCCTGGGGATCGACCGCCGTATCGGCCAGCAGCTGCCGGCTCAACGTGCAAAAATCACCCCACCAGGCCGTTTCCGCGTCATGTTCGGCGTACCCCGGCTGAGGTGTGGATAAGGGATGCGGCCGGGCCGCCGTGGCCTCGATCCTGCCTTCGCCGTCGATCAAAACGCCCTTGCTTTCATAGGTTCCGATGTCGATGCCGAGAAAAAAAGCCTTTCGCATATCACATCTCCGCAGGCTCAGTAGCGATGCGCGTCGAAGCCGCTGTCCAGGCCGCAAAGCAGGCGGTGCAGCAGGCGGGCCAGCTGGTCGATGTCGGACGGGTCGCAGGTCTCGACCGGCGTATGCGTGTAGCGGGCGGGGAACGCGAGCTCCAGCGCAGCCGGGCCCTCCCCTTCCAGCTGGACATAGGCCGTATCGGTCAGGATGCCGACGCCGGCGAAGCGCTGCAAGGTGAGCTGCTCAGCTGCGGCCGCCTGTTCGGCGCGCTTGACCAGCCCGGGGTGCGGGATGGTTCCGTTCAGGGTGCCGCGGCCATGGAAATTGTAAAGCATCACCGCCGGACCCTGGCCCAGGGCTGTATTGAAGGTGCCGGCCATGTCCGGTGTGTCGCCGGTCAGGACGACATCGAGCCCGATGGCCGCGTCCGGCCGGATCGACCGGGCGGCGAGCGCGGCGCCGCGCAGGTTGAATTCTTCCCAGACGGTCGCCGCCAGCCAGACCGTTCCGGGCGCAGGCTGCCTGGCCAACGATTCGGCCAGCAAGAGCAGGGCGGCACAGCCGCCCCGGTTGTCCACGGCCGTACCGCTGATCCGGCCACCCGCCAGCGTGCGGCACGCGGGCTTGTAAACGGCCGGCGCGCCGATCTGGACGCCCAGCTGCTGCGCCTCCTCCTCGGAACGCGCCCCGATGTCCGCATACAAGCTGGCGATCGGTTCCGCGCGATATTTTTCTTCGGCCGGTGTCACATGATGAGATTTGTTGCCGATCAGGCCGGGAATCCACGTGCCGTCTTGCCCGAGCACCTGGATGGCCAGACCCGGCAGCACCTTTTCCGGGACACCGCCCAGCCGTTCCAGGCGGAGAAAGCCGTTGCGGTCGATCGTCCGGACCACGAAGCCCAGCTGGTCCATGTGGGCGAAGACCATTGTAACCGGCGCCGCGGGATCCTGGCCGGGAAATCGGGCCAGGACATTGCCGGGCCGGTCGATCGTCACCTCGGCGGCCAGGGGCTTCAGCGCGTCGCGCATGTAGCGGGCGACCGCTTGCTCATACCCGGAGGGCGCCGGCAGCAGCATCAGCGCACGGAGACGTTCGGCGGCGTTCATGGCTTTCCTCCCCCGGCCAGCGTGCCCATCGGGTCCCAGGGCTCGAGTTCGATCGGCTTCTGGCCGAGGGCCTCAAGCTGTTCGCCGGTCAAGTAGCGCGTGTAGATGACCGCCTGGTAGACATAGCGGTCAAACCAGGCATCGTCCGCCACGTAATAGCCTTTCTGGCCGTTCTTGTCACCCCAGGAGTTCTCGATCTTCCAGCGGTTGGGCCGGCCGTCCTGCAGGTTGACGCCGGTCAGGACCATGGCATGGTTCATGGCGCTGTGGCGGTAGTCGAGCATGTCCGCTTTGCTCATGGACAAATCCAGGCCGAGTATACCTTCATAGTCATAGAGGCGATCGAACCAGGCGCCCTGGCCGCTGTCGCTGGCATGGCCGACGTCGCTGCCGAACCAGACGACGTGGCCGTCCTGCATCTGGCGTAAAACCAGGCTCTTCAGCTCGGCCATGTCCATGTTGAGGTAGCGGATGGGCCGGCCGCCGACCACGTTGTTGATAAACTTGACGGTATACGTGCGCCCGTACGGCTTGTCCGCGGTCGGGGCATGGATCACGCTGACCGTCTCCTGCAGCGGCATGGTCACGAACCGGCGGTAGAACGCCTGGGGTGTCAGGTCGGCAAACACATGGTAGCCGTCATCCTTGTCGGTGAATTCCCAGGTAAAAGTTTGCGGCGGCTCGCCGTAGCTCTGGCAGAACAGGCCGTACAGCTCGGCGACCATGTCCCGCTTGCGCCCGGCCAGTTCCTCGCGGCCCAGGCCCTCCCGGCAGAGGCGGCGCAGCGTGGCGGCATCCTGGCGCAGCTTGGTGGACACGATGTAGTTGAACCCCCGGGAGCCTTCGCTATGGTAGGTTTCCGGCATCGCCTGCTTGGGTACGACGCCGTACTTCTCAACCAGGTTGAGCAGCATGTCCCACTGGCCGCCGTCCGCGTAGGAGGTCATCAGCCAGCTGATCAGTCGCCCGTCGGCAGGCTCGTCCAGCGTCTCTAAAACCGATTCGAGAAACATGTTGGCTTTTTCGAATTTATCCCAGAAGGCCAGGTAGTTCTGGGAAAGCTCAAACGCCTCGAGTTTGAACTGGCGGGCGATGTCTTCCCGCATCAGGTTCAGGCCGGCAAACAGCCAGCAGCGGCCGGTGGCCTTCTGGTTGGTCACGGGCATGGTCTTGATCTCAACCGAAAAGACGTGCCGGATGTCCCGCAGGACATCGTTGCGGAATGCGGCGGCCTGCAGACCGCTTTTCGCAATGGCATGGGCGGTCAGCGGCTTGACGGGATCCTGGCGGTAGCTTTGGGCGAATGCACGCAGATCGTCCGGGGTCAGTTCTCCTCTGGTCATCGCGCTGCACCTCGTTTCGTGGCCGGCACCTGGGTGCCCGCTCTGAGCCAATACATATGCGTAGTTTAGCAGATTGAATCCCGGGAAGCAAAACAATCGACGCAATATCGACTTTGCCAGCAGACCATTTCCAGGCTCCCCACCTGCGTTTTTTCATCGAGATTACACAAGATAATAAGCAAGATAATAAGCAAGATATGGTTGCTGTCCTGGCTTTGCTGTATAATAAAATCAGAAACGAGGTGAATGCATGGCGGATTATCGGCCTCCATTTACAATCACAAACGGCATGGTCAAGCTGGTTTCGGAAATATCAGTGAAAATCGGCCGGCTGGACCGTTATCGCGAATTGGATACGAGGCCGCATTTGCGGCGCAATAACCGTATCCGTTCCATCCATTCATCGCTGGCGATCGAAGCGAACGAACTGTCCCTTGATGCGGTACGCGGGGTGATAGACGGCAGAGCCGTTGTGGGGCCTCAAAAAGAGATACAGGAGGTGAAAA
>JAAYJD010000338.1 GCA_012523135.1 Clostridiaceae bacterium
GGCCGACGTCGGCCTGGTCGCCTACGCCTGTTCCAAGGCCGGCGTCAACCTGCTGACCAAAGTCAGTTCCGGCGAGCTGGCCCCCTACGGCATCACCGTCAACGCCTACGCCCCCGGCATCATCCACACCGACATGACCGATCCAATGATCCGCGAACGCGGCGAGATCCAGGTGCGGCAGATCCCGGCAGGCTCTTTCGGCAAACCAGACGATGTCGCCGCCCTGATCAGGTTCCTCTGCTCAGACGAGGCCGGCTACATCACCGGCGAGATCATCGGCGTCGACGGCGGCATGATGAAGGTTCAGAATCCGTATCGCGCCTATGAGTACCAGGCGGAAAGGCAAGCGCCGTAAGCGCGCTCAAACAGCCCTTTTCGGTGTCCGCCACTTTTCTGGACAGCATTAGGAGGACTTTCATCGTGCGCCAAGTCCAATCCGTTGTCAGCGAATCGTTGGCCGCAGCCGGCTATCGCGGCGCGTTTCTACCCTACCGGGACCTTACGCAGATCGTCCAGGCCTACGAGGATCTCGTCCGGCTCAACCCGGGCATCCAGTCTGTCCAGGACGCTGTCACTTTTTTCCGCAGCCATCAGCCGCCGGACATTCCCTTCGAGCCTCTGTCGTTCCTGGTGGTCGCCTATCCGGCCTCGCCCGCCCGCATCGTCCTCGAGACCGAAAGCAGGCGTTTGGCCATCCCGATCCCGCCGACCTACCTTGACGACAACCCGGAGCGCCAGCGCCTGCGCGAGCTGCTGGAGCAGGCGGCGCAGGGCTGTAAGACGGCGCCCTGCCGGGGAATATCGCAAAAATTGCTGGCGGTTTTGAGCGGTCTTGGCCAGTACGGCCGCAACAACATCTGCTATGTCGACGGCTGGGGCAGCTATGTCAACCTTAAAGCCTTTTACACGGACATCCCCTGTGCGGATAAGTCTTACCCCGTCCGTTTCATGGATGCGTGCCAGGCCTGCGATCTTTGCCGGCGAAGCTGCCCGACCGGGGCGATCGGCGCGCAAACAGCGATCGACGCCAACCGGTGCTTGACCTTGCACAACGAGAGCGGCCAGCCCCTGCCGGACTGGATTCCATCGGATGTCCACCACGCCCTGATCGGCTGCCTGCGCTGCCAGGCAGGCTGCCCGCAGAACCAGCCGCTGCCGGATAAGGATATCCAGACGCTGGAACTCGGCGCGTCCGAATCCCGGGACTTGCTGGCGGCGGACGCGACGGAACTGGCGCCGGAACTGGCCCTTAAGCTGCGCGCGTTCGGCATCCCTGAATTCTGCATCGCACAGGCGGCCCGGAACGCCCGGCTCGTCATGGGCGCGAACCGCTCCTGATCGATACCACAGCTGTTTGTCAGGCTCTGGCCAGAACGGACCGGAGCCGCACGGCCAGGGCGGCTGCGTCCAGTCCGTAGGCGGCCATCAGGTCAGCATAGCTGCCGGACTGGGTGTAGCAGTCCGGAATGCCCGCCATCTCCAGCGGCACGCGCAGTCCGTCCCGGACCAGTACATCGGCGACCGCCGAACCCAGGCCGCCGACGACACTGTGCTCTTCGGCGGTGACGATCGCCCGGGTTTCCCGGGCACAGCGGTTGATCAGGTCCCGGTCAATGGGTTTGACCGTAAAGTGGTCGACGACGCGGACGGAAATGCCTTCTCGAGCCACGATGTCCGCCGCCTGCAGGGCGACGCTGCCCAGGATGCCGCAGGTCATCACGGACACATCGGTCCCCTGGCGGAGGATCTTGCCCTGGCCCAGGATGAAGTTTTCGCCTTCGGGATACAACGGGGGCATCGCGTCCCGGGACAGGCGGATGTACATCGGCGCGTTGACCGCGATCGCGTTTCGGACCAGCCAGTCGGTCAGAACCGCATCCGAGGCCACCAGCACCTGAATGCCGGGGATCGCGCGCATGATCGCCAGGTCCTCCACCGAGTGGTGCGTCGCGCCGTCGTAGGCGTCGGATACGCCGCCATAAGCGCCCATGAACTTGATGTTCAGCCGGCCGTAGCCGGCAAAGGTGCGGGCCGACAGCGCGCCAAGTGTCGCCATGAAGACCGCGAAAGTGTTGACAAAGGGGATCTTCCCTTCGGACGCCAGACCGGCCGCCATCGCCGCCATGTTGGCTTCGGCGATGCCGACATTGAAAAACCGTTCGGGACACGCCTGGGCAAAGGCGCCGGTTCGGGTCGAGGCCGACACATCGGCGTCGAGCACGACGACACGCTCATCCTGGAGGCCGTAACGCACCAGTGAGGCGCCGTACACATCGCGAATCGACGGCGTCATCGGTCATCACCCCCCAATTCTGCCATGGCCGTTTGGTACTGGCTGTCGCTGATCGGATTGCCGTGCCACAGGCTCTTGCCCTCCATAAACGATACCCCTTTGCCCTTGATGGTGTCCGCCAGGATCACCGCCGGCCGGCCCCGCACCGCGTGCGCCGCGTCGATCGCCGCGTCCAGTGCACGCACATCGTGGCCGTCGCAACAGATGACCTGCCAGCCGAAGGCCGTCCACTTGGCAGCTAGATCATCCAGCGGCATGATCTCGTCGCTCGTGCCGTCCAGCTGCACCCGGTTGCGGTCGACGATGGCCGTCACGTGGTCAAGCTTGAATTTGGCCCCGCTCATGGCTGCCTCCCAGATTGTTCCCTCGTTCAGTTCGCCGTCCCCCAGCACCACGTAGACGCGGGCCGGGTTGTGGTCCAATCGCAAGGCGATGGCCTTGCCCAGCCCGGCCGATAGCCCGATGCCCAGCGGGCCGGACGGCAGTTCGACGCCTGGCGTGCCCTCCGTGCAGGGGTGGCCCTGCAGATGGCAGCCGAACTGGCGCAGCTGTTTGAGGTCATCCAGCGGAAAGAATCCCTTTTCGGCCAGGATCCGGTAGAGCATCGGCGCCGCATGGCCTTTGCTGAGGATGATGCGGTCGCGCAGCGGATCGCACGGGTTGCCGGCGTCGACGCGCGCTTTTTCGAAATAGAGCACCGTCAGGATTTCACAGACCGACAGCGACCCGCCCGGGTGTCCTGTCTGGATGCGGTGCAGCTGGGCGATGACAGAGCGCCGGAAGGTGCGGCACAATGCGTTCAGTTCGGTTACGCGCTGTTCAGACAGCGGCATGTGGATCATTCCCCCTTAATCGTTGACAGGCGTCAAGATCAGCTTGCACCCCTGCTTATTCTCAAACAGCTCAAAGGCTTCGCGCCAGCGTGTGATCGGCAGCGTATGCGACGCCAGGGCGGACAGGTTGACCCGCCCGGAACGAACCAGGTCGATCGCCTTGTTCCAGCTCCATTTCGTCGAACCGAGCGATCCGGAAAACTTCAGTTCCCGGTAGCAGACCGTATCCAGGTCAAACATGACCGGCTTGCCGCCCAGCCCAATCTGGACGAAATAGCCGCGTTTTTTGCATAGCGGCAGGGCGGCGTTGGTTGCGGCGGCATTGCCGGAGCACTCGATGACGCAGTCGGCGCCCTCCGAACCGGTCAGACGGTTGATCCGGTCGGCCAGACTCTCTTCCTGGATGTTCACCGTTTCAAGGATACCCAGCGTGCGGGCAAGCGCCAGCCGGGCCGTGTCGGCAGCCGTGCCGGCCAAGACGACAACCGCGCCCTGTGCCCGGGCGATCTGAGCCGCCATCAGGCCGATCGCGCCGGGGCCGCTCACCAGGACGACATCCCCGGCCCGGATCACGCTCAAATCGTAGATCGCGTGGGTGACGCAGGCCAGCGGCTCGATCATGGCCCCGGACACATCGTCGACCTCATCCGGCAGCCGGTGGATCCGCGCGGCCGGCACAACCGTGTACGAAGCAAAGACACCATTGTACCAGTAGCCCAGTGTACGCCGCTCCGGACACAGATTGTAAAAACCGCTGGCGCACTGGCTGCAGCGGCCGCAAAATGAATAGGCGGTCTCGCTGACGATCCGGTCGCCAGGCATGTAGTCTGTCACACCAGCGCCGGCGGCACAGACAACCCCCGGAAAACTCGTGGCCGATGACGACCGGCGGCCGGACCGGAATGGCAATGTCGCTGTGGTAGATGTGCAGATCCGATCCGCAGATGCCGGCGGCCTTGACCGCGACAAGCACCTCGCCGGCGCCGGGCGTCGGCACGGGCACGTCCCTGATCTCCAGATTCCCCGGACCGTGATCATATTTGACGAGCGCTTTCATCGGTTCACCCTCCTGTTTCTTGCTTCACAGCTGCAATCTGACGGATCAGACGGTTCCATCCGACCAGGTCACGACGCAGGCATCGAACGACGGGACGATATGCTTGTGCGGCGGGACAACCAGAAAATCCTGTTCGTCCCAGTCACCGTCGAAAAGCTGGCGGATCAAGGCCAGGTCGCCTTTGAGCGCTTCAAAGTCCCAGGACTTTTCCCGGGCCTGTTCGGCCGTCGCGAGCCGGTCGCCATCCGGATCGCCGGTGCCCGTGTCGATATAGGCCAGCCGCCGGTAGTTGCGCAGCCAGTCGCCCAGCTGCTCGACCAGGTAGGCGGCGTTTTCCTCGCCGTACTGGGCGACGTATTCGGCGTAGGTCCGGTCGATCCCCAACTGGGTCGCGATCGACGGGTTCTCCCCGTCCCCTTTGGCGTCGCGTTCGATCCAGCCCGGCGATTTGAAATAAGTGCCCGGCCTGGCGTCGAAATACGTCCGGTATGCATCACGGGAACCGAGCAGCAGCGTGATGCAGTCGTGCGCCCTGGGGATCACCAGGGGGATCGGCGCGCCAAGGCCCCTGACCCCGTGGTTGCACAAGCCGTACACGAGCAGGATCGCGTCATAGCGCGCCGGATCGGTGCGATCGATTTCGCTTTGCAGCCTGGCTGCCATTTTCTGTTCGCCAATGTCGTGCAGGCCTTTGGGCATGAATTGCAGGTCGACAATCTGCCGGCTCAGAGCGGCACACAGGCAGACCTCACGGAAGAGGATCTCGCAGGCGATGACTTTATAGCGTTTTTTCGGCATCGGTACCCCCTGTCAGCGCGTGCCGTTGAAATCGTGCACGGCCTCGATCATGGCTGCGATGTTGGCGACGGGCGTGCCGGCCTGGATGTTGTGGATGGCGGTAAAGACAAAACCGCCGTCACGGGCAAAGATCGCGCAGCGCTCCAGCACCTGCTCCCGGACCTGGGAGGGCGTCCCGAACGGCAGCACCTGCTGGGTGTCGACTCCACCGCCCCAGAAGGTCAGCTGGTCGCCGTAGGTTTGCTTGAGGTGTCCGGGATCCATGCCGGCAGCCGAACACTGCACGGGGTTGATGACATCGAAACCGGCCTCGATGAACAGCTGCAGGAAAGGCTCGATCGCGCCGCAGCAGTGCTTGAAGGTTTTCCAACTGGTGTGCGCGTGGATCCAGGCGTTGATCTTCTTGTAATAAGGGGCATACAAGGCTTGAAAGGTCTCCGGCGAGCAGAATGTGCTCGTTTGGGTCCCGAAATCCGTGCCGCAGACAAAGGTCACGTCGACATCTTTGCCAACGGCCGCGTTCAGGATGCGCAGGTTGTCCAGCGCGATATCCGTCTGCCTGTCGAATACCCGGTGTACGTAATCCTGGCGGATGGCGGTCGAAACATACCATTCCGCGACATCGCGGATGCCCTTGGGCTGTTTCAGAAAAGGTCCCGGGACCAGCGCCACATCGCCCAGACCCATGCCGCCGAAGCTGGCCAGCACGGCCCGGCCGGTCTGGGCCGCCTGGCGGACCGCCGTCCGGAAATGGTCCAGGTCATCGGGGCTGATCAGCTGGAATTCCTCCAGGTTGTCTTCAGGGTTCAGGTTGTCCTCATCGATGTCCGCCTGGCGGATGATCGCGTCAAAATAGTAGCCGCCGCTTGGCATTTTCCCGCTGGGCGGTACGCCGGTATCCCCTTCAGGATAGAGGTAGGTGTTGCCTTTTTCATCTGTCGTGGTATTGAACCGGCCGGGCACGAGCACCTCCAGCCCGCTGTCCAGCCGCCAGGGCTTCCAGTCAGCGCAGGGGAACCCGAACAGCGTGTTCCGCCCGCTGACACCTTCCACGTCGACGCCGATGGCCGCCTTGAGGTCTTCGTCGATCAGGCCCAGCATCTGGAACGGCTCGTGCACCTTGACCGGCCGCTTTTCCAGGCCGTAGAAATCGCGCAAGGCCGCCACACAGCTGACATGCATGCCGGAACACATCGTTGCGCCGAAATCGAGCGGCACCCGATCCGGCTGGCGGTGGTTCAGAGCTTCCAGAACACGTTTTCTCGCCTGCATGTGCCTCCTCCTTCCCGTCAGGGCGCTTTGGTTTGCGGTTTATCTTCGCCGGATGCCTTCTTCTGGTTGAGCTTGTACCAGACCGCGTACCCGGCCAGGGCCAGGATGGCAGCCAGGACAAAAACCAGGATAACGGTTCCATACTTTTTTTCGTTGATCGCGGCACCGGCGATCGTCGAGGTGATCACCGAGGGCACACGTGCGACCGATGTGATGAACATCCAGGTTCCCAGTTTCATCGGCGTCAGCCCGGCGACATAGGTCAGGAGGTCCTTGGGCGTTCCCGGAACCAAAAAGACGATGAACGCGAGCGTATTCAGCTTTTTGGGGTCGTTGAAAATGCGGATCGAATCAATCTTTTCGGCGGGAAAAAAGAGCTCGACGAAAGGCCGGCCGAACCGTTTCACGGCCAGGAAAACCAGCAGCGCGCCCAGGGTGATGCCAACCAGGCAGATTAAGGCGCCCTGGTACGCGCCGAACGCGTAACCGGCCCCGATCTCGAGCGGCTCGCCGGGAATAATGGCCACGATCACCTGGATCATCATCAGCAGGACGTAGGCGATCCGGCTGCCCACGGGGTTCTGCAAGGCGAAAGCCTGCGCCTGTTCCGGGTCGGTAATCGAACGGATCAGAGGCCGGCCCCAGATGTAATAGAGGAGCAGGCTGGCCAGGATCAGGCCGATCAGAAGAATCAGCGCCGACAATCGTTTCCTGCGCAGCGTTTTTTGCTCCTGTGAAAGGGGTTGCTTTTGCTGCATATCGGGCTCCTCGGTCAAGGTTAACGTCAATAAAAGCATCATAACACGTCCGGGCGATGTTCGTCACGGCAGTCCGTTGCCGCCGCCTTCAGGTCGTGTACGGGGTTTACACATCCAAGCCGAACAATTGGCGGGGATTTTGCCGCAAGGCGTCGCGGTAGAGCTCGACGACCTCGCGGACCGGCACGGCCATGCACCTGGCACGGCCGATGCTTTGCTCCCTGACAAGGCCCATGCCGATTGCCCTGGCCTGAATCTTGTTCCAGCCGCCTTCGCGGGTCACCCCGGTCTCGACATACCACTGGTCGTCGGGATACAGGAGGCCGACGGACGGCGGCGGATTGAACTGCGCCCACAGCCAGGCCGGCATGTCCGTCTCGGCGAGATGCATGCTGGACATCCGGTTGATATCCACACCGAGCAGCAGCGCAATCCCGTTGGTCTCATACACCAGCGAATACCCCGATGCGGCATAGCGGGCGGCGTCCCGGCCCCAGGCCGCGACGCGCAATGTTCCGGAACCTGTCACCACATCCGGCCGTCTTCGGAAAGTGTCGGCGATCACGCCCATCCCGCTGGGCAGATCCGAACCTTCCGGATAGACCTTCACCTTGCATGTCAGTCCGTTGGCAAGGTCCTCATCCGTCAGCGGCAGGACCTTCGATACGGTGTACGCCGACATCACGATCGTCCCTTCAGGGCCGATAACCTGCATGAGCGCGGCGATGACGGTTTCCGCACCGCCTTGCACCAGGCCGAAACGGCTCAACGAGCTGTGCACCTCGACACACCGGCCTGCGGACAAGCCCAGCCGGCGTAGACCCTGTTCGATCTCATCTTGGGTCAGCGGAACAGTCCTGTTTTTCCTCATGCAAAAGTCCCCCGGCAATGCCTGGTCTGCCCTCTGCCCCCACATTCGCATAATCGCCGCGGCCCTGTCAAGGCAGCCACCTCCGCACCCGCTCATTTGACAAGACCTGGCGAAACCAATAGACTGATCTCAGTCTATTGGCTTCGACTCAGTTGGTTCTGAAAGGATACGGTATGGAGTTTGAAACAAAATTGACGCACGCGGATCTGCGCCTGCTCACCATCATCTGGGCCGCTGAGCCGCTGACCTCCCCCGACCTGTGCAAGCTGGCCGAAAAACAACTTGGCTGGAAACGCACGACCACATACACGGTCCTGAAACGGCTATGTGAAAAAGGGGCGGCGCAAAATGACAACACGCACGTTGCCTCGTGTATCAGCCGTGCGGATGTGCAGCGCCTGGAAAGCCGCCGGGTCATGGAACGTGCGTTTAGCGGTTCACTGCCCCAGTTTATCGCAGCTTTCCTGGGCAGCGAGAAACGGATCAGCGCCGAAGAAGCCGAACAGCTGAAAAAGCTGATCGACAGCTATCGCAAGGGGCCATAAGCGCGCTGCCTGTGCACAACGCGGCCGTGTCGTGTTCCCTGCGGCACCCGGCAACACGCGCCGAAAGACCGCCGCCATCCGTCCCGCCGTATCGGTATTGTTTTTTTCGAAGCAGTAACCTGCGTCAGTGTAGATGCCTGCAAGAGCGCTGACCGGACCAGCGGGTTGAGCCATCCGATACAGGCGTTGTTTATTTCACAATCCTGCCTGCCTTCGACGACCCGACGAAACTGCAATTGTTCATCAATATAGAACTTTTAAGATTGATGCGGATCACACGCCGTGGCTTTAAGTTGACACGCCAAAATGTGGGGCGTAAAATAAATGGCGTCTGAGCGGGTGTTTTTGAGGTCATTGAGACATTTTTTAATCCAAACCGCGCAAAAAAGGCCACGCTATGAGCAAGAGCAAAGGAGCAGTTATGAACACGACGTATGAAACCTTGTTGAAAGAGCGTATGAGCCGCGAAAGTTACGCTAAGCTGACAGCACTCAAGAACGAGAAACTTCTTGATTTCGTCGGTTTTTTCGTTGACCATTGCGACCCGAAATCCGTCTTTGTCTGTGATGACAGCGAACAAGACATCCAGTATGTCCGGGACCTGGCGCTTAAACTGGGCGAGGAACTGACGCTGGCCAACAGCAAGCAGACGATCCACTGGGATGGTTACGGCGACCAGGCGCGCGACAAGGAATCGACGCGTTTCCTTGTTTACAAAGAGAATCTCGAGAGCATGAAAACGCTTAATTCGGTCGAATACGAGACCGGCTACCAGGAGATTCTTGGCATCGCCAAAGGCATCATGAAGGGCAAGGAGGCCGTTATCCTGTTCTTCTCCGAAGGACCGACCGGGAGCCCTTTCACGATCCCCTGCGTCCAGTTTACCGACAGCTGGTATGTCGCCCATTCGGAGACGATTTTATACCGGACGGCCTACAGCCATTTCCAGCAGATGAAAGAGACGGAAAAGGACGATTTCTTCCGCTTCATCCATTCAGCAGGCACGCTGGATGAAAGGGGCAACACCGTCAATCTGGACAAGCGGCGGATTTACATGGACACGCAGAACAACATCGTCTACTCGATGAACAACCAGTATGCCGGCAACTCGATCGGCCTGAAAAAGCACGCCATGCGCCTGGCGATCAACAAGGCGCGTTACGAAGGCTGGCTGTGCGAGCACATGTTTGTCATGGCCGCCGTCGACGCGGACAAGCAGCGCAAAACCTATTTCTGCGGCGCCTACCCGTCGGCTTGCGGCAAAACCTCGACAGCCATGATTCCCGGCGAGCAGATTGTCGGCGACGACATCGCCTATTTCCGCAACATCGACGGCGAGTTCAGGGCGGTTAACGTCGAGTTCGGCATGTTCGGGATCATCAAGGATGTCAACGCCAAGGATGACCCGGTCATCTTCGAAAACCTGAAAAAGAACCAGGAAGTCATCTTCTCCAACGTCCTGATGGGGCCCGACCGCCAGCCCTACTGGCTGGGCATGGGCGAGGAGCCCCCAAAGGAAGGCCGCAACCACTTTGGCGCGTGGCACGAAGGCGTCAAGGACGGCAAAGGCAAAGCGGTCGATCTGGCTCACGGCAATGCCCGCTATACGATGCGCCTCGATTACCTCGACAACATCGACAAAGCCGGATTTGAGGCCAAAGAAGGCGTCAAGGTAGAAGGGATTCTCTACGGCGGCCGCGACAGCGACATCACCGTTCCGATTGAGGAATCGCCGACCTGGAAAGACGGCATCTTGCTCAAGGCCGCAACACTCGAATCCGAAACAACCAGCGCGACATTGGGCGCCGAGGGCGTGCGCAAGCCCAGCCCGATGGCCAACCTCGACTTCGTCTCCTATCCGCTGGGCGAATATACGCTTAACAACATTTCGTTTGGCGAGAGCGTCAAAAAAGCACCCAAGGTTTTCAGCACCAATTACTTCATGCTGAGCGAGGACGGCAAATTCATGACCAGCAAGCTGGCCAAGCGGGTTTGGCTGCACTGGGCGGAAGGCCGCATCCATGACGAATACGACGCCTATGCAACCCCTACAGGCAAGATCCCCAAGTACGAGGATCTGGCCGCCTTGTTCAAAAAATACCTGGACGAGGATTTTACCGAACAGGATTACACCTACCTGTTCACCTTCCGCTGCACCAAGTGGATCGAGAAGCTGGAGCGGACCAAGGCCTTTTACAGCAAGATGGATCCCGATACGCCAAAAGACATCTTCGCTTACTGGGATGCCACGATCGAGCGGATCAAGGCCGCCCGCGCCCGGTACGGCGACCTGATTCATCCCGGCCTATACCAGGGCTGAGCCAGGCAGCAAACCTTGTAAAGGAGCCCTGTTCCGCTAATCCGGAACAGGGCTTTTATCTGTTCTCGACCGCCTTCTTCTTATCTGCGCAAACGGCGGTGACATGATCACAGACAAGGCATTCGCAGCCTGCCATAGTGATCACAAGGGAGGGATGATCAATGGAAACAAAGCTTATAAAACTCAGGAAGTTCAACCTGGTCATGGGCGCCTTGCATCTTGTACAGGGTGTCCTGATGCTGATCCTGGCAACCACCATCATTCAGAAAATCTCGGAATTTTCACCCCAAATCAGGCAGTTCTACATCACCTACAATGTGACCACCCAATCGCTGGAAACGGTCGGCCGCGACCTATTCAAGCTGCCGTTCGGCATCTTTGTCGCGTTGTTTTTGCTGATTTCGGCAGCCGCGCACGCCCTGATCTCGCTGCCGCCCAAGCTGAACGCCATTTACAACAGGGATCTGCAGCAGGGCATCAACAAGTTCCGCTGGTTTGAGTACGCGCTCAGCTCATCCGTGATGATCGTCCTGATCGCCACGCTTTTCGGCATCTACGATATCGCTTCGCTGCTGTTGATCTTCATCGTCAACGCCGCGATGAACCTGTTCGGGCTGGTCATGGAACAGCTCAACGCCAAGCGCACCGACGGCAAACTCGACTGGGGTCCTTTCGTCTGGGGCTCGATCGCCGGACTGGCCCCCTGGGCCGCAATTATCCTCTACATGACAGGCACCGGCAACTACGACTCGGTTCCCTGGTTTGTCTGGGCGATTGTGATCACCTATTTTGTGGCTTTCAATACATTCCCGGTCAACATGATCCTGCAGTACAAAAAGATCGGCAAATGGAAGGATTACCTGTACGGCGAACGGACCTACATCGTGCTGAGCCTGGTTGCCAAGTCTATTCTGGCCTGGCTGGTCCTGTTCGGCGCCATGCAGCCCTAACCCGTCTCATCCAAGCCTGAAGAAGCATCGCGTCCGCGGTGCTTTTTTGTTGGTTTCCGGTTATGCTAGAATGAAACCCTGAGCACAAGCGGACGCGAAAGCAATGAGGCAAGGGAGAAGCAGATGGCTATCCTGGATCAATTCAGCCTGGCGGGCAAGACAGCCGTGATCACCGGCGGCGCCCGCGGGATCGGCCTGAGTGTGGCACACGGGCTGTTCGAAGCCGGCGCCAACCTGGTGCTGGCGGACATCCACACGGAAAACCTGGAACAGGCCCGCCGTCAGCTGACTGAGCGAGATGCCCATGTCCTGGCTGTTGTGACGGACGTCACGCAGCCGGACAGCGTGCAAAACCTCTTCACCCAGGCGCAGGCAACTTTTGGCAGCATCCAGATCGTTTTCAACAACGCCGGCATCTGCAACCTGGAAGCCGCGGAGCACGTTTCGTACGAATCCTGGCTGCAGGTGATGAATGTCAACCTGAACGGGGTCTTCCTGGTTGCCCGGCAAGCCGGCCGGCTCATGATCGCCCAGGGTCTGGGCGGCTCGATCATCAACACGGCCTCCATGTCCGCCGGCATCGTCAACGAGCCGCAGAAACAGGCGTCCTACAACGCCTCGAAGGCGGCCGTCGTCCACCTGACCAAATCCCTGGCGGTCGAGTGGGCGCCCCATAACATCCGGGTGAACTGCATCAGCCCGGGGTACATGGGCACGGAACTCAATTACCTGCTGGACCAGGCGCTGCTAGACTACTGGATCTCGCGCACACCGTTGAAGCGCATGGGCGACCCAAAAGAACTTCAGGGCGCGGTCCTGTACTTCGCCAGCGACGCCTCGACCTTCACGACCGGCAGCAACCTGATCATCGACGGCGCTTTTTCCTGTATCTGACCGTTATTTCTGCTTGGGGAAATTACGCTCATTCGGCTGCCAGGGCACCACGTCGGCGGTTTCCAGGAAAAACCGGAGCAGGCGGTCGCGCAGTTGCCGGATCAGTTCCTGCTGGCCCCCGTCCTCGATCCGGTTGACCGTTTCATCCGGGTCGCTGACCAGGTCGTATAACTCATCCTGCTCGTAGAGGCGATACACGTATTTGTGGGTTTGTGTACGCAGCATGACCGCTTTACCGTGTTCCGGCCCCTGCTTGATCTGCTGGCGGAGCCGGGGCATATACAGGCTGTCCGGGCCGGCGATCTCGAGCGACCGGCTCTCCGAGCAGTGTTTTTCCTCCATCAGGCGGCCGCCTTCGCAAAAGACCGCGTCGCGGTGTTCCCGCATTTCGCCGGTCAGCAGCGGAACCAGCGAGCGGCCAAACTGGCTGGTGCCCAGATCGATGCCGGCGAGGTCGGCAACCGTGGCTGGAAAATCCACCAGTTCGACCAAGGCCTGGGAAACACCGGCCTTAACCGGTGTCGCCCTGGGCGGCTTGACAACCAGCGGAACGCGGGTCAGACAGTCCTGGAAGGTGTTCTGCGTTTTTTCAACCAGTCCGTAGTCGCCTGTGAAATCGCCGTGGTCGCTGAAAAAGAAAACCGCGCTGTCGTCGTAACGGCCGCTGTCCCGCAGGGCCTGCAGCAGCAGGCCGTACTGGGCGTCGACGCGGACGCACATACCCAGGTAGGTGGCCTTCAGTTCGACAAAGCGCTCTTCTGACCAGCTCTGCAGGCGCTGGCTCGCCCACAGGCCGCGCAGCAGTGCGGGTTTGTCCTGCCAGTTCGCGTAAGGCTTGACCGGCGGCTTGACCCTGGCGCGGTCGATCTGGCTGTAATAAGGTTCTTCAACCCCGTAGGGCGGATGGGGGTAGAGCAGCGGCAGATAGACGCAGAGCGGCTTTTCGCCGTCGTAGGTGCGGA
>JAAYJD010000059.1 GCA_012523135.1 Clostridiaceae bacterium
GTCCATAACAGCGAAGGCGGTCACGGTCACGGCCGACCCCCAGAGCAAAACTTACGGTGATGCCGATCCCGAACTGACCTGGCAAGTGACCGCCGGCAGCCTGGTCGGCTTGGACGCACCGACCGGTTCCTTGAACCGCGAAACTGGTGAGAATGCAGGTGCCTATGCCATTTCGCAGGGCAACCTGGATTTTGGCAACAACTATGCCGTCACCTTTGCCGACAGCGACCTAAATATAATAGCGAAGATGATCACGGTCACGGCCGATGATCGGAGCAAAACCTACGGTGATGCCGATCCCGATCTGACCTGGCAAGTGACCGCCGGCAGCCTGGTCGGCCTGGATGCGCCGACCGGGACACCAAGCCGCGCGGCTGGTGAAGATGCGGGCGATTATGCCATTTCGCAGGGCAGCCTGGACTTCGGCGACAACTATACCGTCACCTTTGTTGGCAACGACCTGGCGATCACAGCGCGCCCGATCACGGTCACGGCCGACGTCAAGAGCAAGATCTACGGCAACACCGATCCTGAACTGACCTGGCAGCTGACCGTCGGCAGCCTCATTGGCGCCGACGCGCCGACCGGGACGCTGAGCCGCGTAACCGGAGAAGACGTCGGTGAATATGCCATCGAGCAGGGCAGCCTGGACTTCGGCGACAATTATGCGGTTAGCTTTATAAGCGGCGACCTTACGATCTCAGCCCGCCCGATCACGGTCTTGGCCGATAGCCAGAGCAAGACCTATGGCGATGCCGATCCCGATCTGACCTGGCAGGTGACCGCCGGCAGCCTGGTTGGCCTGGATGCACCGACCGGTTCCTTGAACCGTGAAACCGGCGAGAATGTGGGCGATTATGCCATCTCGCAGGACAGATTGGACTTCGGCGGCAACTATGCCGTCACCTTTGTTGGCGGCGACCTGACGATTGCCAGCCGGAGCTTGACCATCCGGGCCGTTTCCTGCAGCAAGACCTACGGCGACGCCGATCCCTCTTGGCAGGTTGTGTACGAAAACCTGGCTTCCTGGGACAGCGAGACGGTTGTACAGGGTCTGAGCCTGGCGCGCGCACCGGGCGAAGCGGGCGGAAGCTATGTGATCAGCCCATCCGGCGCCACGGCCGAAAACTATACCGTCATCATGCTCAGCGGAACGGTGACCATTGATAAACGGCCATTGACGATAACCGCCGCAGCCCAGTCCAAGGAATATGGCACAGCCGATCCGGCGCTCAGCTATGCTTTGACCGCGGGCAGCCTGATCGGGGACGACAGCCTGAGCGGTGAACCGACCCGCGAAACGGGTGAAAATGTCGGCAGCTATGCCATCCTGCAGAACAGCCTGACCGCAGGCGGCAACTACCAGATCACGTATGTCGGAGCCGAATTGACCATTACGCCCTATGCCGAACCGCTCCTGCACGGTTCGGTCGCCAATGGCCACGATCCGGATAACAGCGGCCAAATCAGCTTTGTTGCCGAAGCGGATGACGGCTTTGCCTTTACCTACTGGTCAGACGGCCATACCGTCTTCAGCACCAATCCAGTCCTCACCAATCCGGTTGGCGGTATTGCCGGCTATCATCCGGTTATCTGGCCGGTTGGACCATTGACCGACCTTCAGGTGATCGGCTTGTCTGCCCAAGGCGATACCTCAGTCCTTTTCCTGAACGGGATTGTACGCATGGTGCTGCCTGCCCATGTCGATCCGGAAGCGGTCATCGCAGTTACCGCCTGTGACGATGTCGCAGGCCAGAATCTGCTGCCGTCAGGCATGGCGGCTGCGCAACCGTTTTTCTGCTTCCTGCGCAGTGAGAACCTGGTGGGCGAGCGCGTCCGGATCGAAATCGATCTGGCGCAAGCCGGCATCGCGCTCGAAGATGCTGAACGCGAAAGTCTGACACTGTACCGCTGGAACGAGGACGAGCAGATCTGGAAAACAGCTGAAATAGCCAGCCAGGGTGTTGATGTAACATCCGGCATCCTCTGGGCGGAAGTCGAACAGTTCAGTACCTATGGATTATTCTATTCGCCGCAGCTTGTCCAGACCGGGGAACCGCCATTTGATTCCGCCTGGCTGCTGATCCTGGTCGGCGGTTGCCTGGCGGCACTTGTTCTGGCAAGAAAACGCTTGTTCGGCCTTGGCGGCAGATCGGATGCGTGACGCGCCCTGACCGCTTGTTTTGAAGATGCCCGGTTCGCCCCATTTGCGGGGTGAACCGGGCATCTTGATGCAGCGTGATTCACCCGGCCGTGTGGCTCATAACGGGAAAGGATACAAGATGGCAAGCAGCAGGTTCACATCACGGCGGCCAGACACAAAACAGCCTCTTTTGGCCTGCTATGGCATGAATAGGCTTAGCGGTTGGCTTGTCGCATGGCTGATCCTGACCCTCTTGCTCACAAGTTCGTTCTACCTGTTTGTCGCTTGGAACCGTTACAGGCAAAATGCCTCAGAGCAGGCGATCCAGCTGGCCCAGTCATTAGCCAGCGTTTTTCATGCCGAACACGTCGCGGCGTTGGCGGATTCTTCTGAAGATCCTGACCAGACAGCCTATTTACTGACAAAGAACAGCCTGGGCGAACTGGCTGCCTCAACGCGTTCCATCCACAGCGCCTACTTCCTGGTTGAGCGTGAAGGCGAAATCATCATCTTGCTTGAATCCGGGCCGTCCGGATTGGTCGATGTCGAAGCCAACGAGTTGCATCACGAACCTTTTCAAACAGGCCACATCGTCCTGACTGGACCGGTGACGGACAGCCGGGGCACCTGGATCAGCGTCCTTGTTCCCATAAGGGATCCGGCTAACCAGCAGATCTGCGCTGTCCTGGGACTCGACTACGCGGCATCTGAATGGACCGGCCAACTCTGGAAGCGCCTGGTGCCCGATGTCGTCATCGTCATGTGTATGCTGTTACTCAGTCTGGCTTTCTTGCGCAACCTGTTGCAGCATGCGGCGCTCAAACGCCTGGCCGGGAAGCTCGCCGCCCGGGAAGCCCTGTATCGGAGTGTCTTTGACCAGGCGCCGATCGGGATCGCGATCGTGCAGGATGACCACTTCGTATCGCGAAAGGAATTTGGGGACGCGAACATCAACCCGGCGTTTGAGGCGATACTTGGTCGGACAAGCCAGGAGTTGGAAAACCTGACCTGGCCAGAAATAACCTATGCTGACGATCTGGAGGCCGATCTTGAACGGTTCGAGTCGTTCAGGGCAGGGAAGGTCAACGGATATACCCTGGAGAAACGGTTTATCCGGCCTGACGGCACCCCTGTCTGGACTCGTATGCTTGTCACCCGGCTCACCGATTTTCCAGCCGACCCCAGTCTGCACCTGTGCCTGGTCGAGGATATTGCCGAACGCCTGGCTACCGCCACGGCCCTGCGCGAAAGCGAACGCAGTAAAGCCGTTCTGCTTTCCCATCTCCCGGGACTGGCGTTCCGCTGCCGCGTTGACCGCGATTGGACCATGCAATATGTCTCTGCCGGTTGCCTTGCCTTAACCGGCTACCCGCCGGAAAGCCTGATCGACAACAAAAGCTTGTCTTACACCAGCATCGTCGATCCGGCCTATCGCGGCCTGCTGTTTGCGGCAAGGGCCGGCAAGCGGCAGACGAGGCAATCCTACCGGTCGGAATACCCGATTACAACGGCTGGCGGCGAAACCAAATGGGTTTTGGAGCTGGGGCATGGCGTTTTCGGCGGCCAAAGCGAGGATGATACGCTGGAGGGCATGATTCTCGATATCACGGACCGTAAAAAGATGGAGAACGAACTCCGGACCATTAACGAACACGACGCCTTGACCGGACTTTTCAACCGCCACGTCCTGGAGCGCATGCTTGCGGCTGCCGACATGGATCAAGCGGCTGGAAACCGGGCGATTGTCAGCATCAATTGCGCGCCGGTTCAGGTTCTGACCAAAACGTACGGGTTTCACTACACGCAGGATCTGCTCAAGAAAACAGCCGATCTGCTGCGACTCTTTGGCTCTGAGCAGCGCTTGCTGTTCAGTACCTGCTGGGATCGGTTCGTTTTTTACCTGACGGCTTATCAAAACAGGGAGGCTCTCCTGGATTTCTGCGCAAGCCTGTCGACCCGTTTGACGGCCTTGTACAAGGCCGAACGCATTGGCGGCGGTATCGGCGTCCTGGAGATTGAACCCGGATGCGGCCAGGATGTCGATCAGCTGCTGAAAAAAGTCCTGATTGTGTCGGAAAAGTCGATGAATCTTCCGGAGGCGAGCTTTCAAGCCTGCTTTTTCGGGCCGGATATCGAATCCGATCTCATCCGCACGGAAACGATCAAGCGCGACCTGCTCCGTATTGTTGACGATGAAGGTGACGGCGGTCTCGCCCTGCAGTTCCAGCCCATCCTGGATTTGCCGTCAAACCGGATTTGCGGTTTCGAAGCCTTGTGCCGGCTGAACAGCGAAAGCCTGGGCCGCGTTCCGCCCCTGGATTTCATCCCGCTTGCCGAAGAAATCAAGCTGATCATCCCGATCGGCCATAAAATCATCCGCAGGGCTTTCCGGTTTCTGCGCAATATGCTGGACCGGGGCTATTCGGACCTGACGGTCAGCGTGAACATATCAGCGATTCAGTTGCTGCAACACGATTTCGTGGCGCAATTGCTGCAATCTGCGTGCGACATCGGCGTCAGCCCCGGGCACATCGGCATTGAGCTCACGGAGTCGATCCTGGCAACCGATTACGACGAGATCAACCGCAGGATCAGCGCCTTGAGGCAGTTAGGCATCCATGTCGCGATCGACGATTTCGGCACAGGCTACTCGTCGTTTGCGCGCGAACAGGCTCTGCGCGTCGACTGCCTTAAAATCGATAAGCAGTTCATCGATTCGCTGTTGGACGATCAGCTCGAGCTTTCGATCACCAGCGATATCATCTCGATGGCACACAAGCTGGGCCATTATGCGATCGCGGAAGGCGTCGAAGAAGAAAAGCAGCTGCTGCAATTGCGCAGCTGGCATTGTGACCAGATCCAGGGCTATCTGATCGGAAGGCCGCTGGACGAAGAGGCGGCGATCGCGTTCCTGGACAAGCAACCGTGGCAGCAGGCTATCCCGTGATGTTGGCATAGCATGGTTCGGCTGGCCGCTGTTTCGTTCCTGTGCTATGCTGAATCCATCAAATCAAGTCGAGGTGGATCTGTATGCATATCAAGCACATCACGTTTCGCGTCAAGGCCATCGACCCGTCGATCGACTTTTACGAAACCATGACCGGACTTCGCCTGGTTCGCCGCTTCACGGCCGGGAACGCGGAACTGGCTTTTTTGTCCAACGGGGAAGGCGGGACGGAAATCGAACTGGTGCACATCCCGGGCGGCCAGACATATGAGGGCAAGGGCATGTTCATCTGCTTCGAAACCGACAAGCTGGACACGATGCACGAGCTGGCCCTGGCCAAAAACCTTAATCCGTCGCCCATCCAGGTTCCAGGTGACGGCAGCCGCTATTTCTATGTCTACGATCCGGACGGGGTCTCGGTGCAGCTGCGCGTATTCCCCGCCAAGCAGGATTAGTCCATGGCGTCCGACAGCGTGCAGCATGGCGTGATTTGCCGCCTGCCGCACGATCCGTACGGCTATTTCGGCTGGCCGTCCGTCGCCCGTCAGGCTGACGGCACCCTGGTCGTGGCCAGCTCAGGGTTGCGGGCAGCCCATGTCTGCCCCTGGGGCAAGACCGTCCTGCACGTCAGCCGCGACCACGGCCTGACCTGGTCGGACACACGGGTGATCCGCGACTCCCCGATCGACGACCGCGACGCCGGCGTGATCAGCCTGGGCGGCCAGCGTTTGCTGGTCAGCTGGTTTACCAGCGACACCCGCATTTTCAAACCGGAGCAGCTGCAAAACGCCCTGGGTCCGGAACGCTTTGCCCGCTACCGGGCCGAAACCGCCGTTTGGACGGATGAGGTGGTCTTCGCCCACCTGGGTTCCTGGACCAGGACAAGCCCCGACGGCCAGTCCTGGAGCGATCCGGCTCCGGCTCCGGTGACGGCGCCGCATGGCCCGGTCCGCCTGGCAGATGGCCGTTTGGTCTACCTGGGCAAGGCCGTCTCGCACGGAGCGGCGTTTCACCAAAAACAGCGCAATGGTCAGATCCGGGCGGCGGTCAGCCGCGACGAAGGCCTGAGCTGGCAGATTCTGGGCGATGTCCCGCTTCCCGCGGGCACGGAAGCAGCCAATTTTCACGAGCCGCATGTCGCCGCCCTGCCGTCCGGCCGCCTGCTGGGCCAGATCCGCTACCAGCACAGCGAAAATTGCCGCCGCCATGATCCGTTCACCATCTTCCAGACCGAGTCGGATGACGGCGGGATCACCTGGTCCGAAGCCCGGCCGCCCGGCGCGCCCGGTTCTCCGCCGCACCTGCTGGTGCATTCCTCCGGAGCCCTGGTCTGTGTCTTCGGCCATCGCCAGCCTCCCTTGGGTCAGCAGGCCATGATCAGCCGCGATGAAGGCCGCAGCTGGTCGCCGCCGATCGTGCTGCGCGACGACGGCCCCGATTCCGACCTGGGCTATCCGGCCTCAGTCGAGCTTAACGACGCCAGCATCTTCACGGTCTATTACCAGAAAGCGGCCGCGGGAGAGAACACCGCCCTGCTCTGGACCCGTTGGACCCTGCCCGGAGACGCGCATGGATAAAAAGGATCTTTTCGTGATCTACGGCAGCGACGCCTGCCGGATGACGCTCGATCTGCTCGAGCAGATCCGCCCGGAAGTCGGGCTGGCCCAAAACGCCCGGATCGGCATCAAGCCCAACCTGGTGGTCGCCAAACAGGCCGAGACCGGCGCGACGACGCACCCCGACCTGGTGGCCGGCATTCTCGCCTACTTCCAGAACAAGGGGTTCGGCAACCTGGTCATCCTGGAGGGCTCCTGGGTCGGCGACCAGACATCGCGCGCTTTTCGGGCCTGCGGGTTCGAGGAGCTGGCGCGCCGGTTCCGGGTTCCCCTGGTTGACCTGCAGTGCGACACGGACCGGGCCTGTTCGGGCGGCGGCATGCAGATCGCCGTCTGCGAGCAGGTTCTGCAGCTTGATTGCCTGGTCAACGTGCCGGTGCTCAAGGGACATTGCCAGACCCGGATGACCTGCGCGCTCAAGAACCTCAAGGGCTGCATCCCCAACCGGGAGAAGCGGCGCTTTCACAGCCTGGGCCTGCATCGCCCGATCGCGGCCCTGAACGCGATCATCCGCCAGGACCTGATCCTGGTCGACGGCCTGTGCGGCGACCTCAATTTCGAGGAGGGCGGCCACCCGGTCGCCATGAACCGGATCATCGCGGCGAGCGACCCGGTCCTGGCCGACAGCTATGTCGCGTCCCTGATGGGCTTTTCAAACGACGAGATCCCCTACATCGGCTATGCCGAAGCGCTGGAAGTCGGCTCGTCCGACCTGTCCCGCGCCCGGATCACGGCCCTGAACGACGACCTGGGTTCCGCGCAGCTGCCTAAGATCCGCAGCCTGGGCGCGCTCACGCGCCTGATCGCGGACCAGGACGCCTGCTCGGCTTGCTATGGCAGCCTGGTGCACGCCCTGGAACGATTGCGCGAACACGGCACCCTGGGCGCGATCCGGCAGCCGCTTCGGATCGGGCAGCGCTACAAGGGCAAACCGTGCGACGGCATCGGCATCGGATCGTGCACGGCCGGCTGCGCCCGCCATCTGCCGGGCTGCCCGCCGGACGCCCGGGCCATGGTCCGCTTCCTGGAAAACCTGCCCGGCTGATCAGGCATCCGGGTCGGCGTAGAAATACCAGCGGCCCGGCTGGCTTTCGTCGGGCCTGGCCTGCCGGCGCAGTTGCCCGGCATGGGCCGCGACCTTGCGGAAAGCCGCCGCATACTGCCCGATGATGTCATGCCGGACATGCTTGAACCAGGGGATGGAGAAGATCTCGATCGACTCGGTCACCGGCAGCGGACGGTCGAGCAGGCGCACATCGCGTTCGGCAAAGGCGATCCGGGTCGGTTTTTCCGTCTTCATGCCGTTGTAATGCTGGAAGATCGGGTGGGTGTGCAACGGCAAATTGCCCCCGATCGAGATGCTGCAGCCCTCGGCCTTGAGCGCCTCGGCGAAGCAGGAAAGGGGCAGTCCGCCCAGTTCGTCCCGCTTGTAGATGCCGTGGGGACAGTACCAGCCGGCCATGGTGGAGCCTGACGCTTCATCGACCCGGTGGGCTTTGAGGCCGGGCACATCCGCCAGCAGGTCCCAGAACAGGTTCATCGCCTGGCGGATCTCGGCACAGCGCTGGTCATAATACTTGAGCTGGACGCGGCCCATCGCCGAGCACATCTGGTTGACCCGGCCCTTGACACCGCCCAGCGGCATGGAGGCGTACGCCAGCAGGTCTTCGGTCTCGATGTAGCGGCTGTTGTTGCGCTCGTAATGGGCGTAGGCCAGGGCGCGGTCGTGCAGCTCCCGGCTGTCGGTGACGATGATGCCCATCTCGCCGGTGGCAAACGACTTGCCGATCATCAGCGACATCGCCGCGATGTCGCCGAAGGAACCCAGCTTGCGGCCCTTGTACAGGCCGCCCTGGGCGTGCGAGACATCCTCGATCACGCGCAGGTTATGCCGTCTGGCGACGGCCATGATCCCGTCCATGTTGGCCGGATGCGCCAAATAATGCACCACCATGATCGCCTTGGTCCTGGGCCCGATGCAGCGCTCGAGGTCGTTTGGGTCGATGCAGAGCGAATCCGGCTCAATGTCGGCAAAGACGACCGTGGCGCCCAGCCGGAAGGCTTGCAGGCAGGACGCCCAGTAGGTTTTACTCGGGCAGATCAGCTCGTCGCCCGCGCCCAGGCCGCAGGCATACATCGCGGCTTCCACCGCCAGGGTGCCGTTGCAGTAGGCGACCGCGTGGCGCGCGCCTTGCCAGGCGGCGAACTCGCGCTCGAACTGCTCGGTGATCTGCGTGCCGGACTGGGCGTTGGCCCGGAAGACCTCCAGGATGGCGTCCTCGTCTTCGCGGGTCGTGATCGGCCAGCGGAAGAGCTCCTCGGGCGCGGGGCCGATCGCGGGCGTGCCGCCGAACAGGGCCAGTTGATCCCTCTCGTTTGCCATGTCAGTCACCTCGTTACCAGTGGTAGTTGATTTTGACCGGCCGTTTGTGCCGGATGTTGTCCAGGTACTGGTCGCGCTCGCGGACGATCGCCCGGACCTGCTCGGGCGATGTCTGCAAGGCGATGTCCGGATAGTTTTGCTTGAGCGGCGGCTGTTCATCGCTCAGCACGCCGTATAGCCCGGGCCGCCGCTCCAGCAGGTGCCGGGCCCGCACGCTGTCGACACCGGAGAACAGCGCGTTGAAGCCATCCGGCACGACCAGGTCGTAATCCGGCGCCAGGTCCGCGCTGACCACGGTTTCCGTCTCGCCCCCGGCCGCGGCCAGGACGGTCCCCCGGTTGTCGATCACGCAGCTCTTGGCGTAGGCGGCGTTGACCGACTGGATGTTTTTCGAGACAAGCAGACAGGCCTGGTTGTCGGCCGCGCGGACCCGCAGCAGGGCTTGCCCGATTTCGTGCTCTTCCAGGCCCCAGCCCATCGTCTGGTGCACGATGATGTCGGCGCCGTTCAGGGCCATGGCCCGGCAGTGCTCCGGGAAGACGATGTCATAGCAGGTCGCGAACCCGATGTGGCCGATGTCTGACGCCAGCACGGTCATGGCATCTCCGGCTGAGCAGACCCATTTTTCCGAGGGCGGCAGGTGCACCTTGCGGTAAATGCCGGTGATCCGCCCCAACCGGTCGATCAGGACCGAGGTGTTGTAGAGGGTGTCGTCTTGCCGCTCGTGGTAATTGGCCACGATGTTCATGGCGTATTGCCTGGCGATCGAGCCCAGCAGATCCGAGGTCGGGCCGGGGATGGTCTCGACCAGGGAGAGGCAAAGAGCCCGGTCGGCCACGAGGCTTTCCAGGTTGACGGCATCGCAGCATTCGTGGGTCGCTGCGAGATCGGCGCCCAGCCGGCCCGCCTGGTGGAGGAAATTGGCCGTCCGGGCGATGTTTTGTTGTTTCAGCAGCTGAAGCTCAGAAGGCTGCGGTTTGCCGGTCGGCCCCGATGGCAAGAGTGAACGGGCGTGGATCGCCGCGAGCCGGATTTTTTCAACCATAACAGTCACCTCATCACGAAAGGGGCACCAGCCGGCAGGCGTTGCCGCCCAGGAGCTTGGCGCGCACATCGTCCGTCAGGTCGAGCTGGCGGATCAGGTCCTGGTGCCGGTTGTCGAAGTAGTCGCGGCCGTACAGGATCCGGTCCTGGTAGGCCAGGATGAAATCGCGCGTAAAACCTAAATCGCGGCTGAGCGCGTTGAAGCCGGAACCGGCCGAGATGTCGCAGAACAGGTTGGGACAGGTTTCGAGCAGTTCCAGCAAGCGGCCGCCGGGCAAAACCGGTCCCGCGGGATAGGATTCGGTTCGGTACAGCTCGTCGCCGGAGATATGGGCCCAGAAACCCGGCGCGTGGCCGAGAAACACCGTTTCCGGGCAGAGCGCCAGGGTGCGGGCCAGGGCCTCGATGCCGCCGCCGTACCACCAGTTGGGCCGCGGGGAGTCAGGGCCTGCCGGCAGCTCGTAGTCAAGGTGCAGCACGACCGGCAGGCGGTGCGCGCCGCAATAACGGAAAACACGGATGGCGTCGGGGTTGTCGAGCATCATGCGCAGCTTCAGTTCGCCGTAGATGCGGACGTGGTGCTCGCGAACCGCCTCATCCAGGCGGTCAAGCGCGTCCGGGCGGCGCGGGTCAGGGGCATAGCCCAGCACGAAACGGTCCGGCGCCCGGTTGTAAAAATCGAGGCAGTGCCGGAACGCGATCGGGCCTTCCGGGCCGGGGTCCGGGATCAGGGGCTTGTAGACGGGGTCGTATTCGTCCTGGGGCGCTTCCCAGGAAAGCAGCCAGGTGCGGTCGATGCCGACCTGGTCCATATTGGCCAGGAAGAGCTCCAGGTTGTAGCCGTACCATTCCGGGTGGTTGTGGGCGTCGATGATCATGGCCTGTTCTCCTGGTAATAGGCGGCGACCTTGCGGATCGCGGCGATGACTTCCTCCAGGTCCTGGTCGGTGTAGAATTCGCTGACCGGCAAACGGACCGCCGTGGCCAGGATCGCCTCGGCCGTCGGGCACAATCCGGCCGGGTAATGGATCGGGCGGCCGTAATAGGGGCTGTCGAACGGGCTGTGCGTCCCCGGATAGGCGGACAGGTTCTGGAAGAGCGGATAAGCGTAGACGCAGGAAGGGATGTAGCCGGGGTCGCAGGGCACGCCTTCCGCCCGCAGGGCCGCGCAGAAATCGTCGCGGCCGACGCCGGACGCCTGTTCGTCGATGCGCAGCATGTAGAACCAGTAGCTGGAGCGGCAGCCTGGCCGGACCCGGGGCGGATGGATGCCGGGCAGACCGGCGATGCCCGATGTCAGGCCGTCGCCGTAGCGGCCGCGCCGGTCGCAGATATCCCGGAGGCGGTCGAGCTGGGCGATGCCGA
>JAAYJD010000060.1 GCA_012523135.1 Clostridiaceae bacterium
AATTGAAAGACCGCATCGATCTCCCGTCCGGCCAGGCCGACGCCTACGCGGTCGTCGAACTCTGGGGCGTGCGCAACACCGCCTGCGAAAGCAAAGCCAGGGAACTGCTGCACGGCTGGACCGGCAAACCGGTGGTCTGCGGCCACGAAATCAGCGACACGCTCAACTCGCTGCGCCGAGCGGCCAGCGCCCTGCTTAACGCCCGGCTGCTGCCCCTGATCAATGCCTTTCTCGACGCCGTCCGGCAAAGCCTGGACCGGCGCGGGATCGCGGCGCCGCTGGTCATCGTGCGCAGCGACGGGTCCCTGATGGCGGAGGCTGTCGCCCGCGACAAGCCGGTG
Source organism: Clostridiaceae bacterium (assembly GCA_012523135.1). GTDB lineage: Bacteria > Bacillota > Clostridia > Saccharofermentanales > UBA5734 > JAAYBY01. Next base: position 342 of record JAAYJD010000060.1, read on the forward strand.
GAAACCCTGCTGAGCGGTCCGGCAGCCAGCGTGGCCGGCGGACTGGCCCTGACGGGGATCGAAAGCGGCATTGTTATCGACATGGGCGGCACGACCAGCGACATCGCCCTCGTGCTACAAGGCCGGCCGGTCATGGCCGCGGAAGGCGCCCAGATCGGTTCCTGGCGCACCGGCATTCGCTCGATCAAGATCCAGACGGTCGGCCTGGGCGGCGACAGCCTGATCCGGCACCATAAGAACACGCATCTGGTAATCGGGCCGCGCCGGGCGGCGCCCCTGTCCTGGGCGGCCGGGCGCTGGCCCGAAGTCCTGGAACAGCTGGAGCTGCTGCTCCAGGCCGAACGCAGACACACCGTGTCGCTGGCCGAGTTCTTCTATCGCGTGGACAAGCCGGCGAATATCGCAGCCGGGTCCCTGACCCCCCAGGAGCAGCGGATCCTGGCCGCCCTGCAGAACGGCCCCTTGAGCCTTCTGAACCTGGCGGACAAGGTCGGCGCGACCATCTACAACCTGAAAACCGAGCGACTGGAGCAGCAAGAACGGGTGATGCGCTGCGGCCTGACGCCGACGGACATCATGCACCTCACGGGCGACTACCCGGCCTGGCAGAAGAAAGCCGCCGAAATCGGGGCCGACATCATGGCGCTGCAGCTGTCGATCTCGCGCGAGGACCTGATCGCCGAGGTTCAGAACACGGTCAAGGAGATGCTGGGGTCCGCTATCCTCGAGATGCTGCTGGGCCATGAATACGCAAAAGATTCCGGGCAGAACCTGGCCGGCGTCGTCGGTTTGGGCCGGACACTGCTGCGCCAGCACATGCAGCCGGACAGCCAGGTCCGCTTCCTGCAGCCGGAAATGACCTGCACGGTCCCCCTGATCGGCCTGGGCGCCCCGATTCACCTGTTTTTGCCGACCGTGGCCCGTTTCATGCGGACAACGGATTGCATCCCGCGTCATGCCGCGGTCGCCAACGCGGTCGGGGCCATCACCGGCCAGGTCGTGGCGACGGCCGAGGTCCTGATCAAGCCGCGCTACGCCGTAGCCGGCATCACCGGCTACGACGGATTCAGCAAGGCCAGCACCTGCCATTTCCAGGCCCATGACCACGCCGTCACCTGGGCCCGGGAACAGGCCGAGCAGGAGGCGCGCCAGGCCGCGGCGGCACGCGGCGCCAGGCAGGCCGACGTGCAGCTGCGCGTGGACAAGCGGGACGCAGCGGTCGCCTCAGTCCAGATGGAAAGCGACCCGGTCAAGCCGCAGCCGACCAGCCCGGTGCACCTGGAGACCGTCGTGCAGGCCAGGGCGATCGGCCGGATCGATCTGGCCTGGCCGTAACCGCCGTCCTCATTGCCCACCGGGCCAAAGGCGCGTATGATGCAAGTATCTCCCGTTGACGTTCGCATCAAGCAGCCAGGTCCCACGGACAAGGAGGCAATCGTATGCGGTACCGCGTGATCGACGACCCGTTCAAAGCCAGGCAGCCCGCCTTGAAGTTTCTCCAGGAGCTCAATGACCCTGTCCACCTGTTTGCGCCGAAAAGCAGCATCGCATCGGCCTTGCTTGAGGTCGATTTCCCCGACAGCGAAGGTCTGCTGGATACGGCCACGGACGACTTCCGCGTGTTCATGGCCGCAGCCGGGATCGCCAGCGGCCCCGGTTACCGCTTTAGCTGCCAGTTCCGGGCCAGCGATGTTTTCGAATCCTATACCATCGAATTTGAAGCCGACCGGTGCGTCATCTCGGCCGGCGACTCGGAGGGCATCCGCCGCGGACTGGTTTTCGTCGAAGACGAGCTGCAGCGGCGCGGCGGCTTTCTGCCGACGGACGGCAGCGTCACCCGCAAGCCATGGCTGTGCAGCCGGATCGCGCGCTGCGTCTTCAGTCCGCTCAACGAGCACCTGCCCGAGAGCGAAGAACTTGCCGACGATGTCGACTATTATAGCGACAACTACCTGAACCGCCTGGCGCATGACGGCATCAACGGCATCTGGATCTCGACCGCTTTCCGCTTCATGCTGCCGTCCAAAATCATCCCGGAATACGGCATCAACTGGGAAAAAAGCATCGTCAAGCTCAACCGGACTATCGCGAAATGCGCCCGCTACGGCATCGGGGTCTACCTGCTGGCCAACGAACCGGCGTCGACCTACATGAACGACGCCCTCAAAAACCACCCCGACCTGATGGGCCGTTACCAGGGCAAGCCCAATGGCCTGGTCTGCCCGAGCCGGCCGCTCGGCGTGGCCTATGCCGAGGAAGCCGGTCGCACCTTGTTCACCCTGGCGCCCGGACTTAAGGGCCTGATCGTCATATCGGCCGGGGAAAGCCTGTCGAGCTGTGCCTCGCGGCCGGTCCTGGCATGCGATTATTGCCAGGCGAACGGCCAGACGCTGGGCCAGGCGCTGGCCGCATGCGAAGCGGCGCTGTGGCGCGGCATCGCCTCGGTCAAGCCGGACGCCGAGCTGATCAGCTGGACCTACGACCACCGGAGCTGGCAGCTCGACGATGTGCGCGAATCGTGCCGGTTCCGGGACAGCCACGTCATCCACATGCAGAATTTCGAGGACTACGGGCTCAACGAGCAGCTGGGCAAGACACGCCTGGCGCTCGATTACTGGCTGTCTTACGTCGGGCCGGGCGAAGTCTTCAAGGCGTCGGCGCAGGTCAACCAGGCAACCAGCCACCCCATGTATGCCAAGCTGCAGGTCGCCTGCTCGCATGAAACCGCCTCAGTCCCCTACATTCCGGTGCCGGGCATCCTGTTCGACAAGTTCAAGGCGATGCGCGCCAGCGGCGTCACCGGGGCGCAATACAGCTGGTACTTCGGCAGCTACCCGTCGATCATGACCAAGGCCGCGGGTGAGCTGGCCTTCCTGGACCATTTCGACGACAAGAAGACGTTCCTCTGCCAGCTGGCGGCGATCACCTGGCCGGAAGATGCCGGCCGGGTGGCCGACGCCTGGGCGCTTTTTTCGGAAAGCTACCAGCATGTGCCGTCATCCGTCGCTTTCGAATGGTATGGCCCGCTCAACGACGCGCCCGCCTGGAAGCTGTTCCTGCAGCCGGTCGATCTGCCGCTGGCCAAAGCCTGGAAAGCCGAAGACCACAACGGCGACCGCTTCGGCGAATGCCTGCTGCACACCTTTACCCCCGACGAAACCTGCCTGCTGCTGGACCAGCTGGGCCAGACCTGGCGCCGGGGCCTGGCCCAGTTTCCGAACGACGCCGCGACGCCGGCGCAGCGTTCCCAGCAGAACACCGCCAGGGCCCTGGACCTGATGTTTGAAAGTGCCCGCGACGCGCTGGTCTTCTACACGCTGAGAAACGAGCTCGGCCTGGGCCGCGGCGACGCGCAGGTGCTGCTTGAACGCCTGGAGGCGATCGTCAGGCGGGAAATCGAGCTGTCCGGCGAACTGGCTGCAATCTGCGCGTTAGAGCCCAGCGTTGGCTACCACGCCGAAGCGCTGGCCTATAAGTTCTTTCCGGAAAAGCTGTTCTGGCGGGCCGACCAGCTGTTATTGTCGCTCACGACGGACTTTGCCGCGGTCAAGCAGCGGCTGGAAGCCGGACTGGCGCCGCTGGAATTCTATACCGGGCAGGCTCCCGACAGCCACCGTTACGTGATCCAAACCTGCCGGATCGAACAGGCCGCCTGGGAACCTTTCACGTATGAAAACGGCGAGATTGACGAGACGACCGCGGTCCGGTTCGCCTGCGACGGGCCGGACTATATCGTCCAGCTGCGCGCGCCGTCCCAGGCCAGGATCCGGCTGCAGGGCGAATACACCTTCTTTGTACCCTCGGCGCCGATCACCTTTGAGATCGGCGGGGACGAGCTGGCGTCCGATGCAAATACCTTCGTGAGCGCCTGCGAATCGCCCTTGTGGTATGGCCTTTATAGCGGTGCGGCCGAGCAGGAAGCGAATAAATACCGCCTCAGCCGCGCCGGCGGTCATCTGACGATCCGCCTGGCCAAAGCGGACTTTGGTCTCTGCGGTTCAGAGCCGTTCCGCATCATGCTCAGGCGGGAGGGCGACCGGCCTGCCTACTGGGTCAGGCCGGACCGCGTCTTCAGCCGCCTGATCTTCGGCAGCTTCAGCCCCGACGCCTACGGGTTCGCCATCAACGAGGCGCAAGAAGGCTCAGGATAAGGACATCAGCAACCTGGCATCGTCCCGGATCGAACAGACACGGCAGCAGGTCCTCGTCGCGCGGGCTTAAAGCAGGACCGGCTTGCCGACGGCCTTGGCGACCCGGGAGACGGTATCCTCAGTTCCGCAAGGGCAGTGAAAAAATGACGATGTCGTTGTCGTCAAGCAGGTCTTCCGCGTTGATCCCGTCCAGGTCGACGATCTCGATGTCATCCTGGCCGATTTTTTGGATCAGGCTCTTGAAATCGAACGTGTCTTCGTTGCTGAAGTTAAAAGGGGCACGAAAACAGGCATCCCCCCTAAACGGTCCAAAGGCGGTCAATCCAACCAGTTATGAAAAAAATTACTTTATCAACATCATTCTTTTAGCTGTCTTCCTCGCGGGGAGACGGGATCAGCAGCACCGGTACCGAAGCGTGGCGGGCGATGCTGTGGCTGACATTGCCCAGGTAGATCTCCCGGATCCAGCCGCGCCCCTGGCTGCCCATGATCACGGCCGTCGCCTGCAACTCGTGCATGACGCGCAGGATCTCGCTGGTCGGCGAACCATATAGCAGCAGCGTCGACACGTCCGGGCAGCCGTCCTGGCGCAATATTTCCGCCATCTCCTCCAGCCGGGCGGTGTCCTTCTGGTTGAAGGCCTCCAGCTGGCCGAGCAGATGGGGATCGATCTTGGCTTTATCCTGCACATGCAGCACCGTCAGCTTGCGGATCCCTTTGGCGGCGATCTGGCGGACAATGTCGAAAGCGCGCGCGGCGTTATCCGAAAAATCGGTCGGGAAGAGCAAATGGTCGCTCAGGCTGCCGTCCGGCAGCTTCAGCTCGTGGGGATCCATGCTCGGCGGCGTGCGTACCAGGAGCAGCGGAATCAGGCTGCCGTGCATCATGTGGTAGGCGGCCCCCCCGTCGAACAGGCTGCCCAGCATGCTCCGTTCCGGCGCGCCGACGATCACCAGGCCGCATCGCTCGTCCCGGGCCAGCTGGTTGATGCTGTCGCGGAAAACGCCGATCATCTGGCGCGTGGTGACGGAAAAGCCATGCTCGGTCAGGCGTTGCTCCTGGGCGTCGAGGTGCTCCTTGTAGATGCCGGTCACAAAGGTGGAGACCGTGTCGTTCAGCTCCTGTGGATTCAGGCACTGAACCAGCAGCACCGAGCGGGTGCCCAGCTTTTTCAAGCCCAGCAGGCCATGCAGCACATAGTCAAAATGGTAATGCAGTTCGGAAATGACCAACACTTTTTCAAACATGACGGCCTCCTTTCAGCAGATGCCGGAAGCATCGCCCGTGCGGTTGATTCAAAAGCAAGCCTGTTTGTCTAGCTCCATTTTAACATGCGGGCCGCATCGTGGCGAGTGTCAGCGGAGCTGGCGCACTTTTTCGGGATGCCGTTCGTGGGCTTCTTTGCTCATAGCTGGATGGCCGATGGCGATCGATATGGCAAATTCGTAGCCTTCGGGCCAGTCCATCTGTTCCAGGATCGCCTTCCCCCTGGCTCCGGTAAAGGACGCCGACGCCATCCCGATGATGCACGATCCCAACCCCAGCGACTGGGCGGCGATGGCCAGATTCTCGACGGCGATACCGGCATCGATCGCGGCGTAGCGGCCGGCATCGGCCGGTATGGCGATGACCACCAGCAGGGGAGCGCCGTAGAAGATGCTCGCATGGCGGGCAGCGATCCGGTCCAGGGCCGCCTGGTCGCCGATACTGCGGAAATGGCTCAGGGCAGCCTCGTTCATCGCCTCGATCAGGCTCTGGCTGGTGATGAAGCGAAACTCCCAGAGCTGGCGGTTCATCGCCGTCGGCGAGGCCAGCGCGGCCACGATCAGGGCGTCGATCTCTTCCTGCTTGAGCGGTGCGGCTGCGAAGCTGCGAATGCTGCGCCGGTTCGAAATGGCCTGCAAGGTCGTGTTCATAGCGTCCTCCTGTTACCGAAAAGCATGCGGTGTTTTCTTTCCTGGTTTCATTGTAAGCAAGCGGTCCCGGCTTGTCCAATATGGTAGAATAGGTGTGCAGGCTTCCTGCCGGTCGCCCTGCCATCTTTTCATTGCGAGGTAGCCAATATGTCACGAATCAAGCTTGCTATCCTGGGCCAGGGCCGCAGTGGACGCGATATCCACGCCGCCAACCTCTCCCTGCTGAAGGACTTGTACGAGATCGTCGCCGTTGTCGACCCGCTGCCGGATCGGCGCGAACGGGCCGCGGCCGAGATCGGCTGCGCCACCTATGCGGATTACCGCGACCTGCTCGGTCGCCAGGATATCGACCTGGTGGTCAACGCGACGCCCAGCCATCTGCATGTGCCCGTTACGCTCGATTTGCTCTCACACGGTTTCAATGTTCTGGTTGAAAAGCCGATGGCCCGCCATGTCGCCGAGGTCGACACCATGATCGAGGCCGCCCAAAAGGCCGGCCGCATCCTGGCAATCTTCCAGCAGTCCCGTTTCGCACCCTATTTCCAGAAAGTTCAGGAGATTATCGCCGGCGGCGATTTGGGGCGCATCGTCCAGATCAGCATCGCGTTCAACGGTTACGCGCGCCGTTGGGACTGGCAGTGCATTCAGGACTACAACGGCGGCAACCTGCTCAATACCGGACCGCACCCGCTCGACCAGGCGCTGGTGCTGTTCGGGGACGATGTCGAACCGCAGGTGTTCTGCCGCATGGACCGGGCCAACACCTTCGGCGACGCCGAGGACTATGTCAAGCTGCTGCTGCACGCGCCAGGCCATCCCGTCATTGACCTGGAGATTTCGTCCTGCTGCGCCTACCCCTGCTTCACCTACCAGGTCCAGGGAACTCGCGGCGGCCTCAAGGGCAGCATGACCCACATCGACTGGAAATACTACCGGCCCGAGGAAGCGCCGCCCCAGCAACTGGTCCGGACCCCGCTGGCCAAGCCGGACGGCACGCCGGCCTATTGCGGCGAAACACTCACCTGGCACGAAAAATCCTGGGATGTCGCGGACGAGAACAAGGACCTGTTCCAGACCATCGCCACCACGTTCTACCGCCGCCTGTATCAGAGCCTGGCCGAAGGTGCGCCGTTGGCCATCACGCCGCAGCAGGTCCGGCGCCAGATCGCCGTCATCGAGGAATGCCATCGCCAGAATCCGCTCTCGAGGCTGAGCGACCAGTAAACTGGCTTGAGGGAGCCCCCTATGCTTGCAGAACAGCCGGACAAAGTCCGGGCGCTTGCCGCCCTGTTGGCCGGTCCCGGTGCGATCCGCCCGGCCGACTGGCTGTTTGTATTGGTTATGCTTGTCCTGACCGCCGTTCTCCTGCTGGCTGTCCGATCGCTCTGGCAGATGCAGCGCGAATTGACCCGGCTCGGCCGGCAGCTTGACGGCTTAAAGCCGGAACCCGTTGAAGAACCGCCTGATACGGCCGTCGCACAGGTTCCGGAGCCGGAGCCGTCGTTTCCGGCCGATCTGCCGGAGCCGATTCGCGAGCCGGAACCGCCGCCCGAACTTCGGGCTGCACCGGCCGAAACTGTCAGCAACTGGGTTTATCCGCTGGAAACCGAAGAAAAGCTGCTCGATGCCGTCCGCACCGGCCGGCACAGCCTGGCGCTCGAGTTGTTCGATCAGCTGGAAAACATGCTTCATGCCAGCCCTGACGATGTCTTCCGGCAGGTTTTGCATAATGCCGCCCTGAACATGCGCCAGCTGATGTACGACTTCAACGAAAGTGAACTGGACCCCTCGATCGCCGGCCCGGACCTGATCCAGCAGCTCGATCAGGTCACGCGCGCCGAAGCCAGCGGGCTGGTGCGCACCTTTGCCGACCGGCTCGGTGGCGCGTTTCAAAGACGCGCCAGCCAGAAGCAGTCGGATATCGTCGTCCAGGCCAAAACGTTTATCGAGGCCAATTACCGCTCGTCGCTGACGGTCAACGCGATTGCCGCGGCTTTGTTTATCAGCGCCCCCTACCTGTACCGCCTGATGCGCGAGGAAGTCGGCATCTCGCCGGCCCATTACCTCAACAACCTGCGTATCCGCCATGCGACAAGGCTGTTGCGGACATCCGACAAAAATGTGGCCCAGGTCGCCGGCGAGGCCGGCTTCGAGACTGAGCAGTGCTTTTTCCGCCAATTCAAAAAACAGATGGACTGCACGCCCAACCAGTATAGAAATCGTTACTCCACCGCGACATTTTCGCCGCTTTTTGGCGACTAACCAAAACAATCCTCTCTATTTTGTATAGAAATCACGATGAATACAACACAATACACCATTATTTGCACAAGCCCGATGCCATAAACTGAATATGCCGGGTGCAGATAACAACAGACGGATTCGCTCATTTGCTCCGGCCGGTGAACGCTTTCGCCTGCAAGGGCCGGACTGTCTTTCAAGATTAAAGGAGCGCGTGATTCATGGCCAAAAAAATGTACAAAGAACCCATGCGCCGCCGGCTGAGGCGGGAGATCGGGGCCATCAAGCGGGACCGGCTGCTCTATATCATGG
>JAAYJD010000339.1 GCA_012523135.1 Clostridiaceae bacterium
CGGCTGGTGAAGACGAGAACAACAACAAGATCATCAACTACATCAAGGAAATGACCGGCTATGACGTCACCTGGATCATCGCGCCGCGCGACAACGGCCGTGAAGCCATGAACATGATCATGGCCTCAGGCAACCCGCCGGACGTTCTCTACACCGGTGACAAGAACATCTTTGCCGACTACACCAACCAGGGGCTGCTCGAACCTGTCGACAGCTTTATCGAAGAAACGACCAACATCAAGACCGTCGTACCGGATGCGACCTGGAAAGCGGTCGAGCTGAACGGCGAGCATTTCGCCGTGCCAGTGCCGCAGAACCAGTTCTCGAGTTCCGGTGTTGTCGTCCGTCAGGATCTGCTCGAAAAGCTGGGCAACCCCCCGATGGAAACGCTGGACGACTATGTCGCTTTCCTGGAAATGGTCCTGGAGCAGAAGCTGGGCGGCGAAGACACCGTCCCGTATGTCGCCTACAACAAGAGCATGGGCGTCTTCGAACTGGCCTACGGCCTGAACGAAGCCTATAAGCCGGAAAACGGCAAGCTGGTTGCCACCTGGATCAGCGACAATGCCCGCAAAATGCTGGAATTCTCCGCTGACCTGTTCGCCCGCAAGCTGGTTGATCCCGAATTTGCCGTCAACACCGGCACGATCGCCAACGAAAAAATGACCAATGGCCGCGGCGCGCTCTACACCACCGGCTGGACCACGGTCAAAGAACTGAACGATTCGCTCAAGGACCGCGATGTCGGCTTCAAGTACGCCGTCATCAAGCCGCCGACAGGGATCGACGGCCAGCCGACCTATTTCAACCTGAACTCGCCGGTACGCGTCTATTTCCTCTTCCCGGCCGGCGCCAAGACCAAAGAAGCCGTTATGTTCCTCGACCGCTGCATCTCTGACGACATCCGCCTGGTCATTTCTTATGGCTGGGAGAATGAGCATTACACGGTCGCCGCGGACGGCGTTATCAACCAGACTGCTGAAGCCGAAAATATCCGTTACCGCATCTACTACAACATGTGGGACACCGAGAAGGACTTCCTCAACCGCGTCAAGCTAAAAGGATTCTCCGACGGCTATTTCCCGATGTCTGAATTCTGCAAATACGATGTCACGATGAACTACGCGCCACCGATCGCTGAGCTGACCGAATACACCAGCGCGCTGACCGATCTGCGCGACGAGTACTACCTCAAGATCATCACCGGTGCCTGGACCATCGACAAGTTCGACGAGTTTGTCAGCAAATGGAAAGCATCTGGCGGCGATCAAGTGCTCGAAGCCGTCAACGCCTGGTACGACACGTTCAAATAAGTTGTACTGACGGCTGCATAGCGATGCACGCAAGGCCGGTTCCTGCCTTCCGCTCCGAGAGCCTGGAACAGGAACCGGCCTTGCTATGAAAACAATTTCCGATTGGAGAATGGATATGATTGACCGCATCATGACAGAAAAGATCAAGAGCTGCGTGATCCAGAACGGTATGGACCTGGTCGGGTTCGCCCCGGTCAGCCGCTGGGCCAACGCGCCGTTCCTGCTGTCCCCGATGGCCATCATGGAAGGCTCGAAGAGCGTCATCGTGATGGGCATCTACATCACCGACACCTGGCTCGAAATGGGCGGCGAACCGACCCCGCACCATGTCGGGCCCGGCGGATGGATGGACCAGAACAGCCTGCTGGACCGGACCGGCTACAAGGTGGTCCGCCTGCTGGAGGAATACGGCTACAAGGCGATCGGCATCGCCTCATCCAACATCTGGCGCTATCGCAAATATGAAGGTGTCAACAGCTGGTTTACGCCGGACCTGTCGCATATCCATGCTTCGACAGCAGCCGGCCTGGCCCAGATCGGCTGGTCCGGCCTGGCGATCACGCCGGAATACGGACCGCGCGTCCGCTACATCTCCGTCATCACGGAAGCCGAACTGGCGCCGACGCCGCTTTACAGCGGACCCGAGCTGTGCGACATGTGCGGCGACTGCATCAAGAACTGCCCCACCGAAGCGCTGCATCGCGATTTCGACGGGCCGCCGCGCATGGTCCAGATCGAGGACAAAACCTTCAAGTACGCCAACAAGAACATCTGGCGCTGCGCCTGGGCCGAGCACTTCAACCTGCGCCTGGACTCGCCCACGCTCAAGAACGAGCACATCGACGAGACCGACATCAGCCGCGAGATCGCCACAGTCGGCGAATATGTCCACGAGCGCGGCGTCTGCCAGAAAGTCTGCCTGCCGCCTCACCTGCGCACCGGCGAACCCTCTTTCGGGCGCGACCACAAGCGCATCGCCATGCTCAAGATGAGCCGGCGCTACCCGGCCAACATGCCGACTTATAAAAAGCTGCGCGATGACCTGATCGCCCGGGCAGTCGGCCTGGGGGCCGAGATTGCCGCCGCCGCGCCGCTGGACGGCGAATCCAAGTTTGGCGCGGCTGTCCTGCGCCAGGCGCCGGGCCTGAAGACGATCCTGGCCTTTGCCTTCCAGGTTCCGGATGAAGCGCTTGCGCTGCCGGAAAACGATTCCTACCAGGCGTCCCCCTACCGCTACGCGCTGCACAACAAGATGCACCA
>JAAYJD010000340.1 GCA_012523135.1 Clostridiaceae bacterium
CCTTATAGCGCTCATAGACTTGTGCCGCGATAAACGGCTTGCCGCGCAACAGCTGGTCCAAGACCGGCTCGCGCTGCTGCATCAGGCGCGCGATCGCCTGGCGCACCTGCGAGATCTCGCTCATACTTCGTACCTCCTATGATATGAACGGAATATTATACCACACAAACAGCAAAGCAGCAAGCTTTTTGACACAAATTGCTTGCTGCTTTTGGGGAGAGCTGTTTTTCAAATGCCTGTCGTCAGAGCGTTTGACACGGGTCTATTCATTTTTCTGCGAAATTGATGCGTTTATCCTGGCGTTGCGGTCCCAAGCGCGTGCATGCTACAATAAGTTATACTCATGTAATCCACCAGAACAGGAGGCTCGCATGAACACGATCCGTGTCGAAGTCTGTGTCGGAACCCAGTGCACCCTGATGGGCGCCATGGATATCCTCGAGGCAATCACCTCGCTGCAGGAGGTCGACGCCGCGTTGGACATCGCCGTTCAACCGGTTCCCTGCCGCAATCTCTGCGACGACGGGCGCCAGGCACCGGTGGTCATCATCAACGGCGATGTGCTGCTCCAGACGAACTCCGAAAGCGTCATGGCCCGGATCATGGCCCTGGCCCAGCAGCGGACGTGAGGGCAGGCAGCTTATGAAGATGCGCGGCTTGTTCACTCCGATTACCAAGATCCGGCGCCAGGTCTTTTCCGAAGTGGCCCGGTTTGCCTACGAACGTGACTTGGACAGCCAGGATTTCACCTATTTCTACGAGAGCGCCTATCGCATCATCCCCGGCGAAGTGCCGCAGTACCGCGACAGCGTCTTCAAGGAGCGGGCCATCATCCGCGAGCGCATCCGCCTGGCCCTGGGGCTGCCCCTGCGCCCGGCGGACAACTACCAGCCCTTCACCGACGGTATGGCCGACTGCGCCAGCCGGGACAAGGTGCTCGACGTCCCGCTGGTCAACATCATCCCCTTCGCCTGCACCGCCTGCCCGACCGACCGCTTCTTTGTCACCGACAATTGCCGTAAATGCCTGGCCCACCCCTGCACGTCAGTTTGTCCGGTCAAAGCGGTTTCGATCGGGAAAAACGCGGCCATCATCGACACGGACACCTGTGTCCGCTGCGGCCGCTGCGTCGAGGCCTGCCCATACCAGGCGATCGTCCGTTTCGGCCGTCCCTGCGCCGAAGCCTGCGGGGCCGACGCCATCGCCAGCGACGAGTTGGGCAGAGCCAGGATCGACCAGGAAAAATGCGTTTCCTGCGGCTTGTGCATCGTCAGCTGTCCGTTTGCGGCCATCGCCGACAAATCTGAGATTTTCCAGGTCATCACCGCCATCCGCCGCCAGGAGCCGGTCTTCGCGACCATTGCGCCTTCCTTCGTCGGCCAGTTCGGTCCCCTGGCCACACCGGGCAAAATCGTGTCCGGACTGAAAAAGCTGGGGTTTGCCGATGTGATCGAAGTCGGCTGGGGCGCCGACATCGGTTCGCTGCACGAGGCGGACGAATTTCTGGCCAAGGTGCCGAAGGAGCAGCCGTTCCTGGGTACCAGCTGCTGCCCGTCCTGGGAGATGTTTGCCAAAAGGACTTTCCCCGCGCTCGGTTCTTGCATTTCCAGTTCCCACACGCCGATGGTGGCCGCGGCGCGCCGTATCAAGCAGCAGGACAGCCGCGCCAG
>JAAYJD010000061.1 GCA_012523135.1 Clostridiaceae bacterium
CGGGATGAATTATGATGAGATAATCAAGCTGGTACGAGCGAAGAGTAAATAGGTTTATTCACCTAAACGGCGCAAAACGTACTGGTTAAACCAGGTTTGAGTGGAAATACAACAGGAAGTTCACATTTATCAAATCGTTTTCGGCGGGGAGGTCACATCGCTGATCCGCTTTCGGGATATGCCGATGTCAGGGGTGACCATACCGGAAGCGGATGCCGGAAAATCATGCACATCAGCCTGCCGATTGGCAAAAACAAGCTGATGGCATCCGACAGCCTGGAATCGATGGGCATGCAGGTGAATCAAGGCAACAACTGGATGATTGGGATGGAGATACCCAGACAGGACAAGAAGAAACTTGTCCTGAGCCGCGTCCTGGACGCCAGCCTTGACCGGGTCTGGCGGGCATGGACAGAACCGGCAGACATCAAGGCTTGGTGGGGTCCCCAAGCCTTTACGGCGCCGTTTATCCGGATCGATTTGCGGCCGGGCGGCCAGTACTTGTATTGCATGCGGTCACCGGAAGGCAAAGACTTCTGGAGCACCGGCACCATCCGGGAGGTGGTTGCGCTGAAGAAACTCGTCCTGACCGATTCGTTGCCGATGTAAACGGCAATATCGTCAGCGCGGCATCTTATGGCATGAGCCCGGATTTTCCGCTGGAAAGTGTGATGCTCATCCAGTTTGAAGAAGGTGACGGCAAAACAAAATTTACATTGATGTATGAGGATGTTTCAACGATATCCGATCAGGATCTTGCGGGCATGAAGCAAGGCTGAAATGAAAGCTTTGATAAACTGACAGCCTATCTGCAAAAATAGCTTGATTCAGGCTGCCGGGGAGGTGCGAATATGGCCGAGTTGAATGCGTACCTGAAATTTCGGGGCAATTGCCGGGAGGCGATGACATTCTATCAGAGCTGTCTGGGCGGGAGATTGCACCTGATGACGGTCGGTGAAACACCGGCTGTCCGGGACTCGATGCCGTCCGCCATGTTGGAAAAAATCATGCATTCGGTCCCGACCAGTGACAAAGTCATGCTCATGGGATCAGATCTGGCCGACCAGGATACATACAGCCAGGGAAATGCCCTGACTATTTGCCTTGTCTGCAAAAGCAGAGACGAAATTGACACGCTCTTCGCCAAGCTGTCGGAGAGCGGCAAGGTGACCACCCCGCTGTCAGCCATGTTTTTCGGACTATATCGCGATTTTACCGATCAATATGGCTTCAACTGGATGCTCCAGTATGGCGATGCCGCGAGCATGTAGCAGACCGTCCGTTTGAGGATGATCCGGCCAGCCCGCCAGAGGTTTCATGCCATCGATGCGGGTCGCTGCGGTGGGTTACTGCCCGATGGAATCCGGATATCCGAAATGCATGCTGCCGCGTCAACCCTATGCGACAGGAACACAAGAAAAATGCGCGCCTTGCCTCCGTTGCTGATGCTCTATCTCTGTGCTTCTTCAATTGGATTTTGCCGTTATCCAAACCGCATATGCGGCCCAGTAGGTTTTGACGCTGTGCTGCGTCAGGTTATCGGCCTAAGTCGATGATGTTCTGGATCAGACCTTTGCATTTGCCGCATGCTTCCCCGCTGACTTCATCAACACCCGTACCGGCACCCGTCAACGCGCCAACTTTTCCTACGGTGTCGGCACCCATCTGAACTGCGTTGACCACGGCCTTTAACGGAATTTTTCTGCAGCCGCAAACCGAACTCAGGATTTGATCTAGTTTTGCTCGGCAGCCTGCGCATACCGTGCAGACCCCCGCACGTTTTGCAACCTCAGCCTGGGTGCGTGCGCCTTGGACCATCGCTTTGCGAATCGTTATGTAATCGATATTGTTTTGCGAGCAGATGACCCTGTTGCCCGCCATGTTTACTCGCTCATCGTATTTTTTTACGTTTCGCGTTCTTATAGCTAAATCCACGATCTGAATCAACGGGCTGAGCAGGCCATGATCCGGAGTGCCGGACGCCGCGCCGTGACCCGCTTGATATCCTGCCTGCTTGATTGTTGCCTCGCATCTCGTGTTTAACAGCCGGATATAGCAGCGGCGTCGTTTATGCTGCCGGGTTTCGTAATACTTCCAGAGGCTTTGCACATCTTTGTTTGTCTCGAGTTCGGGGCCAGTTTCGGCATAGCTTAGGCCGTTCGCGATGGCAGCCTTGTTGATGTCGTTGAGCAGCAAGACGTTGATCCCCTTGCCCTGGTAGTCCTTGCGCACCGCAATGAGCAGCAACTCGAGACGGTCATTTTTCCGCATGGCCCGCAGGATATAAGCGAATCCGAACGGGAACAGGCGGCCTTTTGCCTTTTGTGACGCTTTGGCCAGGGAGGGGATGGCGATGCCGAAGGCGATCAGCTCACCTGCCGGATCGAGCACGACGCGAAGGTAGTCGGGATTGATTACGCCGAAGTATTGCCGGATGTACCACTGAACCTGTTCGTCGGACAGGGCGACAAAACCATACAGGTCCTGATACGCATCGTTAAGCAGGGCAAAGATGGCCGGTGCGTACGGCATGAAAACCTTTTTCTTACGGGAACGGACGACCGTGACCTGCAGGCGCTTTTCGATCAGCGTGTTGAGTTTCTCGAGGCGATCGGGGATCTTTTCCGGAACCTTGATCTCGTATTCCAGCCAGTCGGTTGCCTTGCCATAGCCCAGCCGCTCCAGGTGCTGCGGATAATAGGGGTAATTGTACAGCGTGATAAACATGCTGAGCTCGTCATAGCCGTCGATCAGCATCCCTTCCTTGTCCAGGTCGCAAAAACCGAGCGGACCGTGCACCGCGTCGAGCTTGTTTTCCCGGGCCCATGCCTCGACCGTCCCCAGCAGCGCGGCCGATACGGCATCGTCATCGATAAAATCAATCCAGCCGAAACGCGCGTACTTCTTGCCGCTCTCCCGGATTGAGCGGTTGTTGATGATACCGGCGATGCGGCCGGCGACCTGGCCGTCTTTCAAGGCCAGCCAGTAACGAGCCCGGCAAAAGGCGAAAGCGGGATTTTTAGCGCGGCTGAGCGTATTCCGTTCATCGAAGGTCAGAGGCGGCACCCAATACGGATGGCCGCGGTACAGCTGATGGGGAAACGCGATGAAGCGCTTCAGGTCGCGCCGGTTCTTCACTTCGACGATCTCTACCATGTGCCATCCTCCGTATGGGGAATGCTGGTTTCGCATCTCTATCTTACCAGATATCGTGGCGAACGTATGGCAATCTCAGGCTGCTCGTGCGAAACAGACAGTTGTTGGATTGGCTTAGATCGCTTGCGTGATGCGTGCGACCTGCCTGGCAAACCGGATGCTGCTGTTGTCCTGCGGCTCATAGCCGATCAGCTTTCGGGCGTTGCCGATATCCCAGAAATTGTGGCTGTTGTTGCTGACGCCATAAAAGATCTGAAAAGGGATGCCGTTTTCATCGTCTATCGAAGCTGCCTCAATGCTTTTTTCAATCAGCTGGAGTTGGTCTCTGAGGCTCAGGTAAGCGCCCAGGGCCCGGTGCATTTTCACCATGTCGCCGATCTGACAGGATTCGATATCCGTTTCACGCGGCCCGCCGATCCGGATCTGGACATTGGGCAATTTCTTCTGGTTGTTCATGTTGCCGGTGGCAAAAACAAACCCCAGCGCTTCGTATGCGATTTTGGCCCAGCCATAGTAGTTGTCCGAGAATGGCGGCATGGCAGAGGTCACGCTCAGCATCAGGCCCTTGTGAATCAGGTTTTCGTAATAATCGGCGGCATGATTCGAGCTGATCACGACAACCCGGCGCACGTTTTCCTCGACGCAGGTCTGATAGACATTGTAAGCCATCTTGACATTGGCCAATTCCGCAAAAAAGGGCTCTTCGCCTGGTTTGCTGTGAACGAACGCAGAATGGATCACGGTATCTATGTTTCTGAACACGTGACGATACGCGTCCCGCTGGGTGTCCAGCAGGTCCGCAGTCTGAATGGCGTTCAGTGTGATGCCGTCACGATTCGTTTGGGTGATGTCCGTCATGTGAAGAGCATAACGTTCTTGGAGTCCTGGGATGATTTTCGCGGCGATGACGCCACAGGCGCCGGTAATAAGTACTTTTCTTTTCGTCATGTTCCATTCCCCCTTTAGTTTCCCGCCAAGGATCTGAGCATAACCATATTTTAGCACGCTTCATTAGCTTGGCGATGATCATGCCCCCATCGCATGGCAACATGTGCGCGACCTGCCATCACATTCAAGATGAGCGCAAATCGCGGGCCTGTTCTGCGCTATAATAATCATGATTGCGGGGCATGCGTCCAGACATGGGCGCGATAGAAGTCCCGGGGCATTGCGTATCGGCATCGCTTGTGTGGCAGGATCTGCCGCAACCAGAGCGATTGACGGATCTGGCGAGCCAAGGCGATCGGTTGCATTGCGCCCGTTCGCGCGTACAAGAGCATTGGGGAGACGGTGTGATCATCAACAGACAAACAAAAACAACTGCAGAACATTCCGTTGCTGGATAAAATCGGTTACGGCGTCAACGACTTGGCATTGGCGTGATCTATCAGGTTGTTGCGGCCTACCTGGTCTTTTATGCGACCTCGATCTTGATGATCCCGGGCAGCCTGGTCGGTTTGCTCGTCGGCATCAGCGTGATCTGGGACGGCGTGACGGACCCGTTCATGGGCTACCTGTCCGACCGGACGAAAACCCGCCATTGCGGCCGGCGTCACCCGTACATCCTGATCGGTGGGCTGGGCTCCGCGACGGTCAACCTGCTGCTCTGGACGATACACCCGGAGTTGAACCTGATCATCAAATTCATCTGGCTGTTTGCCGTCATCATCCTGCTAAAAACCTTCACAACAATCTGTTCAACACCATACATCGCGTTGGGCGCGGAGCTGTCTGTCGATTATCACGAGCGGACCCTTATCCAGGGCATCCGCACGATCTTCTTCCTGTCCGGTTTTTTGCTGGCGACGGTCGGCGGCATGGCGTTCTTTTTTGAGGGAACCGCGCTCTATCCGCAGGGGCAGCTCAATCCGGCCGCATACCGGGAAATCGGGATCGCCGCTTCCATCCTGGTTTTTCTGTGCAGTGCGATCACGGTTCTGGCAACCCGAAAATACATCCGTGTCCTGCCGCAGGAAAACGGTTCAGCCCCAACGAGCCTGCCGGGCGCGCGCAGCCTGACCGGTCGCTTCAGAGACGCCCTGAACAACAAGCCGTTCCGCTGCGTGGTCGTCGGCTACCTGTTTACGAATATCGCCACCGCTTTTGCCAGCACCCTCGGACTCCATGTCTTCACCTACACCTTCGGCATGAACAACCGCGCGATCGCCGTCATCTTTGGGTCTCTGTTCGTCGTCAGCATCCTCTCGCAGCCGGCCTGGGTCGTCATCACCCGCCGTATCGACAAGCGGCCGGCGGTCATCCTGGGCATCGGCCTGGCGTCGGCCGGCTGTGTGTTGCTGTCGCTGCTGATTTTTTTCAGGTCATCGATCGGCAGTAACGCGTTAGCCATGCTGCCCTTTTCGATCCTGACCGGTTTTGGCATCGGCGGCCTGTCGTCCATCCCGGCATCGATGGTCGCCGATACGATCGACCTGGAAGAAGCAGAGACCGGGATTCGCTCAGAAGGCGTTTTCTACGGGTCGATGACATTGGTTTACAAAATTGCCCAGTCCGCCGCGATCCTGGTTCTGGGCGTCCTTTTGGACCTCATTGGCTTCGATGCCAGCCTGGCTGAACAGACCAGGGCCACCGTGCTGACATTGGGCCTCCTGCTGTCTGTCGGCGGCTTGTTCAGCTTCCAGATGGCCCGGCTGGCCTACCGGAACTACACCCTGACACAGGCCAAACTCAGGCTGATCCGCAGCCAGATGGCGGCCGACAACGAACCGGCCGACCCCTGAGGATTCGATCTGTGCGCAGGCTGTCGGTCTGACAACATGAACGGAGCCATCCAGATCAATGGACAGCTCTGCGATTGCAGTCAGGCTGGATCCTGTTATCCGAACCGACATGCCATGCGCACGTGTCCAGCCAGTGTTGTTTTCCAGGCGAATTTTTGAAGCCATGGCTGCCGGACCCTCATTGCTTGCTGACGTTTTCAACACACACGTTGACAGAGATAAAACGGCGCGGTGCCGCCCCGTGGCGGATCCTGTTCAGAACAAGCGAACGATGCTATAATCGGTTGAGAATAATCGCAACAAACGTGGTGATCGGAATGCGTGCAGGTGACAGCAGTTTTTGGCAGAATACCGGCGATGCCGGTGTCAACCTGAGATGTGAAGACCACCTCAGTAAAATGGCTTGACGCGTGGGCTATGAAGAACCTGACAGGAACCATCCACCATATCATGAACCAGAATATCCAGCAAAAAGGCTTTGTCGCCCCGGTGGATGTGCTGATGGACCTTGGCGTTCTGGAGAAAAAGGACTTCGAGGCATGGCGCCTGGGCCGGGTTCCCTTCCTGGAAAAGGTATGCCGCGCCAATTTGGACCAACTCTCCGCGATGATGAGCGAAATCCGCGCTTGTGCCGCGAGAGACGCGCTCAAGCCTTCATGGACGGATTACCATCCATATGGCAAAGATCGGAAGAACAAGTTGCGCTTCAGCAAGTCCGGAGCAGAAGCGATCGAAGCCGCTTATGCCACGCATTATGTGGATGTGCAAAGAATCAGCCAGCTGAAAGACAACACAAACCAGGGAAATGGCTAAAACGAGACGATCCAATGGCCATGCGAAACCGGTGTGCCATCATAAATATGGGATAACCGGCAATGTCAGCCGCGATGGGGTATCGGCGCTGTGGCAAATGGTTTGCCGCGCGATGCGCAGTTCGGCATCTTGCCCCTGTGCATGGCCGGTGTTCGGGTTGCGGTCCCACAAAGGGAAATTGCTGCTGGAGATCTCCAGCCGAATCCGGTGCCCCTGCAAAAAGACGTTACTGGTCGGCAGCAGCTCGATCGTGTAGGCATAGATTCTGCCGCTTGCCAGCAGTTCCGGCGCGTCGTAGATCGATTTGCGAAAACGGGCGCGGATATTGCCCTCGGTGATGTTGATTGCCCGCCCGTCGGGATAGACATCGGTAATTTTCGCGGTCCAATCGGTGTCCGACGCGTCGGTGGCCGCATACAGGTGCAGGACAATCGGCCCGGTCAGTTCTGTGTCGGCCTCCAGGCGGGCCGTCGTATAGGTCAGTACGTCCGACCGGCTTTGCACCTGCCGCTGATCGAACGGGCCAGGCTGGATGACAGGGAAAGCGTCGGACCAGCAGATCGAATGGTTGCCGCCGACCGTCGGCACCGGGTCGTCGGGATCGTACACGAAATGGTCCTGCCTTTCATGGCCTGGCGGGACGGTGCTGAGCCTGCCGTCATCTGAATTTGTACCGGCATTGCCGCTGCTGTGCAGGTAATAATCGGTATAGCAGGTGCGGGCCAGCGGCCATTCCTGCTCATGCCGCCAAGTATTGCGGCCCATAACGAACAAGGTGACTGGCGGTTCGTCCAGAATGCCGGTGTCCTGATCCTTGAGCAAACGGTCGAACCAGCGCAAAGCCAACTGGTTGATATCCAGATGCGACTGTTCGCCGAAATCCACCTCGCCAAGTTGCCTCGCCAGGCTGATCAAGTGGCTCCAGGGGCCGATGATGACCCGCGACCGCGCGGCCACATCGCCGCCGGATTGCGTCTTCAGGGCGTTGAAGGCGTCGAAGGCCTCGCCGGGGTAGTAATCGTACCAGCCGTCCATGATGAACGCCGGAACACCGACCTGGTCGAAGCTGCCCTTGACCACGCTCATCTTTTTCCAGTAGTCGTCGTAGGCTGCATGGTTGAGAAAGTCCTGCCAGAAGGTGCAAGGCCGGCCAGCATACTGGTCGAGGGTGCTCAGGGGCAGGTGACGAAAAAACCGGTTCAGGTCATAAGCCGGGATCAGGCCGAGGTCGCTGGTGCGGCTGGTAATTTCAAGGCACGTCCACAAGGCATTGAGCGCCAGGCTGAAAGCACCCTGTCGCCAATAACCGCTCTTCCAGAAATCGATCGGAATGACATTGGGGACAATGGCCTGCAGGGCCGGATGGTGCTCCGCGGCCAGCGCCCATTGCACGGCGCCCAGGTAGGACGGCCCGAACATACCGATACGGCTGTTGCTCCAGGATTGGGCGCAGATCCAGTCGAGGCTGTCCAGCCCGTCCGGCGTATCGTCGCGGAACGGGTAGAATTCGCCTTCCGAGTCGTGCCGGCCGCGGCAATCCTGGATGACGAAAGCATAACCGCGGCGGGCATAGAACTCGCCGGGATCGCGGCCGCTCGCGCCGTAAGGCATCCGTTCGAAGATCGTCGGGAAGCGACCCTCCGTGTCCGGCAGAAAAATGTTGGCGGAAAGCCGGACCCCGTCGCGCATCGGGACCTTGACATCGCGCAGAATCCGGAAGCCGTGAACCGGTTTGGATGATGCGGTATCGTCCAGGCCAAGGGGAAGCACCTTATTTTCCATATTCAGCCTCGCTTGCAGAATCATGCCATCGCTTGCTGCTGCCTCTTCCATTATAGGCGATCTTAAAACACAAAAGAACCGTTAACCGCCTTGACAATCGAGTAAGCGACCCATAGCATGGAAACAGGACCGAAGCGTGACCGCAGCAAGCATAGCGGCAACATAGGCCAGTCAAGCAGGTAGACAACATGATCGATAAACCGGATCGAATTTCCAGGCAATCCCGAGAGATGGCTGCAGAGGGCCGGCGCGCATACTGGGCCTTGAAGATGGATGAGGCCGACGCCTTCATGCGCCAGATCCGGGCCTACCCGGTTGCCGAATGCGGCGAACCGATGGTGCCGTTGATCCCTGCGGTACAGGCCGCCGGCGTCGAGGTCGCCTTTTCAAACAAGCCGCATATCGAGGGGCTGCCGCGCCTGTTTTACCTGCGGCAAGGCCTGGTGCCCCGGTTTTTGTCGGCCGCACGCGAGATGAATGGGCGCGGCTGGATGATAAAAGTGGAAGATGGCTACCGGACGATGGCGATGCAGCGCGGCCTCAGTCAGCAGAGGCAGATCTTTCAGACGGTGCTGGACAAGGTGCGCTGGGAATGCGGCCTGGATGTGCCGCCGGCGGATTTGCTGTTCCAAAGGCTGGCGGCGCTCGTGGCGAATGCCCCCAAGGTCGGCACGCACATGTCGGGCAGCGCGATGGATATCTCGGTTCTGCAACAAGATTCCGGCGAGGAGGTCGATCGCGGCGGCCCCTATCTCGAGATGTCCGAACGGACTCCCATGGACTCGCCGTTTGTCTCGGCACCAGCCCGGGAGATGCGCCGCCAGATCACGGCCCTGATGGCCCGTCATGGATTTTCGACTTATCCCTGGGAATTCTGGCATTACAACGCGGACGACGCCTATGCCGAAGTCCTCAGCAAATCCGGTAAACCGGCCCGCTTCGGCGCCGTGCATCTTGATCTGGCAACCGGTCAGGTGCGGCCGGTCGAAGAGCCGGCCCGGTTATTGAATTCGGAAGAGGAGATCCGCTTGCTGATGGAAGACGTTCTAGCAAACCGGACGCCAGGCGCCGGACGGCGGAATTACCGACGAAAGGAGCCAGGCGATGATGTCACGTAACGCTGATGTGCGCGAGTATACGGCGCAGCTCAAAAAAGGACAGATCCAAAACGCCTATCGGGGGATCATGGCATTCATGTCCGGACTAAGATTGGTCATGGTAAACAAACATCCGGACGATGCAGCCAGCGGATTGTATTTGGGCTATATGGACATGACCTACTTCGCGCTTACGCCGCCGCGACTCAAGCAAAGAAACCTCAAAATCGCTGTCGTATATCTGCATGCAGAAAACAGGTTCGAGGTATGGCTGGGCGGCGGCAACAGAAAAGTACAGGCCGAAACCATCGAACGGCTGCGGCACAAGAATACCGGTGGCTACAAGCTGTCCCAGGCCGAGCCGGGGGTTGATTCGATCATGGAGCAGAAAATCGTCGAACAGCCAGATTTTGATCATGCTGAAGAGCTGATGGAGATCATTGAACGCAAAACACGTGCATTCACCCGTGATATGCTTGCACTTGTTGATGAGCCATAAGCAAGCAGGATCGCGCTTGAGCCATCCATTTTCGGCAAACGGGAAGGAGCGGGGATGAAAAAACGATTAATATCGGCCCTTATTGGCGGGGCGCTGCTTGGGCTGGTCTGCGTGGCGGGCGCCTATGTCCGCACCGGGTTCACCGCTTCGCCGGCCGTTGTCTTCTCGCTGTGGTACAACCGGGTGATCATCGGTCTGGCCGTCGGCGCTCCCTGGCAAGATACCAGCCGCAGCAAGGCCATCGCTCGAGGGGCTGTTCTGGGGCTTCTGGTCTCTTTTGCCTACTACAGTGCGACAGGATATGTCGATCATATCAGTTTTGTGGCGGGGATTGTGTATGGCGCCATCCTGGAAGGCTGGCTGAGTCGATCGGGAAAACCGCCGCAGGTATAAGCTTTTGATAAACCTGCTGTACACATGGTCGTGCTTAAGATAAAGGAGAGGACGATGCATCAATAGCCTGCGCAATTGGCAAAACCGGCCGGGTCGAATGGGCGGCTCAAGCAGCGCGGCGCATCGTTATCCACGCTATTCACGTCAAAATGACCTGCCTGTTAGCAGGGCATGGATGAGGGGCTCATGCTGATGCTGTGGGTGCAATCGATGTGATGCATGATGCGCATCTGCCAATTTCCATGACCGACTTGATAGTGAAAAGTTACGAGAAGCCAGCCAGTACGGAAAGTGAGCTTGACATTTTTCCGCAAGAGAATATACTGTAAAATGTAAAGCAACCTTTCCATTGATGGAGGCTGATATTGAAAAACAGGTTAGAGGAAATCCGTAAAGCAAAAGGCATCAAGCAAGAGGAACTCGCCTTCGCGCTTGATGTGTCCAGACAAACCATCGGTTCACTGGAAAACGGGCGGTATAATCCTTCAATCATCCTGGCTTTCAAAATAGCCCGCTATTTCGCTTTGAGCATCGAAGACGTTTTCATTTACGAGGAGGAGCAGAAGGATGAAACAGTATAAGGTTGGCCGGCATTTTTTTCTGGCGGCAATGGGTTTGATTGTTTTTCTTGCTGGTTTGGTGCTTATCAAAACAGCGAAGGATGCAGAAGGCATCATGATAACCCTTCCGTATATCTGTGTGGGATTAGGTTCAGGCATCTTTGGCGGCAATATCGGAACAGCGCTAAAAAACAAAGCCATGTTAAAAAATCCACAAGCCGCAAGACAATTTGAAAGAGAACAGAAAGACGAGCGTAACCAGGTAATCAGCAACAAATCCAAGGCGCGTGTCTATGATCTGATGATATTCGTCTATGCTGCAGTGGTCCTCGCATTTGCACTTATGCAAGTTGAGATCTATGTAACCATGACACTGGTGGCGGTCTATTTGTTTTTTATTTTTGCCAATGTCTTTTTTGTCACGAAATACAGCAGGGAAATGTGAATGAGCTGGAGGGTAAGACGATGAATCAATGGTATGCGCAATTGGCAAAACCTGCCTGGGCACCGCCCGCAAGGGCTTTTGGCCCCGTATGGACCATTCTTTACATTGGCATCGCGGTCACGTATGGCGCGGCCGTCTACCTGTTTGCGACAGCACAGGTAACCTGGCTGGTGCTGCTGCCGTTCGTGTTGAATCTGGTGTTCAACGCCGCTTTCACACCGGTTCAGTTTAAACTGAGAAACAACGTGCTCGCGCTGGTGGATATCGTGCTGGTGCTGCTCACCTTGATTTGGGCTTTGGTGCGTATCTATCCGATTGCGCCCTGGATAGCGTGGGTGAACATCCCTTACCTGCTGTGGGTTGGCTTTGCCACCGTGCTGCAAGCAAGCATCACACGGCTGAATCGATAAACACGATCTCGTTTTGAGGAGCGCGTGATCGATGCGGATATTTGTCTTGGAACTGGATAATGACGTGGTCGGTATCGCGGCTCGAAAGCAGGTTATCGAGCAAATGATTGCGCAATTGGACAGGCCGGACCTGGTTGTCCTGCCGGAGTTGGCGATCTGCGGTTACGCGGGCGATATGTCGATCTGGCAGCATGCAGATTGCGACGGGAAAGAAACCGCGTCCTGGACGATGGCGATGGCCGATAAGTATCAGACAACGATCGGCATCGGATTCGTGGACACAGACGGGCAGGACTATTACAACGCCTATTTGCTGGCGGACCAGAACCGTGTCTGGGGTATCGTGCGTAAATGCGAAGGCGAGTCCTATGTTTTCAAACGAGGCGATTTCGGTCATCTAATTCGGACGCCGTTTGGTCTGGTCGCGGTTGGCATTTGTTATGACGCGCGCAGAAAGCACCTTTACGATACGATCCAGCATGAAGCCTTGTCCTTGATTCTTTTTCCGCACGGTTCGCCGGCCGATTCCCAAAAGCCGGGGGTGGAACAGCTCTTGAATGATGCGCTCTGCCAGGCTTACCTGGACGCCTTCGGTGTTCCCGTCGTCTATGTCAACAGCACCGGCCAGATGCCGGCTATGCTGGGTATGACCGGCAAGCTGATGCGAGGGGCAGGCTTCAAGCTGAATGGCTTATCGCGAATATACAGTCAAGATGGAACGGTCATCCGGACAAAGCAAAGGGAGTCGCACGGCCTGGAGGTTGCGATCAGGCCGCAAACAAGGCAAAAGGAGATCCGGTTCTACAAAAACAACATCCAAAAAGGCAACAGTCTGTTCCGCATGCTGGTTCTGAATCCGGATATACGGGCTGGGATCCGTTTTTATGAAAAGAACAAAGCCCGTTAGCCTGTTTGGGCTGCATGGCGGCTGGCGGGAAAAGCATCGCATCTTGACGGGATGTTGCCAGACTCATGCCTGGGATCAGGCGGTTCAAAAAAACGGGCTTTTGTTTAAAACTGTTTTATCCATGCAGAAGGCCCTGCAGGCAGCCATAATCGCAAACGGCCAGCCGCTCAGAATATGCGTCCGCTGTGTCCGCACACGCAAGTGCGCTTCAGAAATCCCTCTTGACTTCGTATCTCCCGCGACCGCAACGGGTACACGAATGATCTTCCTGCCTAATTGACAGTCACATGGCGGTTTGTTTGGGCCAGGTTCACGAGCAGCCGCACAACGATATGCCAGGAGGCAGCCATTGTTCTGCGAGAAACACAAGCTCTGTCTGTGTTGAAATATGTTATAATTAGAACAGGCTATTTGAAATAAAGGGGGGCTGTCCGTATGCTGAAAGACATCATCAAGCGGATCGATTCCGCCATTCCAAGCCTGTTCCCAGTCGATGCTGCCCAGTTCAACGATCCGGTTGCTTTTCAGACAGAATGGAAAGGGGTGAGATCGGGCAAAACGAGCGGCGCATCCTCCGTCCTCGTCCAGAGGGATGCCAATCTTCTCACCTACAAATCATCTATCGCAGGATTCATCATGGGTGTCGTGTTTTTTCTCCTAGGCTTGTCGGTTTTCGGATTGTATTTCTTTGTTCCCGGTACGAAGCCTTGGTTCATTTTGCTCATCGGGTTGGCTTTCTCCCTGGTTGGGGTATTGATTTTCGGTCAGGCGTCTTCACCGGTTGTTTTCGACAAATCCGCCAGGTTGTTTTACAAGGGTCGGCGGCAGCGGAACATGCCGGATGAAACAGATGTTAAACATGCGGCTCGTTTTGACGATGTCCACGCTATCCAGCTTTTAACGCGATTGGAGAGCTCGAATAGCAATAACGGGCCCACCCATTATTTTCGCGTTTATGAGATGAACCTGGTCAAACACGATGCTCAGCGGATTCATGTTATGACATATGGGAAAGCCTTGAAAGCCAGAGAAGATGCCAAATTGATATCTGAATTTATCAATACGACGATTTGGGATGGCATCGATGGCTGATCGGAATGATCGCAAGCTATATCTGTTTATCAGCCCTTTGGAAGCATCTATTCTCCAATCGGTACGGCACCGCGCAAACAGAAAATATTTTTAATGAACATATTGATATTCGTTTAATATAGTTATATTATATAGCTAGGGCATGTCCAATATATTGGTGGAGGTGTTTGGATGGATAAACTGGCAGCTATCTTAATCACATTCTTTCTGGGCGGTCTTGGTGTACATCGATTCATGACTGGAAAAATCGGAACGGGCATCGTCTGGCTGCTTACTGCCGGTTGCTTGGGCATCGGCTGGCTGGTCGACTTCATCATGGTCTGCATGGGCAAGTTCAAGAAGAAAGACGGCACGATTTGGACAAAAAGCTGAGCAATCCTCACTCCAGATGACAAAACGGCAACTAACTGGCGCAAATTAGTTGCCGTTTTTTAATGGAACGAATGGCTTTGCATCGCCGTATCAGGCGGCTGGGCCGCAAAATAGTGTTCCGTGGCGTAAAGGAAATGCTTCAGGAGAAAATCCTTGGCGACATGGGCGATGCCGGTTTGGGCGCAGACGATATCAAAGCCGTGAAAGCAGCCGTCGAACACGCGCATGTGCACATCGGTGCCGGTTGCGCGCAGCCGTTCGAAATAGGCAACTGCCTCATCGCGAAAAGGTTCAATGCTGCCGACATACGAGCAGGCGGGGGGCAGACCGGTCAGGTCCCGGCACCTGGCCGGGGCGGCATAAACGGGGACCTGATCCGTCTGGAACAATGGTCCCAAGTAAAGCCGCCAACTGGTCGCGTTAGATTTGGAGTTCCAAAGCGGCCCGTCATTATCCGTGGCGGACGGCGTGTCCATCCGGTCGTCCAGCATGGGATACAGGGGCATCTGGAAGGCGATCGCCACCTCTTTTTGATCCCGCGCAAACAAGGTCAGCGCAACCGCCAGACCGCCGCCGGCGCTATCGCCGCCGACCATGAGCTGGTCGGTGCGTACCCCGTATGCGGCCCCGTGCTTTTTCAGCCAAAGCAAGGCGGCATAACCGTCTTCCAGGGCGGCCGGGTAAGGCGCGTCAATGGAAAGCCGGTAGTCGGGGGAGACCACCACGCAGTTGCTGGCCTGGATAAAACGCCGGATGAACAGCTCATCTTGCTCCGGTGTCCCCAGTGCGTAACCGCCGCCATGCAGCCACAGCAGACCGGGCACATCCGCCTTGGGGTCCTGAGGCGAATAGATGCAGAGCCGGAGCAGGCTGCCATCCTGGCGGGTGATGGTTTTTTGTTCATAGGTTAGCGGGCTGCGGCATTTTCCCTTCAGCTTTTCATTGACCACTTTCGCCAGGCGGTATTTCCGTTCGGTGAAGCTGGGCCAGAAAAACCGGATCAGGGCTGCGGCCTTGCGCAGTTCGGGATGGATCATGGCTGGCTTGATAGGCATCGCAAAACTCCAATCGCCTACGATGCTTCCGTGCCTTCTGCGGCGATCGGAAGACTGCGGTTTTTGCCGAACAGGATGATGGCGCCGTTGATCAGCAAATAGAGCGCGACAGCCGCCGATCCGGCGATGTCCATATAATAAGCGAGCAGAGAGCCGGGGGCAATCGCGACCATGGCAAGCGCAGTGGTGACACAAGCATCGACCCAGGCCTTAGCCTGGTACAAGCGGCTTTGAATGGCGAGGATCGGGTTGGGGGTTTCCTTGTTCAGCCGGCGGTATCGGCTCCAAAACCAGGTGTTGGTCACAACCCCCAAAACCGCGATGACGAGGCCCGGTATAACATTGCCTTTTTCTGCGGTAGGATGAAAAAACGCCACATAGAGCATCGCGATGCCGCTCAAGCCCATGGCGGCGCCGACGCAAATATTGGCCATGTGTTCGAGATGTCGTCTGCGGTCCGCATCGTCCGCCGCTCCCTTATGCGTGACCCGGTAGACGGCCCAGGACACAACGATCGCGACAAGCTCCGCCGTCCGGCGAATGAAGTCCGCCAGCTGGGTCGACGATTTACCCAGAAACAGACCGATGCCGACGACAACAGGCCCGGGCGAACTGAGCAGGACAGAGGCGAGGAGCGTGCGTTCCCCCGTTTTTTTTGTCATAGCGGCACACCCCATAGATACAGCAGCGGCAAAAGCACCGCCATGGCTGCAAACGGACAGGTGACCGTATCCATACCGTGGCGGGTATAGAGCTCGACGACGGCACTGGCAGCCGCGGTCACGGCCGCTATGGCCAGGCCGGCATACCAGGTTACGCTCGCGTTGATCAGCACGACGATGAGAACCGCAACGAAGGATACGGCAAACATGGCCAAGGTGCCTTCGATGCTTTTACGTCCCTCAATCAGCTTGCCCTCAAGATAGCGCTTGCCGTACTTTTTACCGACCAAAGCGGCGGCCGCGTCGCCGAATCCCCAGGCGCAGACGCACGCCAGCACCAGCCAGCTTTGGCCCAGCCAGCCCCAGCATACGCTGTTCAGTACCGCAAACATGACGAACACCAAGACCAGACTGCGCTTGATTTCGCCGCTTTTTCGCTCCGTAAGCAGCTTGGAATAGCCGTCCGCCTTCTCCGCCAGCGACAGCAGAGGAAAGACGATGGCGACGAAAGCAAGCGCTGCCAGGGAAGAGATCCACCAGGTCTGGAAGGCATAGACCCAGACAAACAAAGAGCACAGCAAAATGATGTGCAAGAGCTTGCGAAACACTTCCGTGGGCATGCGGATCACGCGGCGCAGCAGCAACGCGGCTGTCGCGCAGAGGATGAAATAACCGCTGATGATCCCTAAGCCCCTGAAAAATTCGATCATCTGCCTGCAATCCGCGCGTTTAAATTCTCGTGCACCTGATCCAGCGCTGTGACCAGGTGCTGGAAATCCGATTCGCTGATGCCGTTCAGGGCGACCTCAAAAACCGTTTTGTAGGCCTGTTCGATCCGACTGCCCGCTTTTTTTGCCGCGTCGGTCACGGTAACCCGATAGGTGCGCGCGTCATCGGCCAGCCGCTCACGGTGAACATAGCCCTTTCGCTCAAGCGCGTGAACGGTCCTGGAGACAGCGGCTTTACCGATATCGAGCCGATCGGCCAGCTTCTCCTGCGAGAGGTCGCCGTTTGTTGACAGCAAATGAAAGAGGATGTCGCCTTCAGCCCCGGTCAGGTTCAGCGCTGCCAGTTCGGTGTTGACGATCTGCCGGGCGGACCGCAAGACGGCTTTCATGATAATCCAAACATCCCTGATATCGCGTTTCATTATCCTCCCTAAGCCGCCTTCCTAAGCACATGACCTGAATC
This sequence comes from Clostridiaceae bacterium, assembly GCA_012523135.1. Lineage (GTDB taxonomy): Bacteria > Bacillota > Clostridia > Saccharofermentanales > UBA5734 > JAAYBY01. The sequence goes on from JAAYJD010000061.1 coordinate 17,176, forward strand.
ATAACACAAACTAGTTGACGCATCAACTATTGATCAGCATGGCCTATACGGTGATCAACACTGACGCAATCAGCGAGGATCCAATCGATTGACACGGTTGACACGGTGCGATTATTGCTTGATGCGATGGTCCGTATTGAGTAACACGATGCCGATGATAATGACGCGTCAAGACACGATCAGGCCGCCCCACAGGACCGTTTCCGAGTGGTGCTTTGACTGCTGGTGGGGCACTTGGCTCTTACGGCAACACTTATCCCCACGGCAGCGTTACACAAATGACTTGTTATGATCATGGAGACCAAGGAGGCCCGGCCATGTCTGACAAGGATGCATGCATCGCCATCGCGGCTCAGATTGGCGAAAAGGCTGCTGAGAAACGGCGTATCCGGTCCTCATACGCCTGATCGACACGCTTGTCGCCAAAGGCATCGAAGATGAGAAGATGATCAGATCATCTTCGATGCTCGCTGAGGCCATAGCGGCGCTGAAAGACAACCTGGCGGGTGACACGTCGAAAAGAAAAGCCTGCCAGGTAATCTGCGGCAACATCACGGCGCATGTCCGGGAGAAATACGGACTCGTTGAAAAGGGGTATTCTGTCGGTTCTTATCTGGCGATGGGCATCGCGATCGGCTGTGGCCTGGGTGTGGCGCTGATGTCGGCAGGCAATACGGCTTATTGGGCCATCGGTACGGGCACCGGCATAGCTCTTGGCGCGGCATTGGGGTCTTCAAAGGAAGAGCAGCTCAAAAAAGACGGGAAACGCTACTGACCCTGTCTGACCCCTAGAGCATTACCGCGCTGATCTGCGAACCATGTCGTTGCAGGGACTCTGTGCGTCGGTCTGAGTCCGATAGCCAAGCCCCCATGCATGCCGGAAACGCGAACACAATAACCTTGATCAGCCGTTCTGTACGGGCTGTCATGGTTTATGAGGGCCAGCATAGATGCGATGACGGGCTCGCGAATGACCGCTTGCCGTTTATCAAGGGCAACCGTCTTGTTCGACCGCAGGGAAAGACGCTATAATGGAACAACACCGATTTGTCTGTTGATGCCGCAAGCACTGTTTGTTCAGAGCCGGCAGGTGCCTGCGGAAAGGGCGTAACGCCCGGGGAGACGCGTATGCTGATGACTGGAATCGTTGCTTATCCGAATGGAGATCTGAAACTGGAGCAGGTTCCTGCGCCGGTACTGGGCGCCAATCCCTATGCGCCGAACGATGTCTTGTGCGAGGTCGAATACTGCGGCATCTGCGGCAGCGACATTCACCGCTGGAAGGCAGATAAAACGGGGGTCAAGACCTCGCCCAGGAAAGTGGTCGTCGGACACGAAATCGTCAGCGTGGTCCGGGAGATTGGACCTGGCGTGACGACCGTGAAACCTGGCGACCGGGTCGTGCACGAAATCGTCACGTTCTACTGCGGCCATTGCCCGGCCTGCCTCGAAGGGCGCTTCAACATCTGCAACACGATCCCGCCCATGGAGGGCCGGGCCCACTTCATGACAGGCGGCGGGTTCGCCAGATACACCGTCTGGCCGGAACGGCAGCTGCACATCCTGCCGGATGTCATCAAACCCAAATCAGCTGTCCTGATGGAGCCGACCGCCGGATCCATCCATAGCGTCATCTCGCGCATGAAGGTTCGCGCCGGCGAGTCCGTCGCCATTCTGGGACCGGGTGCCCGCGGCTTGCTGATGCTGCAGGTTTGCCAGGCGATCGGTGCCGGGCCGATCATCATGACCGGCCTGACTCGCGATGAACCGACCCGGCTGAAGAAGGCCAAAGAACTAGGCTGCGATGTCGTCATCAACGTCGAGAAGGAAGATCTTCGCGCGCGCGTTTCTGAGCTTACCCACGGCATCGGGGTCGATGTCGTCCTGGAGAATTCAGGGGCCGTCGAACCCATCGAAGAGTCGCTCGACATCGTCAGGAAAGGCGGCCGGGTCATGTGGGCCGGCGGCGGGATCCGGGGCGGAATCGTCGCGCCGGTCGATACCTATAAGATCATTGTCAAGGAACTGGACGTGTGCGGCGAGATATCCCAGATCCCCTATGACTGGAAAACGGCCATCAAGCTGGTCGAGAGCGGCCGAATCAAGCTCGATGACCTGGTCACCCATACCTTTAAGCTGGATCAGTGGGAGGACGGCTTTGACCTGGCCGCGACCAGTCCCGAGTGCCTCCGGGTCGCCATCGAGATTTAGGCAGACAATCACCTGATCCGGCAGCCGTCGTCTGGCGTCGCATCTGAGGACTGACCATGGTATTTTGGCATCGCAGTCTCGTCATCAAGCATAAGCTCGGCTTGTTTTTCGGCTTGGCTTATCTCTTGTCCTGGCTTCTCTGGGCGCCGTCGATCCTGTCATCCAGGGGGCTGCTGCCCTTTCAGCTGCCGGACACCTGTTCTATTGCCGGTAATTTCGGACCGGCGCTGGCCGCCATTTTAACCATCACGTTGGCTGAGGGTAAAAAAGGCCTCGTCGCCTGGTTCAAATCGCTCGTTCCAAGACACGTCAGCTGGAAATTGCTGGCCCTGGCCCTGACGCCGATTGGCATTAACGGGCTGCTGGTCGTCATCTATGCCGTGTTTAGCGGGGATGGTCCGCAGATCAGCGGGCGCAACATCCTTTCGATCATCCCCCTTTTCGTCTTCTGGCTCATATTCGGCGGCCCGCTGGGTGAAGAAACAGGCTGGCGCGGATTCGCGCTGCCCATTTTGCTCAAAATGCATGGCTTGCTGCCATCGTCGTTTATCTTGGGTGCGGTCTGGTTCGGCTGGCATCTGGTGCGTTACCTGGATCCCAGGCAGGCCGCCGGCGGTGTCGCGGCGATCGGTCTGTTTGCCGTCCAGGTCATGATTTTTTCGATCTTGTTCACCTGGGTGTACCATGTGTCACAAGGCAGCCTGCTGTCGGTCGTCTTGTTTCATGCCGCGATCAATTCACTGCAGACCATCGTTACGAGCCTTTATCCGGGCCGTACCGGCGATGACTTCGGCCAGGCCTTCCTGCTGGTCAATGCAGCTTTGGTCGCGATTTATCTTGTTTGGGCCATCCTGGCGGCTTTGCGGCTGTCTGGCCGGAAGCGGCAGAACGTGCCTGACGATGCTTGAAACCGCCATGACTGCAAGCTATGCTGTCGCCCTTTCGCCTTGCGTCAATCGATGTCCGCCTCGTTGTCAAACCCGCGCGATTCCCAGTAGCCTTCGTAATTGGTGTCAGCCGACAGTTCGATCCGGGTCACCCAGCGCGCCCATTTATAGCCGAGTTTATCCTCGGCAACGATAATGAAGGGATAACCCATCTCAGCGGGGATGGGCAAACCGTTCGCCTGATAGGCCATGATCAGTTTGTTGTCGATGATGGCCGCCAAAGGCAGCGACGTTGTGTAGCCGTCAACACAGTGGAAAATGACGGTGTTGGCCTCGGGGTTAACGGTAGCCAGGTCCAAGATCTCGGACAGTTGCACACCGCGCCACAGCATCGTCGCTTGCCAGCCCGTCACACAGTATAGCGTGATCAGACGCTCGACGGGTGTCCGTTTGAGCACATCGTCGTAGGTCAGTTCCAAAGGCTTGCTGACGAGACCGTCAACTGCGAGCCGGTAAGTCCGGATATCGACCCGCTGAACGCCTGAGATGGAGTTGTCGCTGGGCCCAATGGCGGGGTCCAGGCGCACGCCCTCGTAGTCCTGGATCTCATTTTCACGGTATCTGGAAAGGGTTGCCGACGATACGGCATCCACGGTCGTTGCCTTTGTCATCCCCGTTGTTGTTTGCTCCGGCATGCTGGCTGTCGGGTCCGCACTGCAGGCACCAAGCAGAAAGCTAACCAACAGGGCAATCCCGATCCATGTGCGTTTCATTCAATCACCTCTTCCGTCAGCTCAAGCTTTGCGGTCCATTTCTGACGCAGCGCACCCATATGCGAAGGAGAAAAAACGGTCAGACCCGGGAACCGCTCCGCTAGACGCCTGGCCGTGATAGATATCAATATGAGTCTACCACACGCCGGATAATATGCCTACACCGCGTAAACCTGTCAGTCGTTGGCCATTTCGCGCCCCATGGCACGCTCGAGGTCATCAAGTGGCATGCCGCGAATCACTGCGTTTGCATGCTGCGGGATCACGGTCCCGTTTTCCAAACGGTAAAAGCCATCGAACGAGCCGCAAAACATGGTTTGAAAATGTGTTTTTTCCTTGAATGCTTCGGGTGTTGTCAGAAAAAAGAGATAGGTTCCGCCTGCTATTGGAACCGGGAGCGGCGGATCGTAAATTTCGACAAACCCGTCTGCTTCACCGCCAAGCCGCGCGTCAATTTTAAGAATCGAACCGGCATCAAGATATCCCTTGATCACGCGGGTGACATGAATCATGAAGCTCGATATGTTCGCTTCCATGGGTATTTCCCGCTCGACAACCCCTGCTGCAGTCAAATCAAGGCGAGCGATCGTCGCATCGTCAATGCTGCCGATCAGGATAACGTCACTCGAGTCGACCAACTGGTCAAGCGATGTAAACTGGAGCGGATTGATCTGGTATCTTGTTGTGGTCGTCTCTTGTGTGGCTGCGTGTTTGGCCGTGCTTTCGCCAGGCGCGGCAGTCGGGCCTTCGGCTGCATGCTGAAACGCGCAGGATGCAGTCAGGACAAGGGTGAGCAATACACCCAGACCAATCCATATCGGCTTCACAAAATTCCGCCTTTCACCTGATTCCCGGTTGTATGAAAGCAGTATAATCTTACTTCGACAAGCTCTCGTATCGTCGGCATCGTCGTCTGCCCCTTTCATGATACAAAGGGACGATCGCAAGCACAAGCCGTACGCCTCAGCCTGATCGAATGCGCACGCATGATTCAGCCCGCCTAGAAGCGGAAATACATGAACGGATTGTAGGAACCATCGACCAGGTAGGCGGTTGAGAGGATCAGGAGCAGCAGGCTGGCGACAGGCTCGAGAAAGGCGCACACCTGCTTGCCGGCCTGGTGCTTTTGCAGCGCCGTATAGACCTGACGCGCCAGTGGCGTTGCCAGGATGGCCGCGCTGACGATGATGAGCGCGTAGCTCCTGGCGTAGTAGGTGCTGACGGTATTGGTCAAAGCGGCGCCGATGCCGAAAAGGCGGCCAGCCGTGTGCAGCGCTTCGCTGATGCTGGGGGCGTCAAACAAGACGAAGCCGAGGACCGTGATCAAGAGCAAATACAGATGTGACAAGACGCGGCTGAGCTGGAGCGGTTTCTTGAGCAGGAATTTTTCCAGGAGGAGCAGCAGTCCGTAGTAGAGGCCCCAGACGATGAAGTTATATTCGGCCCCGTGCCAGAGCCCAGTCAAAAACCATACGACCAGGATGTTGAAAACAAACCGCGCGGCTTTCACACGGTTCCCGCCCATCGGAATATAGACGTAGTCGCGGAACCAGACACCAAGCGTCATGTGCCAGCGCCGCCAGAATTCCGTTACGCTCCTGGCGATGAACGGGTAATTGAAATTTTCCGGGAAGGAAAAGCCGAACAGCTTGCCAAGGCCGATCGCCATGTCGGAGTAGCCGGAAAAATCGAAATAGATCTGCAGCGAGAAGGATATCGCGTAAACCCAGGTCATCAGGACCGTCTTGTCCGCCATCCCGGCATAGATTTTGCAGGCGACGGCCAGGGTGTTCGCGATCAGGATTTTCTTGCCCAGCCCGACGCAGAACCGGCCGATACCGGAGGCGAACGCCTCGAGGTCGAATTTGCGTTCCTTCAATTCGGCGGCCACCGTCTTGTAGCGGACGATCGGTCCGGCGATCAGCTGAGGGAACAGTGACACATAGGTGAAAAAGTCCAGGAAGTTGCGCTCCGCCTTCACCTCACCCCGATAGACATCAAATGTATAGCTCATGGTCTGGAACGTGAAGAAGCTGATTCCGATGGGCAGGGCCACCTTCAACAGATCCAGTTGCGTGTCCAGGATCGCGTTGATGCTGCGGATAACCAGGTCGATGTATTTGAAGTAACCGAGCAGCGCGATGTTGACCGCGATCGACAAGCCCAGGAACAGCCTGGGCATGCCCGCTTTTTTGCGAAAGCGTTCGATTCCGAGCGAACTGGTATAGTCGACAACCGAGGACAGCAGCAGGAGCAGGACGAGTTTTTGTTCGCCAATGGCGTAGAACAGCAGGCTGAACAGCAACAAGATGACGTTTTTGAGTCTGGCCGGCACGAGATAATAGACAGCCAGTACGAGCGGCAAAAAAACATACAGAAAGCTCAGACTCGAGAAGAGCATGGCTTATCCCTCTAATCTGTATTTAAGCTGCTTGCGGTATCAAGGGTCTCGATGCTGTACAAAAAAAGCACATCGCTTCCGGGTTGGTAATGGACCAGATCTGGCAGCCGGGACGCGCGGATGTAGCGGATGTCGATCAAGACAACACGGCTGTAGCCCTCCAGCAGCTGCGGCGCGATGCTGCGGCCAAACGAATCGCTGAACAGGTAGAGCTCTTTGGTGTCGTCTGCATAACGCGGGTTTTCGAGGATAACGACCGAACACGCGCCACCCAGGAACACATCGTACGGATCGTTTTTGGCGATCATGTCCGGGTCATACAGGGAAGATGCTTCAAACCCCTGCGAATTGGCGGTCGACCGGAAGATTTTGACCTGGTCGAACAGGCCGCCAGTCAGGTAGGTCAGCGTATCCGGATCGAGCGGCAAGGCCGACTGGCCGCAGTAGACGCCGTAGAAAGGATACAGCTCACGGGGGTCGTAGGCCGATGCCATCTGCTTGCGTTTCATGTCTGTCAGCAGCCTGGCCACCGTGGGCGACAGGCATTCCTGCCGCCAGTGGGAGTCCGTCCGGTAGTAGTCGTCCGCGGTCAGGGTTGCGAAGATGTCGCTATAGGCAGCGCCGGCACATCCCTTTTGCAGGTTTTCCAGCAACGTCTCGTAGTCGATCGCCGGATAGCCGTTCCTGGCCGCGAGGTAAAAGGCCTTGTCCGGTATGACGGACAGGTAGACGTTCATATCCTGGAAATAGGTGTCGATCAAAAAGGACATTTTCCTGGCCGCCAGTTCGTCGGCGCCGGCTGCGAAGGGATAGGAAATGGCGACGGCCGTCTGGTCTTTGATGAAGATGTTGTGATTGTCTTTCAGCCGGTAGACATAAAACTGGTTGAACGCTTTGATGCGCAGAAATTGATCGCGCCAGGGGAACTGATCCAGCATAAATGTTTCCAGATCGCGGAAATAAGTGCCGCTGAGGAGGGACGCGGCCGTGAACGCCGGAAGCAGGGCCAGCTTCCGGCGTTCACTGATCGATATGGCGTGGGCCGGATGGACGAAGGCCATCACACCAAAGCCGAAGATCGCGGCCAGGAAGAGCGTCGCGAACGTCCAGGCAAAGCCCCGGCGGCTCTTCTTGATGACGATTTTCATAAGTCACCATCCCTAACCTAGCATTCCGCCGCCGTTCCAGTCGTTTTCACGGTCGATGCGGGATGACTGGACCGCGGACAGTTCGCCGAACATCGCGTAGATGGCGTCACAGGTTTTTTGAAAACTCGCACAGAGGACGATGTACTGCCCGGCGTAACCGACGACGACCGCTTCGGCCTTGAGGCAACCGAACCGGGCGGGATTGGTCCCCTTGGAGATCTGATCGGCCAAGGCTGCCACATCGACCTGGTCTTTGCACTGGATCAGGACGATCGAATGGGCGAACCAGGATCCTTCAGGCTTGGATTCAACCGCGGACAAAATGTCAGCTGAAAATTCGGCTGGCGTCAGCCCGAGAATATCCTGGCAGGAATCGGCATCGACCGGCTTGTCGTAGCACGTGATGTCTTTGAGCTCTTCATCGGCGATGCTTTTTTTGGCAATGGTTTCGCTGATCAGACGGGCGAGAATCTCGTTGACTTGACCATCGAACGCGGCCGGGTCGCTTGGCGCCGTTGTCGGCGTCGGCTCAGGCGTTGGTTTGTTGTTTGCGCAGGCGGCCAGCAGGGTTCCGGCCAGGACCGCAGCAAGCAGGAAATACGCGAGCTTTTTCATCTTGATTGACCTCCACAAGACTGGTTGCCATCGATGACGAGGCAACGCTTCCTATGTTTCCGGGATTCGTTTGATTCAACATGTGATGGGAAGCAATCCAGTCATATAGACGTTTGGCCGAACAAAAAGTTCCGGGTTGCACAAAAAAACCGGGCCATCGACCCGACCGACGCGGCTGGCGCTTCAACCGCGCCCAGACCTTAAGATGCTTTCGCCCGGCTTGAAGCGCAGCGCCGACCAGTCGTCATCGATCGCAATCTGCCGGACCGGTTCCAGTCCGAGTTCGTCAAACGCGTGCCAGAAATCGTCGCGGCTGAGATCTGATTGATAATGCGGCGCGGTTTTTTTGGGGTACGCGATCCAGATCAGCCCTGCCGGATCCAGCACCTGCTTCAGGACAGGGATGGATTGCGTCAGCTCGGCCCGATTGCGGGTAAAGAGCAAGACGAACGGGAAGGGACCCCCTGCCGGATCGCGCGTGACTTGCCTGCTTTCGGCCCAGCCAGCCAACAGCGGCGCCAATGCTTCCGGCGCGTTCCAGATGAACAGGCGTGCCTGGTCCTTGACTTGCAGTTTATTTAATAGATCCATATCACAATCCCTCATCTGCGCAGCGTTTGCGGGTTATCTTCTTATCTTACCAGCAACCTCAAGCCGGAACAGATACAGATGTGACCATTCGGATCCCATACGCTGGCAGCTGA
>JAAYJD010000062.1 GCA_012523135.1 Clostridiaceae bacterium
AGCGGATTGACGCTCATGATTTTCTGGCCGGCTCTGTTGCGCTTGATCAGTCGGGGGAAGACCAGGATGCGGTCGTTTTGCTTCTGGTAGCGAAACAGGATATGGACGTCCGTCGTCAGGTGATCGACGCTTGCGTCTTGCAGATGGGACGAAACGGCCAGCAACCGGCGCAGCTTGCTGTCGCCCTTTTCACTGAGCGTGCGTAAAAGCAAAGCGACCGCATGCCGGCAAGGTCCCGGCTGCGTATGCGGGCAGCTGCATTGCCAGTCGAGCAACCGGTCGGCCTGACTGGACAGGATCAGCCGGACGATGTACGAGTCGGCGGCATGGACGGCAGCATGGACGGCATGGTTGCCGCCAGGTGCCGATTCGAATGCAAGCGGCCCGACCCTGCCGTTGCGGTAGTAGGCTTTGCCGCGAATCCACTCAGATGTGCCCGTCTGCCCGGCGAGAGCTTCAATGCTGATGGCATCCCTTACCTGGTCCATGTCGTCTCCTTTTTATAAGCAACAGCCTGATTGTATCACACCTGCAAGAGGCGTTTCAGCTGTGGCACCAGATTGCCGTTTGTGCTATATTGGACTGGAAAAATATCGGGAACGAGGGCATCTTTATGAATGGCAACGGATCGAACAACGACAATCTGACCGCCTTGAACGCGGCCGTCAACGGCATTGCGAAAAGCTGGCATATCCTGAAGCAAACCGACAAGACCTGGAACGTCAAGAACGCCCAGCAGCAACTCGAAAAAATCAGGCCCCTTATCCAGGGACTCGCCAACACGTGGCAGGCTGCCGAAGATGATTTGACCGCCCAGTCCGACCAGATCTGCCAGATGCTGCAAAACGACGATTATGTCCTGTCACTGGAACAGGAGCTGCGTGCGGCCGGTGTACAGTTCAGCGGCAGTTTTCCCTCATATATGCTGCCGCCGTTCAAGCTGAACATCAGCCTGGACACCTACGAGGCCAGGTTGTCGCTGGGCCGCAAGAACGAGCGGACCTCCGACCTCAACCCGCAGCGGCTGGCCAAGTGGGTGGGCGTGCGCTACAAGAAGGTGCTGGCGCGCAAGTTCAACGCGACCGCCTTCATGAAGGATCTGATCGAGGCCTACCGGCTGGCCAACCAGCTGAAGTACCACGACAAGAAGATGGTCTGGGGCCGCGCGGTGCCGATTACGGACTTGTACGACCTGCTGACGGTCAAGGCCGCCGCCCGTCAGGATTACCCCAAGCAGTTTTTTGTCTTTGACCTCGGCTTGTTCAAGGAAAGCGCCGCGCTGGAGCTGGACCGCTACCGGTTTGAACTGGGCTTCGCCCGCAATCCGACCCGGGCGATGACCGTTGTGGACAGCTCCGGCCGAGAAAGCCATATCAGCAGCCTGACGATTTACTGTGATGAGGGAGACGATGCCTGATGGCACTGGTTGTCGAAGATCTGATCAATTTGCGTAACGGGGCGGCCCCGGTCAACCTGGACCTGGTTCGCGACATGACGCTGGGCACCGACGCATGGCTGGACCGGTTCGTCCCCTACTACCTGGACCAGTTCATCCCATCCGGCGGCAGCAAGGTCAAGGTGCTGCTGGGAAACGAAGGCAGCGGCAAGTCACACCTGCTGCGCTATATCCAGCAGTCCGCCCAGGCCAGGCACTACACAGCGGTTTACCTGTCGGCGCGCACGGCCGGACCCAAGCTGTGCGACGTGCCGAACCTGTACCGCCTGATCGCCGGCACGATCGACATGGATCAGCTGATCACCGGACTGAGCCGGAAGGTCGCCGAATCGCTTGGCTACGGCGCGACCATTTACAGCGGCCGGGACAAGCTGCTGCCCTATGTCATGGAAGAAGGCTACGGCGCGCCGGACTCGGCCCGGGAAATCCGGATGGCCACCGCCCGGCTGCTCAAGAACGCCGACCTGAGCCCGGCCTGCTTTACCTGCGCGTTCACGCTGCTCAAGGATCGCCTGATCAGCGACGATCCCGATGGCGCCCGCGCAGCCCTGCGCTGGTTTCGGGGCGAAAAGCTGGAGCGCTTCGAACGGCGGGATTCCGGCCTTTTCGAAACGCTGCAGAAGGCCACCGCGCGGCGCTGGCTGGATTCACTCCTGAAACTAATCGTCCTGTCCGGCCAGCAGGGGCTGGCGGTCCTGATCGACGACCTCGATGTGCTTTACGAGCGCTCGCCGGAGACCGGCCGCTTCCTCTACACCCCGGCCAACATCAAGGACACGTACGAGCTGTTCCGGCAGCTGATCGACGACGCTGACTTGCTCCAGAACTTCTTGCTGGTGCTGGCCGGCCGGCGCGCCATGCTCGACGACGACCGCAGGGGGTTCAAGAGCTACGAGGCGCTGTGGATGCGCCTGCAGACCGGCCTGGTGCCGTCAGGCCGCTTCAATCCGCTCTGCGACATCGTCGACACCGACGAACACCTGAAGGCGCTCGGCGATGATTTCCCAGCCAGGCTTTCCAGCCACCTGGGCACGGTGTTCAGCCAGTACGGGCTGAAGAAGAAACCGCGCGACCCGGCCTTGGACACGCTGCCGCCCCAGGCACTGAAATCGGTCGTGATCAACAATGTGTTTTCGGCCGACGAAGCGCAGACCGGAGGTG
>JAAYJD010000341.1 GCA_012523135.1 Clostridiaceae bacterium
ACCGGCAACCTGACAAATTTGAAAATCCCCTGCGCCCTCAATGCGATGGACAAGGCGGGCGTATCGGCCAAGACCGAAGAGGGTGAACTGGTGTCGACGATCGCGATGGCAACCAGCTCGATCGTCACCACGCTGGTCGTCGCCCTCGGCGTGTTCCTGATGGCCGTTTCCGGTTTTGGGGACCTGTTGGCCAACCCGGCCCTGGCACCGGCGTTCAACAACATCATGCCGGCGCTGTTCGGGGCTCTCGGCGTTGTCTTCATCGCCCGGGACTGGAAAACGGCCGTCGCGCCGGCGCTGGTCTCACTGCTCTTCTTCATTTTCGGCGGCGCTGTCGCCAACACGGTCGGATCCTTGTTCGTCACCGTGTCTGTGATCGTCGCCATCGCTGCAGCCCGGTTTCTCTACAAGAAGGGCGCCTATAAACTGAGTGATGCAAATACCTGAAGGAGCCTGACCTATGCCGTGGTTGATTTGGGCTGTTCCCCTTGCCGTCCTGCTGGCGCTGGCCGCAGTCGTCACCATCCGGACCTGGCGGTTCCGGCCGCCTGCCGAAGAGGCGGTTGAACCGGCCGACGTTCCGTTCGATGATCAAAAGGCTGTCGACGACCTGCAGCGGATGGTCCGCTGCGCCACCGTTTCCAGCTATGAGCCGGCCCAGGAGAACGATGCCGCTTTCACGCAATTTCGCATGCTGCTGCCCGAGCGCTTTCCGCGGGTCCACCAGGCCTGCAGCCTGGAACAGGTCGGTCGGCGCGGCCTGCTCTACCGCTGGCGGGGCAAAAGCCAAGACCGGCCGGTTGTCCTGATGGCCCATTACGATGTCGTTCCCGTCCAGGAATCGCTCTGGTCGCAGCCGCCTTTTGCCGGCGTCATCGCCGACGGGTTTCTCTGGGGCCGCGGCGCACTCGACACCAAGCCGACCGTGAACGGCATCCTGCAGGCGGCCGAAACGCTGATCGGCCGGGGATTTGTCCCGCAGCAGGACATCTATTTGGCTTTCGGCGGCAACGAGGAAATCATGGGCTCTGACGCGCCCGACATGATCGCCTGGTTTTCTGCCCGGAACATCCGTCCGGCCCTGGTGGTCGATGAAGGCGGTGCCGTCGTCGAGCATGTTTTTTCGGGGGTGCACCAGCCCTGCGCCGTGATCGGGACGGGCGAAAAGGGCATGATGCAGCTGATCATGACCGCCAAGACCAACGGGGGACATGCCTCCGCACCGCCGCGCATCTCCAGCATCGGGCGGCTGAGCCGGGCCTGCCTGCGCGTGGAAACCCACCCGCTCAAACGGCGCCTGACCGCGCCGGTTGCCGGTTTGTTCGACACCCTGGGCCGCCACTCCAGCGGCCTGTACCGGGTGATCTTCGCCAACCTGTGGCTGTTTGCCGGGTTGCTCGATCTGATCTGCAAAAAGATGGGCGGCGAGCTCAACGCCCTGATGCGCACCACCGCGGCCTGGACCCAGGCCAGCGGGTCCAGTCAGACCAACGTCATGCCGTCACTGGCCACGATGGGCGCCAACCTGCGCCTGATCCCGGGCGACAGCTGCGCCGATGTCCTGGCGCGCCTGGAGAAAATCGTCCGGGATCCGCAGCTGCAGCTGGAAGCGCGCGGCTGCCAGGAGCCGTCGCCGCTGTCTGTCACCGGAAGCCATGACGGCTGGCTTAAGGTCAGGCAAGCCGTCCGGGCAGTCTGGCCCGAAGCCCTAATCAGCCCTTACCTGATGATCGCCTGTTCCGATTCGCGCCACTACAGCCGGATCTGCGACCAGGTCTACCGCTTTTCCGCCATGGCCCTGACCGACGAGCTGCGCAAGACCATCCATGGCAACGACGAGCGGATCCCGCTGGACGCGATCGGCAAGGCGGTTGCCTTCTACCTCGAGCTGATGTCACGCTGCTGAGCGCACCCCGGTCCGCTCCTGTGGTAGAATATCCTTGTAGGCAGATGCACGTGCCGGGCATTCCCGGCCCGGTACCCGACAAGGATGGTGATCCCCATGACCAGGGCTCATATAAAACCGACGATATGCCTTTTGCTGCTCTTCATGATCCTCATGCTGCCGGCCGGCTTTCTCCAGGCGCAGGCGGCCGGACCGGTTGTCCGCGCGGTCCTGGTGGACGGTGAAATCACACCGGCCATGGCCGCTTACCTGACCGAGCAGATCGATCTGGCCAATGATGAAGGTGCCATCGGGCTGCTGTTGGAAATCCGCACGCTGGGCGGCCAGGTTGACGCCGCCATCCAGATGCGCGACGCGATGGTCGCCTCCAGCGTCCCTGTCGCCGTCTACATCGAGAGCCGGGCGATTTCGGCCGGGGCCCTGATCGCCATCGCCGCCGATACGATCGTCATGGCGCCCGGCAGCCACATGGGCGCGGCTAAGCCGATCCCCGACGATCCCAAAACGGTCGCCTTTGTCAGCGGCGAGTTCCGGAGCACCGCCGAGAAGAACAACCGCAACACCGAGATCGCCATGGCGATGGTCGATGAGACGATCGCCATCGAGGGGCTGGTCGCAGCCGGCGAAATCCTTGACCTGACCGCCCAGGAAGCCAAGGCCAACGGCTATGCCGACCATCTGGCCTCCGGCCGGGCCGAGGCGCTCAAGGCCCTGGGCTGGGACAGCGCCACGCTGGTACAGGGTGAGATGAATTTCCGGCACCGCATCGCCCAGTTTTTGAGCAGCTATACCGTCGCGTCGATCTTGCTGACCGTCGGCATGCTGGCCCTGATCGCCGAGCTCTTCACGCCGGGGTTCGGCGTTGCCGGTACGATCGGCATTATCAGCTTCGCCCTCTATTTCACCAGCGGCTACCTGGCCGGCTACACCGAGCTCTGGTCCGCGGCCATTTTCCTGGCCGGCATCGTGCTGATCATCATCGAGATCATCGTGCCCGGCTTCGGCATCTTCGGCATTTCCGGCCTGATCGCCCTGGTTGTCGGTGTGGTTTTCTCGGCGCCGACGGTCGGCCAGGGCATTTTAACCTTGCTCATCGCCCTGGGCGCAACGGTTGCGGCTGTCCCGATCCTGAGCAAGCTGTTCGGCAAGTCGCGCCTGATCCAGCGCATGGTCCTGTCGCACGCGGAAACAGTCGCCAACGGCTACGTCCATACCCGGACCGAGCACGATCTGACCGGCCAGACCGGTGTGGCGCTGACCGACCTGCGCCCAGCCGGCGTGATCCGCATCGGCAACGAGCGCGTCGACGCGCTCACCGAGGGTGACTACATCGCCCGGGGCGCAACGGTCACAGTCGCCCGCGTGCAGGGAAGTAAAGTATTCGTGACGACCCGGGACGAGAGCGAGCCCGGCACGCGATGAGGAACCCCCTATGGCCAATCCGTTCAATATCCTCCTGATTTTGACCGATGACCAGGGACCCTGGGCCCTGAACGGTGCCGGAACATCTGAACTCGACACGCCGAACCTGAACCGGCTGGCCTCGCGCGGCCTGCGCCTGACCAACTTCTTTTGTGCGTCGCCCGTCTGCTCGCCGGCGCGCGCCTCGATCCTAACCGGCAACATTCCGTCAGATCACGGCATCCACGACTGGATCCGCTCCGGCAATCTCGACAAATCCGAGATGGACCGGCTCGGGATCGTCAATCCGTACGGCGGCTACACCGATGAAACCAAGCCGATCCAGTACCTGGCCGGCCAGCGCACGTATACCGACGCCCTGGCTGAACAGGGGTATCGCTGTGCGCTCAGCGGCAAGTGGCACCTGGGCGACTCCATGACCCCCCAGCATGGGTTCCGGGACAGGTACGCCCTCGGCAAGGGCGGCGCCTGCTACTACCACCCCGACATGATCGAGCACGGCCGGATCCAGGTGGAAAACCGCTACATCACGGACCTGATCACCGACAAGGCGGTCACCTGGCTGGAACAGCTGGCGGACGGCTTCAGCCCCTTCTACCTCGGTGTCCACTACACGGCCCCCCATTCGCCCTGGGAAGCGGAACAGCACCCGGCCGGGGACATCCGCCATTACGATGCCTGCGACTTTGCCAGCATCCCGGACCTGCCTGACCACCCCGACCTGACGACCGGTCCGGTCTTTGGTACAAGCAGGCGCCGGACAAACCTGGGCGGCTATTTTGCCGCCGTCACCGCGATGGATCGGGCAGTCGGCCGGCTGCGCGACGTCCTCGACCGGCGCGCTTTATGGGACAGCACAATCGTCGTCTTCCTGTCGGACAACGGCATGTGCATGGGGCACCACGGCGGCTGGGGCAAGGGCAACGGCACGTTCCCGCAAAACATGTACGAGGAATCGGTCAAGGTGCCGTTCCTGATCGCCTGCCCGCAGGCCGC
>JAAYJD010000063.1 GCA_012523135.1 Clostridiaceae bacterium
GAAAATTGTAAGTTCAAGTTAAACGTCCTGCGGAAGATAGTGTCCCATTCTAAATCTTGCTCACAGATGGAGTCATATGATTAAGGCAATGCAGCAAAGGCACATACAACATCTATACTTGGTGACTGCGCGTGAAACTAATGCCGTTCTCCTTGCAGTAGCGATACAACTCGTGGTTGATGAATTCCGATCCATTATCGCTATCGATTCCCGCAAACGTGAACGACTGTCTTCTCTCACCATCCATCAGCCCTGCAAAGACATGGCGCTGCGCTTTGTTGAACACGGTGACCGGTTCCGCTCCGTCCAGCCCGTGCATATATCTATAACGTTGAGCGTGTTGATGTATTCACCGACTGTTGTCGAACCGCAGTGCTCGGCGAGATCGATTTCTTCAAAGCCAGGAACGGCATCATCCCACTCTTGGCCGAGACAAATCGGGATACGTGTCTAATAATTACAACAAACTAAGGAAGGAAACCTAAACCCATGAGAAAACTAATCCCACTCATCCTCGCCCTTGTCATGCTTGTCGGGTGTTCCGGAAAAGGCCCCGACAACATAGTATCACCCGGCGCTACGATGCCTGAGATTATTGACCAACTCTGAAACGGAGTCGAAGTCCCCGCGTATGAAGCGACCGAACTGAGCGATGAGGATTTTGAGTATTTCGCGTTCATCCCCAAGGCGGAGGGTCTAACCGGGTACCAAGCGGATGCACTCATCAACTCGATCCCCCATTCGCTCGTGCTTGTACGCAGCGAAAATGGGGATACAGCCGATATCGCACAGAAGATGCTGGATAATGCGGATGCCCGCAAGTGGATCTGTGTTGCCGCAGACGTGAAACAGGCTGCCTATACAGAGCACTATGTACTCCTTGTTATGTCCTCCGTTAAAGTAGTCGAGGGCATAATTGCAAACTTTGAAGCCGCTGTGAACGATGGTGCGGCGACGACGCTCAGCGCCGTTGCTTCCGACGCATAAGCGGCGGATATAGGCTGGCTATGTATATTCTGAGAACAAAAAGAGGCATAATGGCGATCGCTGCGATTTTTATCGCGGTGTATCACCTGTGGATACCGGTTTTTCCCGCGGGTGGGCTGCCCGGACAGGTCGAGCGCTTTATTATAACGATTGGCTACATCGGTGTCGATCTGTTCTTCTTTCTGTCGGCGTATACGCTGACATTTTCCAACACCGCCTCCCGCTGAAAATTCATTTTCAGACGCTTCAGCAAAGTGTATCCTATGTTCCTCCTGTTTTGCGTTGCCGCTCTTGTCATGGGAGAACTTTCTTTGCCGCGTTTTTTCGCCACCGTCGTTTTTTTAGACTTTCTGAGAAACGGAGGCGGTTCCTTTCTCTGGTTCGTGCCTGCTCTGATAATGATGTACCTCGTGTTCCCGTATGGCAAAGCCGCCCTGTCAAAGTTCAACCCTATAAAGCGGCTCGCGATATCCTTGACCGTGTGGGCTGCTTTGACGTTTGCGGTCGATTACGGTCTGCGCGGAATTGTCGACATAAGTATTTTCCTATGCCGCGTTCCGGCGATACTCCTGGGCGTGTTTCTTGCGGAGTACGAGGGAGCGTGGTCGATAAAACGGCGTCTTATAGTAGGCGCCACACTGTTTCTACCTGGTCTTGTACCCATATACTGGTTCGGATATCTTGATAAACTTACCGTTCCGTTCGATGGTATGTTTTATATCGTGGCATTGCCGTGCGTATTGGGGCTGCTGCTCCTGCTTGACGCTGCGTTCCAAGGCCGCTCATTAAAGGCAATCGGTGCGCTCGGTGGTACGACCCTTGAGATGTACTGCATCCAGATGCTGGTGGGCGGCGTGCTTGTTAACACGCTCTTTCGCCTTACACACATCAAGGTACTGACAAACATCCTCTCCCTTGCCGTCTTGATCGTCTGCTCACTGATGCTGTCAGCCGCCCGACGATATATCGGAAGAGTGAAGCTCTCATAAATGATGTCATACCGGGGCAGAAACGGATTACACTCTTTCTCCCATTATATCTAAACGGGGAACACTGCTGTCTGCCGATATGGATCGAGAGGATATAGCGTATGCTCTGGATTTCTTCTCCATTTGCTCCGTCTTAGGTGCCTATAGGGTTTGCGTGGCGATAAGTACCCTCGCTAACGATTTATACTTGTGCTAACGAAATCTAACCTGTGCTTTCGATTGTCGGCAAAGGGTTTCATCGTATCAAAATTATCAGCCTTTGCCAGGTCACGTTATCCTCGAGGCGGTCGTCGGTCTGCCAGGGCTTGTCCCGTACCGCGTCGAAACCGCCGATCTCGACATCGTAAACCCCGACCTCAGCAGGGAAATCCTCCTGCTTGTAGGTGATGATGCCGTCGATGTCGGGATGGTTCAGGTAGTAGTTGGCCACGATGTTCCGCCGGGCCTGTTCGCTGATGATGAAGGCACGGCTGTCGAAGTAGACCACGTCCGGCTTGTACTTGTCGATAACCTCGTTGACCTTGGCCTGCCAGATGGCGTTGAATGCGTCATCCGGCCAGCGGTAGGGCTTGTAGCGGTTGGTTTCCAGGGGCAGCGCGGGGCCGTAGTAGATTTCGTTAGCGGGGTCGTAGACGTCGGCTTCGTTGTCGGTCGACATGAACCAGCCCCACAGCCATTGGTGGTGGAAGGTGGCCAGGACCTTGATGCCGCGCCGGCGGAACGCGGCGGCGCATTCGCCGGTGATGTCCCGGTGCGGCCCGGTCCTGACGCTGTTGATCGGGTTGACGGCGCTGTCCCACAGGGAATAGTTGTCGGCATGCTCGGAGACCGGACCTGCGTAACGGGCGCCGCTTTTGACGACCAGCTCGGCCCAGGCGTCAGGATCGAATTTCTCTCCCTTGAACTGGGGGATAAAGTCCTTGTAGCCGAAAGTCTTGAGCGGACCGTAATGTTCCACGTGCCAGCGGTGCTGGTTCAGCCCTTTGGCGTACATGTTGCGCGAGTACCACTCGTTTTCGCACGCGGGCACGCTGTAGGGCCCCCAGTGGAAAAACAGGCCGAACTTGGCGTCGCGAAACCATTCCGGCGCGTCACGCCTCAGGTCTTGCCAGTCTTGCGCTGCGTTCATCTTCGTCACCATCCTGTCTTCTGATTACATGCTCATCCTAACAAGATCCGGGTCAGCGGGCAAGATGACAAGGCGGCTGCATTTGTGTCGCTCCCTGGCTGTCGCTGATATTCTGCTTGACATAATGGGTATATAGTCATAATATGTTTGCATATAAATAAACAGAAATGGAAAGTGTTTGTTATGAATGATTTGTCACAGCTGTTCTGGAATTCGACTGTCGGCGAAATCGGCCAGGGTTACCGCTATCTGGCGCAAGAGGAACGCTATGTCTGCCTGATCTGCGGCAAAGGCTTTACAGCCGGCCTGATTTACCCCCAAGGCGATCTCCTGATGGATGCCGAGCGGGGCGTGCGTGCGCATATCGAGGAGGAGCATGGCTCGGCGTTCGCGTTTCTGGTCGCGATGGACAAGCGCTACACCGGCCTGACGGATGCGCAGAGAGACCTTTTCATGGGGATGGCCGAGGGGCTGGGCGACCAGGAAATCGCCAGGCAGCTGGGTGTCAGCGCATCGACGGTCCGCAACCATCGCTTCAAGCTGCGCGAGAAGGAGAAACAAGCCAAGGTTTTTCTGGCTCTCTCGCAGCTTTTGGAAAAACAGGCTGGGCAGACCCGAAACAAAGAGACGCTGGTGCCGGTGCACCGGGAGGCAACCATGGTCGATGATCGCTATGTGATCACACGGGACGAACGGGAGAAAATCTTGCGCATCTACCTGAAGGACGGCAAAATGGCCCTGCTGCCCGCTAAGGAGAAAAAGAAGCTGGTCATCCTCCAGCATGTCATGGAACGTTTCGAAGCGGGTCGGATCTACACGGAAAAGGATGTCAACGAGATCATCCGCGCGATCGTCGGCGACTTTGTTACCGTCCGGCGCTACCTGATCGAGTATGGCTTCATGGACCGGAAGCGGGACGGCAGCGCATACTGGGTCAAGACGTGAGCGGCGGTTGTCTTCCGCCCGCCCGCGTGGGATACTGGTTCGTATAACGACCCGTTCACGGGGGCCGGATGGAGGGACAGCGATGGGACCGGTCGTCTTGCTGTGGTTTGATGTCGAGGACTATATCAACGAGGAATCGGACGACGCGCTGCTGGCTTTGCTGCAGATGCTGGCGGCCAAAGGTGTGCGAGGCACATTCAAGCTGGTGGGCGAGAAAGTCCGGGCGCTGGAAGCCAGGGGTTGCAGCGATATTCTGGATGCGCTCAAGCACCAGGCGATCGGCTACCACACGGACCTGCACAGCCAGCATCCCACGGTCAGCGAATACTGCGAGCCGCAAGGCTTCGCGGCAGGCGCGGCCTTGTTCGAGCGGCGCGAGGCCGGCGGCCTGGAGGACCTGAGACGCCTCTTGCCCGTACCGGTCTCGACCTACGGGCAGCCGGGCGCGTCATGGGCCGCCCAGGCTTTTCCCGTGCTCAGAAAATGGCAGATCCCCACCTATGTCGACAGCATCGACATCATCGACCTGGACCAGGATCCCTTCTGGTTTTGCGGCATCCTGACCGTGACCCATATCCGGGGCACGCTGCGCATGGCGTTGAATGAGCAAGGCTTGGACGAGGCCATCCGTCGCTTTGATCAGCTTGTAGCTGACGGTGAGCGCCTGATCAGCATCTACTACCACCCCTGCGAATTCGCGACGGCCGAGTTCTGGGACGCGGTCAATTTCAAACGCGGCAGCGATACGCCGCGGGAGCGCTGGAAGCGTTCCAGGCTGCGCGCTCCGGGAGAGATGGAACGGGATGTTCAGCAGCTCGGTCGGTGGATCGACCACATGCTGGCGCGTCAAAGCATGTTTCTAGGTACAGACGAACTCATGGGCGCACCTGGCTTTGGCAGCGCGGATAGCGATCTTCATGTCACCAAGGCCGATGTCAGGGCCCTGGCCGCCGGGTGGCGCGAGGCGGTGAACTACGCATTCTGCCAGGATTCCTGGCTGTGTGCCTCCGAGATCTTCTCCCTGCTCGGTGCAGCCTTTTGCGGCCAGGAACCGGTGCCTGTCTTCGCCTACGGGCCCGAACGGCGTGTCAAAAGCGATGACGGCGCGGCCGGATTGCCGGAGGATTACCGGACAGCATTGCAAGCCGCCTGGCCCCGTGTTATGGGCGAACCCCAGCTGCCGGAGTGCTTTATCCTCAACGGCAAGCGCGTCAGCCCGGTGGATATGGCCTGTACCGTGGCTACAATGCTGTGCGAGCCGCCCGATCCAAACCAGTCGGTTCCGGTTGTCCGCGGCGTACTGGCTCCGGAGCGGCATGTCAGCGATAACCGCCATTTCGGCGACAGGTGGGTCATCTTCCCTGAAAACTGGACCGCGGACGGCGTGCTGGAAACCACCCGACTGCAGACCTGGACCCTGAAACCGGCTGCGTGGCGCGCGTGATCGAGCGCTTTGAAAAAAAACGGCCGCAATTTACATCTCAGTAGTTCGGTTTGTTGTTCATGGATCGCGTCTTCTTTTTTACAGGCGATGTATATCCTGCTCAAGGCCATGATTGAAGATAGCTTTCTGATGCGGTAGTATAGTGCCGTGATCTGAATTTGCGGCAGCAGCCTGTCGGTAACAGATGAGGGCGATCCGTTCAGCTGTCATATCACCGGGAGACATGATGAATATGAGACGTGACCAGAAATTTACGAACGCAGGCGCGGCCGAACATGACGGCGGCAGCAAGGCCATACCGGTCATTCCGAAGAGAACCAGGCTGCGGCGGAATATTCTGGGCCTGATGATCTGTACATTCCTGGCCGCATTAACCTTTTACCTGGACGCCAAAGGTATCCGGCTGACGATGATCAACGAGCGTCATTCACTCATGCACACGCTCTTTGTCATCCTCATTTGCATAGCCGGGTACTATGTTCTGATGCTGCTCTCCATTTTGCAAATTCACCTCAAGCACGGCAATGACAATGAAATCGGCATGATGAGCAGCTTTAACCGGATGCTTGTTTTCCTGGCCATGGTGATCGGCGCAGCTTATATTTTTGGCCGCCTGGATGCTTTTTCCTCGTTTTTTGCCATGTTCGGCGGCATGCTGCTGGGCTGGTCGCTCCAGGCGCCTGTCAGCGGGTTTGCCGCCTGGGTGATGGTCACGCTGATGCGGCCATATCGGATCGGAGACCGGGTTCAGTTCCCGACGCTGGGCCTGATCGGCGATATTGTCAAGTTTAATTCCATGTACCTGACACTCAACCAGGTTGGCGGCAGCATCGGCAGCGAAGAGCCGGTCGGCCGCATGGTCAATGTACCCAACGCCATGCTGTTCGGCCAGGTCGTCATTAACTATACTCACCTCAAGACAACAGATACAGCTTCGTACATTCTGGATGAAGCCCTGTTCAGGGTCACACTCGATTCTGACTGGGATACAGTGGAAACGATTCTGCTCAACACGGCACGCGCGGTCACGCGTGACATTATCGAGAAAACCGGGACACAGCCTTATGTCAGGGCCGATACGTGGGATTACGGTACTTTGTTCCGCCTGCGCTACATCACGGACGCGGTTGACCGGCCGCGCATCATGTATGAGATCGTCAAGACGGCAACGAAAGAAATCCAGCGCAACAAGAATGTCGACCTGGCCATCCCGTTTATTTACTCATTCAAACGGGGCATAGACGGCGCAGGAACGGCACCCAAGCATACGGAAACCATCGTACAGGTCGATGTCGACGACATCAAGGGCATCCGGCTGGACGATTTGGAATACTGGCGCGTCAATGACCAGGAAGTCGCCGAAATAGCCAACAACATCAGCCATGTCGGACTGCTGCAGCCGATCGTGTTGACACGAAACCTCGAAGGCGAAGGCTACCAGATCATGTTTGGCGAAAAGCGGCTGAAAGCGTGTATTCTGCTTGGCTGGAAACGGGTTCCTGCCATCATTCGAAATCCGATCGGCATCGATGTCAATCGACCTTCCTCAACCGGGATGGGCGAGAAAGATGGTTGAGTGAGGTCTGAAGGAGAGCGTTGTCCGGCGGATGGACGTTATCGGACGGTTGTGTTTCACTCCAACCAGCTGCAATCCCATTTTAGGCTGATGCGCATCATCAAGGCCAGGATTATTTCAACTCGCTGGCCTGTGCCAGGAGCTTGTCCTATTCCGAATCAGGCGCTCCTCTATGCTACAAACTACTTTTAGACCATCTGCGTGTCGTATAAATTCGCAGGCCAGTTGGCCAAAGTGATTAGCCGGAGGGATACCGATGAACCTGATTCAGAAAGCCCCCGAAACGATGACGTCCCGGGAACGTGTCAAAAAGA
>JAAYJD010000064.1 GCA_012523135.1 Clostridiaceae bacterium
CCGCCTGAACGGCCTGGCGAAGCGCCTGCGGATCGTCCAGCCGGCGCAAGCCTGCCGCATCGACCGCCGCGTCGGGATCCGCGCCTTCGTCCAGGACTTTCTGGAAGACGAGACGGGCCGCGGTCCTATTGATCTCGCCGGCGTCGACCAGGCCGATGATCCTGGCCAGATCCGCCGGTTTGAGAGCCAGTTCATCCGGGCGGCTGCCGCGTACCTTGGCTGCCTGCAGGAATTCGCCCATCAGCCAGGCCGCCGTGTCGCGCGGCCGGCCGGACAGCAGGGCAGTCTGTTCGAACAAGCCGGACAAGGCCGGATCGGTCGTCAGCACGGCCGCTTCGTAGGCACTCAGCTCGTATGCCGCCTGGTAGCGCTGCCGTTTGACGGCGGGCAGCTCCAGCTGGCTGTTTCGGATCCGTTCAAGCCAGTCGTCGTCGATCACGACCGCCGGCAGATCCGGGTCCGGAAAGTAGCGGTAATCCTGGGCGTCTTCCTTGGCGCGCATGGCAAAGCTGGCATCCTTGTTCTCGTCCCAGCGGCGCGTTTCCTGGCTGACGGAGCGGCCTTGTCCGAGCCATTCGATCTGGCGGCTGCTTTCCGCCGCGATCGCGCGCCCGATGGCCTTGAACGAATTCATATTCTTGATCTCCGTCCGCGTGCCCAGTGTTTCGCTTCCGGTTGGCCGGACCGAGATGTTCACATCGGCGCGCAGCGACCCTTCCTGCATGCGGCAGTCGGAGATGCCCAAAAAGAGCAGGATCTCCCGCAAGCTCTCCAGGAAGGCCAGGGCTTCGTCGGCCGAGCGCAGGTCCGGCTGGCTGACAATTTCCAAAAGCGGGACGCCGCAGCGGTTGTAGTCGATCAATGTCACATCGTCCCAGGGGTCGTGGACCAGCTTGCCGGCGTCCTCCTCGATGTGAATCTCGCGCAGGCGAATCCGGCGGCCGCCCTCCGGCAGCGCCAGATAGCCGTCCGTCCCGATCGGCTGGTGGAGCTGGGAAATCTGGTAGGCCTTGGGCAGATCCGGGTAAAAGTAGTTTTTGCGGTCGAAGCGGGTGACCTGGCTGACACGGCAATGGGTCGCCAGACAGGCGCGCAAGGCGAAATCGACGACCGAGCGGTTCAATACCGGCAAGGCCCCGGGCAGGCCCATGCAGACGGGGCAGCACTGGGTGTTGGCCTCCTGGCCGAAGGCCGTCGGGCAAGCGCAGAAAATTTTGCTTTTTGTCGCGAGTTCGACGTGCACTTCAAGCCCGATGACAGTCTCGTAGGTCATACGCCCACCTCCCCGCAGCGCGCGACGGGCTGCGCCGCCTGGATATGCTCGCCGGCCGCAAGCAGCAGGCGATCGGAAAAGGACGGTCCGGTCAGCTGCAGCCCGACCGGCAGGCCCAGGCCGTCCTGGCCGAACGGCAACGCCAGGGCGGGCAAGCCGGTCAGGTTGGCCGCGACCGTGTAGCGGTCGCTCTGGTACATCGCTAGCGGATCCGCCAGCGAGGCGCCGAGCTTTGGTGCCGTCGTCGCACTGACCGGCGACAGGATCAGGTCGACCCGGCGCAGGGCTCCGTCATAGCCGGCGCAGACCAGGCGGCGGACTTTGAGCGCCTGCAGGTACCAGGCGTCGTAATAGCCGGCGCTGAGGGCAAAGGTGCCCAGCAGGATGCGCCGCCTGACTTCGCGGCCAAAGCCCCTGCTTCGCCCCTTGGCGTAATAGTCGGCCACATCAGCGACATCGGCGTCGTCCGGGCGGTAGCCGTAGCGAATGCCGTCGAACCGGGCCAGGTTCGAGCTGGCCTCGGCGGTGGCGATCAGGTAATAGGCCGGGACGGCCTCATCGAGCAGGGTCAGCTTCAGCGGCTCCACGGCCGCGCCCAGCGCCTCGAGTTGCCGGGCAGCCGCCGCCATGGCGGCGCTTACAGCCGGCTGAACCGGAGCGGCATCGTCCAGACAGCCGACCACCAGGCCGGCCAGCGGCCCTCTGGCGTCACCTCCGGCCCAGGCCCTGAGCTTGCAATCCGCCGGCAGGGGCGAATCGGGCAAGGCCGTGCTGTCCCGGCTGTCCGGTCCCGCGACGATCTCGTACAGGGCCCGGCAGTCGCCGGCGGTGACCGCCATCGGCCCGATCTGGTCGAGCGACGAGGCATAGGCGATCAGGCCGTAACGGGACACCGTGCCATAGGTCGGCTTCAAACCGGTCAGGCCGCACCATGCGCAGGGCTGGCGGATCGAGCCGCCGGTATCCGAGCCCAGGGCGAGCGTCACCTGACCGGCCGCCGTTGCCGCAGCCGAACCGCCGCTCGATCCGCCCGGTACATGGCCGGGGTTCCAGGGATTGCGCGTCGGGCCGAACCAGGAGGTCTCGGTCGTGGACCCCATGGCAAATTCATCCAGGTTGGTCTTGCCCAGGATGACCAGGCCGGCCTGGCGCAGCCTGGTCGCGACAGTGGCATCGAAAGGCGGCGTGTAGTCCGCCAGCATCCTGGAGCCGCAGGTCGTACGCAGGCCCCGGGTGGAGATGTTATCCTTGACGGCGATGGGTACCCCGGCCAGCGGTGACCGGTTTATCCCCTGATCGATCTGGCGCTGCACCGCGTCGGCCTGGCGCAGCACCTGTTCCGGATCGACCGTGATCCAGGCCTTAAGCTGCGGTTCCCGGCGGTCGATGGCTTTCAAGGCTTGCTCGGCCGCCTCACGGACCGAGACCTGCCGGGCAGCGATCGCCTTGCCGAGCGCGGCAGCGTGTTTGAAATCTGGCATGTGCATCCCTCCCCCTATTTCAGGTGACCGTGCGCGGCACCAGCAGGCAGCCGTCTTTCTGACGGCTGGCCGGTGCCAGCAGGTCGCCGCGTTCGGTCGGTGGCTGAACGTCGTCGGGACGCAGCGTGTTGACCTGTTCCAGCGGGTGGTATAGCGGCGCGACATCTTTCGTGTCGACAGCCTGGATCGCCTGGAAGGCATCCAGGATCCGGCCCAGCTCCTGCTCCAGTTCGCGGCGTTCCGCCTCGTCCGGGGCCAGTCCGGCCAGCCTGGCGACGCGGTCGATGTCCGTTTTGGTATGCGGTTGCTTGTCCATCTGCTGCCTCCTTTACGGTGTCAGCCGCTTCATGTCC
The DNA here is from genome assembly GCA_012523135.1 of Clostridiaceae bacterium. Classification (GTDB taxonomy): domain Bacteria; phylum Bacillota; class Clostridia; order Saccharofermentanales; family UBA5734; genus JAAYBY01. The sequence goes on from JAAYJD010000064.1 coordinate 3,108, forward strand.
CGCGGGAACAAGGCGGCTTGGCGGATGTTGGGCACTTCGGTCAGGGCCATCTGCAGGCGTTCCAGCCCGATGCCCAGCCCGCCGTGAGGCGGCAGGCCATAAGCATGGGCCATAAGGTACGTGGCGAAATCCTCGGGATCGAGACCGCGTTGGCGCATCTTGGCGACCTGCTGGTCGTAGTCGTGGATGCGCTGGCCGCCGGTCGTCACCTCGATACCCCGGTAGAGCAAATCGAAACTGAGCGTGACACGCGGATCCTCAGGGTCATCCATGGCGTAAAACGGCCGTTTGCCCGTCGGGTAGTGCGTGACGAACACCCAGTCGCTGCCATAGGTCTCCCGGGCCCACAGGCCGATCAGGCGCTCCTCCTCCGGTTCCAGGTCGTTCGGATCGCGGCTGCGCCAGCCGGTTCGTTCCTGGATCTTGCGCTTGGCGTCGGCGAAGCACACCGCGGGGATCGGCCCGGGCGGTTCCAGCGCCAGGCCGAGACGCTCCAGCTCGGGCCGGCACGAACCGGCCAGATCGAGCCAGGCGGCCTGGAGCATGGCGGCCTCCATGCCCATGATAGCACGGAAGGAGTCGATGAAGCCCATTTCGAAATCCAGACTGGTGTACTCGTTGAGGTGGCGGACGGTGTTGTGCTTCTCGGCCCGGAAAACAGGTCCGACCTCGAAGACGCGCTCGTAGACGCCGACCATCGTCTGCTTGTAGACCTGGGGGCTTTGGGCCAGGAAAGCCGGCTGGCCGAAATAGTCCAGGCGAAAGATATTGGACCCGCCCTCCGCTCCGGCGGAGACGAGCTTGGGCGTGTGGATTTCCGTAAACCCTTCCCGGTGCAGGAAATCCCGCATGGCGCGGCACAGGCCGGCCTGGATCCGGAATCGGTCACGCTGGTCCTGGTGGCGCAGCATCAGGGGCCGCCAGTTCAGCTGGGCGTCCAGCGACATGCCGTTCGCCTTCCGGTTGAGGGGCAGCGGCCGGGCCTGGCCTGGCAGGCTGACCAGGTCGAGGTCCGCCACGTGCAGCTCGTAGCCGCCCGGAGCCCGCGCCTCTTCCCTGAGCAGGCCGCTGACTTTGACAGTGGCTTCCTCGCGCAGCTGCCGGGCGCCGGCCATCCGGTCCGGGTTGTCCAGGACGCACTGCAGCAAGCCGTCGCGCAGCCGGAGCACGACGAAGACGATGTCGCCGAGGCAGCGCAGCGCCTGGACCTGTCCGTGCAGCGTGAC
>JAAYJD010000342.1 GCA_012523135.1 Clostridiaceae bacterium
GGACTGGACGGCTCACAAGGTGTGATCATACCGGCCCGGAACAAGGACAGCCTGATGCTCAAGCGCGAGCTGGTCGAGGCGGTGCGCGACGGGCAATTCAACTTGTACGCGGTGCACACGGTCGAAGAAGGTATCGAGCTTTTGACCGGGATGCCGGCCGGGCAGAAGGACGCCTACGGACAATACCCGCCCGAAACGGTGTTCGGACGGGTGTCGCAAAAGCTGCAGCGCTACCAGGAGAAGCTGACAGCGCTCAACCGGCAGACCCAGGAGCGAAACGACGCCTGATCAGATGACTTCGAGATCGTCCCGGTCCGGCAGCGGCGGGAACGGCGCGGTCGGCAGCGTCTGGTACCAGTAGGCGACCGAGGCGATATCGTCCTGCAGCGGCAGGTAGCGGCCGTCGGAGCGCCATCCCAGCGCCTGGATCGTGACTCGCAGGTTCTCTTCGAAGCGAATCGGGTCGGTGATGTGCCAGCGGTAGAGGCCGAAACGGAACTGACTGCGGTAGAGCGTATTGGGTGTGATCACCTGGTTGAGCCCCGAGTAGGGGGTGCTGAAGGGCACATAGCGGTCGTGCGTCACCGGATCTTCGAAATCGTAGGAGCCGCAGAAATAGTCCTCGGTGCCTGTGCCGCAGATCGTCGGGTATTCCTTGTCGCCGTCCATGTAGAACTTGATCTCGCCTTCGCCCCACCAGCCGTTGTTGTTGACGCCCCAGGCCATGTAGGTGCCGACATAATGGCCCTGGCCCCGGACGCCGTCCAGAACCGTATAGACCTCCTTGTAGGGAAGCGGGTTGACACGGCGGAACTGGGCGTGGAAATAGGCCTGGTCGGGCGCGACTTCGGTCAGGGCATAGGTGATCTGGTAGTACATGTTGACGTCCTTGTCCGCCTGGTTTTCCAGTGTCATGCGGCAATGGCGGGCGAAGGGCATCGACCAGTAGCAGTTGAACGCGCGGCCGGGATTGACGCAGACCGCCAGCGAGGACAGCTGGGCGTAGGAGCCCCAGCCGCTGCAGAAGAAGTCGCCGATCGGGCACGCGACCGATGGCTGTTCCTGACCGTCCCAGTAGATGCGCAGGATGGTGCTGCGCCAGGAACCAGTCGGGGTCAGCCAAATATGCTGGATGACGCCGGGTCCGTCGACCGAGGCAATCTCCCAAGTCTTGCCGGCCGGGATGACGATGAATGGGTTGACTTTCCAGCCCTTGCCCAGTTCGCGGGCTGCGTTGCGGGCAAAGCCGTCTGCAAGTTCGCAGCGGGCGCCGCCGCCGACGGCACCGGTATCATTTTCCGGGCTGATCGAGCGTGTCCTGGCGTTGGACAGCCGGGACAGGTCCTGCATGCCTGACGTGATGCCATTGAATCCAAAACTCATAACAGCCTCCCGGCGCGCATGGTTTTCCCAGGCGGGATGTGGCGCGCCTGCCTCCATTATACACGTCACATGCGTGTCCGCTCTATGCCTTTCATGCTACAATGAGGTGACCGCCTACAAACGATTGACGCCGAAAGAGGGGCAGACGCGATGGTTCAGGTTGCTGACAAAGAGATTTTGAGGGAACTGGCTGCGCAGACCGCCGAGGTGGCCGCCCTGCCGGTCCAGGATGAGAAGCGATCGCTCTGGCGGGCGTTGAACGGCTTGAAACCCGTGCGCCCCATGGTGATGATCGACCAGGTTTGCTGGCATGAGATGGATATCGCCGGCGAACTGGAGCTGCGCTGCGTCTCGCCTGAAGCGCGTTCCTACGAAAAACATTTACGCCGCCAGCTCTACCAGTGGCGCCATTTCCAGGTGGACCAGGTTGTCGAGCCGTTTATTCGCGTCCCGATGGCCATCCACAACAGCGGCTTTGGCATCCAGGTCCAGGAGCAGATCGCCGTCGGCGACGCCGCCAACGATGTCGTCGGCCACGCCTACACGAACCAGTTTGCCCGTGACGAAGACCTGGAGAAAATCCAGATGCCCGTGATCTGGCACGACGAGACCGAGACAAGTCGTCGCCTGGAGCAGGCCCACGCCGTTTTCGACGGCTTGCTCGAGGTGGTGCCCCAGGGCATCGACCCGTACCTGTCGGTCTGGGATCCGATCAGCACCTGGATGGGTGTCCAGGACATCCTCTATGCCTTGATCGACCGGCCGGATTTCATGCTGGCTCTGGCCAACCGGATGGTCTCGGGCTACATGAGCCAGCTGGACCAGCTCGAGGCGCAGGGGCTGCTCTGCCGCAGCCAGTCCCTGATCCACTGCACCGGCGCCTGGACCGATGAACTGCCATCAGCCGGCTTTGACCCGAAAAAGCCGCGCACCCGCGACTTGTGGATGTTTGGCCTGGCCCAGCTGTTCGCGACGGTGTCGCCGGACATGTTCGAAACCTTCGAGATCGAAACCAGCCTGCCGCTTTTCGCGCGCTTCGGCCTGGTCTACTACGGCTGCTGCGATCCGCTCGACCGCAAGATGGACGCCGTGCGTCGCATCCCAAACCTGCGTAAAGTCTCGATGAGTCCCTGGGTGGACGAAGAGCGCGGCGCGGCGGAAATCGGCTCGCGCTATGTTTATTCGCGCAAACCGAATCCGGCCCTGCTGGCCGCTCCGGTTTTTCACGAGCAGGCGGTGCGCGACCACCTGGCGCAATCCGTCTCAGCCTGCAGCCGTCACGGCTGCCCCCTGGAGCTGATCCTCAAGGACATCAGCACGGTCAAGTACGAGCCGCAGCGCTTATGGCGCTGGGCTGAAATCGCCATGGAGGTTGTCCAGGGCTAATCTGTCAGTAACCCGCTTCGAAATCCACCAGGTTGCCCAGTGCCCGGCCGTCCAGGTAGCGCGCGAAATTGTCCAGGGCGATCGCCAGGATTCGTTCGCGGGTGGCCGCCAGGCTGTAGCCGCCCGAGACATGCGGCGTGATGATCGCGTTGGGCTGTTTCCAGAGGCGATGCTCCGGCGGCAATGGTTCCGGATCGGTCACATCCATGCCGGCGCCCATCAGGCGGCCGCTTGCCAGCGCGTCGCAGAGCGCGTCTGTGTCGATCGAATTGCCGCGGCCGACATTGAGCAGGATGGCCGTCTTTTTCATGGCCGCCAGCCGTTCCCGGTTGAGCAGGTGGCGCGTAGCGGGCGTATCCGGCAGGGAGAGCGCCACAACATCGGCACGGGGCAGCAGCTGGTCAAGCTCAGCGGTTAGATGCAGTTCATCGAGAAAGTCCGGCTTCGGACCGGCCTGCCGCTTGAGCCCGATCGTGTAACTGCCCAGCAGCTTCATGCGCCGGGCAAATTCGCCCCCGATATCGCCCAGTCCGATCACCAGTGTGGTGGAGCCGGCGATCGCGGTGACCGGGCCTTCGGATTGCCATAGGGCCGCCTTCTGGTTGTCATGGTAGCGGTGCAGGTTTTTCTGCAGCATGAGCAGCATCGCCAGCATATGCTCGGAGATCGCCAGCCCGTAAGCGCCGGTCGCGTTGGTCAGGCTGGCCCCCCTGGGGAAATGGCCGGAGACGATGTAGTCGCGGGCTCCGGCCGAATTGAGCTGCATCCATTCCAAATTGGCGGCACTGGCCAGCCGGGCGGCCGGCACGTTGCCCAGGATGACGTGGGCCTTGTCGATCAGCTCCTGGGTCAGGTCCTGTCGGCTGGGATAACTGAAGAGGCAGCCGGAGGCCATCGCCTCCAGGGCTTTTTTCTGGCTGTCGCCAAACGGCAGCAGGACGAGGATATTTTTATCTTTTTTCATAGGGACCTCCCGGTTTTTGATGCAGCAGCGGCCCGGACAAAGCCGGGCCGCTGCGATCGAGTTCTGTTATGCGGTCATCTTGGCCGCGATTGAGCAGCCCGGAATCAGAGTGCCTGCAGCCTCTGTTCGAGGGCCTCCAGCTGCAGGGCCAGCGCGGCCGGCAGCTTGTCGCCGTACAGCGTGTAACCATCGCGGATGGAAGAAACCTCGGTCAGCCACTCCTCCTTGTTGATGTGGAGCAGATCGGCCATGTCTTCCTTGCTGACATCCAGACCCTCGGTGTCGATGGCGTCAACCGTCGGCATATAGCCGATCGCGGTCTTCTGGGCGTCGGCCTTGCCGGCGACACGCTCGAAAATCCACTTCAGGACACGGCTGTTTTCGCCGAAGCCCGGCCAGAGCCAGCGGCCCTTTTCATCTTTGCGGAACCAGTTGACATAGAAAATTCTGGGCAGCTTGTCGGCGTCGGTCTTTTCGCCGATTTCCAGCCAGTGGGCCAGGTAATCGCCCATGTGGTAGCCGCAGAACGGCAACATGGCGAACGGGTCGCGGCGGACTTTGCCGATCTTGTCCGAGATGGCGGCAGCAGTGATCTCAGAGCCCATGATCGAGCCCATGAAGATGCCGTGCTCCCAGTCAAAGCTCTCGTGGATCAGGGGGATGGTGGAGGCGCGGCGGCCGCCGACCAGGATCGCGGAAATCGGGACACCGTTGGGATCTTCCCACTCGGGTGCGATCGCCGGGCACTGGGACGCGGGGGCGGTGAAGCGGGCATTGGGATGCGCGGCCTTTTCCTTGGAACCCGGCGCCCAGTCGTTGCCCTTCCAGTCGATCAGGTGATCGGGAGCGGCGTAGCCGATGTCTTCCCACCAGATATCGCCGTCATCGGTCAGGGCGGTATTGGTGAAGATGGTGTTGCGGTCGATGCTGCGCATCGCGTTGGGGTTGGACGCGTCGGACGTCCCCGGCGCGACGCCGAAGAACCCGGCCTCAGGATTGATCGCATACAGGCGGCCGTCCTTGCCGAACTTCATCCAGGCGATGTCGTCGCCGATCGTCTCGACTTTCCAGCCGGGAATCGTCGGAACGAGCATGGCCAGGTTGGTCTTGCCGCAGGCGCTGGGGAAGGCGCCGGTGACATACTTGACCTCGCCCTCGGGGCTGGTCAGGCGCAGGATCAGCATATGCTCGGCCAGCCAGCCTTCATCGTGGGCCTGGACCGAAGCGATGCGCAGAGCGAAGCACTTTTTGCCCAGCAGCGCGTTGCCGCCGTAACCGGAACCGTATGACCAGATCATGCGGTCTTCGGGGAAATGGCTGATGTATTTCTGATCCATCGGGGCGCACGGCCAGGGAACGTCCTGCTGACCTTCAGCCAGCGGGGCGCCGACCGAGTGGAGGCAAGGCACAAATTCGCCGTCTTCGCCCAGGACATCGAGCACCTTCTGGCCCATCCGGGTCATGATGCGCATGTTGACGACAACATAGGGGCTGTCTGTGATTTCGACGCCGATCTTGGCGATCGGTGATCCGACAGGACCCATGGAGAAAGGAATCACATAAAGGGTGCGGCCCTTCATGCAGCCCTTGTAGAGCTCGGTCATGGTCTTTTTCAGCTCGACCGGATCAATCCAGTTGTTGGTCGGACCGGCGTCCTCTTGCTTGTGCGAGGCGATGTAGGTCCGGTTCTCAACGCGGGCCACGTCCGAGGCATCGCTGCGGAACAGGTAACAGCCGGGGCGCTTTTCGTCATTCAGCCGGGTCGTGCTGCCGGTGTCGACCATCAGCTGCAGCAGCTTCTGGTTTTCCTCCTCGGAACCGTCGCACCAATGCACCTGATCGGGCTGGCATAAATTTGCAATTTCGTTGACCCATTCTTGCAGTTTTTTGTGTTTCGTCATACGTTCACTCCTCCTGTTCACCGCCTGGCCTGCGGCGGACAGCCTCCAGGAACCAGATTGTGCGCTTGTTTTTCTTCATCGATCCTTATGATTTAACAAGGCGTTATGGAAACTACTTTACCACATATCGCAACGGTGTACAATATAAAATGGGCATATGCCATCAATTTGCTGGATGAAAGGCATGCCGGCGCCGCTCAGGGACGAAAAATGGGTTGGCGAAGGCGAAATGGGCAGCAGGTTTAAAAAACTTGCAAAAGGAGACGAATATGCTGGACAAATCGATTCCGTTTGCCGCCGTCCTGATGACCAAGCACGACATCGGGATTTTTCCGCGTTATCGGCTGCCGGCCGGCTATCGCTTTTGCTTGTACCGGGCGGGAATGGAGCAAGACTGGGCCCGGCTGCAAGCCGAGAGCGGCCAGGTCGATGGTCTGGACGCGGCAGAGACGCTCTTTCGCAACGAATTTTTGCAGGAACCGGACATGGCGGCCCGGCAGTGCCTGTTTGTTGCCGACGAGCACACGGCTTTCATCGCCGCAACCGCTTCGCTGTGGTTCGGCGACCATTTTGGCGAACGTCACGCACGCATCCACTGGGTGACGGTCGACACAGCCTATCAGGGGCGGGGGTTGGCCAAGGCGTTGCTCAGCCGGCTGCTGGAGCAGCACCAGGATCAGTCGTCGGACTGGCTCTACCTCACCACCCAGACCTGGAGCTACAAGGCGATCGGACTTTACCGTCGTTTTGGCTTTTTGCCTTACCGGGGGCCTAAACCGGTCAACTGGAAGAGCAGAGATGAAGATTTTATCCAGGATACCGGCCGGGCCTGGGACTTGATCGAGCATCAACTTGCCGGCCGCGCTTAGCGGTCGGCAAGCCCCAGGCAGGCCGCCAGCCTGCGCGCAGCTTCTTCGCCCATGCGGTTGAACGACGCCTGGTTATAATGGATGCCGCCGGCCGGGAACATGCAGCTGCCGTCACAGCGCTCGGGGTATTGCGACACCAGGCACAAGTCGGGAAGATCTCGGCAGAGGCGGTACTGGGCGATCCTGGCCAGGGTCATGGCGGCCGAGTCTTCGGCCCGGTCACCCTGCTTGTCGGCCCGCACGATGATCAAGCCGCCAAAGCCAAGCCCCAATTCGGTTTGAAATCCTGCGTGCATCCGGCGGTAAGCGCACGAATAGGCATCCGGGCTGTCGATCGTGTTGCCCGGGATGCCGTACACTTCCTCGTGCTCGCCTTGATTCCAGAGGTACCCGCGACGAATCACCGGTTGGTCCGGCCGCTGTCGGGTCCAGGACTCCCAGGCAGACCGATACAGCTTCAGGGCATCTTCATAACAGGGGTAATCGTGTCCGCACGAACAAATGTAATGGCCCGGTGCCCATTCGTGCATCCCGGTCGCGCCGACCGCCGCCTGGATGAAAACTGGCGTTTCGCCGGTCAAAGCGTGCCAGCGGACGCCGAAAGCGGGCGTAAACCCGCCGATCCTGACTTTGGAGAGGTCTTGGAACGTGAATCCGTCGCGGCAGGAAAAAACGGTTCCCGGCAAGGCTTGCGGCGGGGCGGTCGCCTGTTCCTGCGGATAACCGACTGTTATGGTGGCGTTTGACTGGCCGGCGATCAGAAAAAAAGCAGCTGGCATAGCATGTCCCCCTACTCCATCCAGATTATAAACCATTCGGCGCCGGTCTGACCGTCTGATTCATTCATGGCAGGCGGCCGGATATCTGACGGTTCGTGATATAATCCAAACAGGAAGACGATCCGGCGGCCGCTTTTTTCGAGCGGCATATCTGCGGAGGCCGCATGAAAATTCTGCACACATCCGACTGGCACCTGGGCCGGACCCTCTATGGCCGGCGGCGTTACGAGGAAAGCGCGGCTTTCCTGGACTGGCTGGCCGATCAGATCCGGGAACGGCAAATTGATGCGTTGCTCGTGGCGGGCGATATCTTCGACACGGTCACCCCCGGCAACCAGTCGCAGCAGCTCTATTACCGCTTCCTGCACCGAACGGCCGGCTCCTGCTGCCGCCACATCGTCATTGTCGGCGGCAACCACGATTCGCCGAGTTTCCTGGACGCGCCGCGCGACCTGCTGCGCGCCTTGAACGTCTATGTCGTCGGCGCGCCCGCGGAAGATCCCGGCGACGAGGTGCTGGTCCTGTACGACCGCGCTGCGCGGGCCGAAGCGGTGGTCTGCGCGGTGCCCTACCTGCGTGACCGGGATATCCGAACTGTCCAGGCCGATGAGTCGGCCGATGACAAGAATCTGCGTCTCCTGGCCGGGATCCGCCGGCACTACGAAGCGGTTTGCCGTCAGGCGGACGATCAGCGTGCCGCCCTGGGTGACATTCCCCTGATCGCCATGGGCCATCTTTTTGCGGCCGGCGGCCGCTGCGCCGAAGGCGACGGTGTCCGTGACCTCTATGTCGGCACCCTGGCCCATGTCGCGGCAGACTTGTTTCCATCCTGTATCGACTACCTTGCCCTGGGCCATCTGCATGTGCCGCAGCAAGTCGCGGGGCAGCGCCACCTGCGCTATTCCGGCTCGCCGCTGCCAATGGGCTTCGGGGAGGCGGGCCAGGCCAAGCAGGTTGTCGAGGTTGCCTTCGACGGCCGCAAACCTGTTGTCACCGAACTGGCCGTGCCTTGTTTCCAGGAACTGATCTGTCTGGTCGGTCCGCTTGCGGATATCCTGACGCGCATCGGGTCGCTCAAGGAAAGCGGCAGCAACGCCTGGCTGGACATCTTGTGCACGGGACAGCAGGCCGCCCTGGAGCTGCGCGAGCAAGTCGAAGCGGCCGTGTCCGGAACGGCGCTGGAAGTCCGGCGTATTCGCAACCGTTCCGTGATGGACCAGGCGCTGTCGGCCATGAACGTGGACGAAGATCTTGAAACGCTCGATGAAACGGCGGTCTTCCAGCGCTGCCTGGAACAATTCGAGGTGCCGGCGGAAGAGCAAGCCGACCTGATGCTGGCCTACCAGGAAATCCTGGCGGATTTGCGCCAGGATGACAAGATGGCGGAGGCATGACATGAAGATTCTCAAGCTGCGCTTCATGAACTTGAATTCGCTTTACGGCGAGTGGTCGGTCGACTTCACCCGGCCAGATTACCTGGACCAGGGGCTGTTCGCCATTACCGGGCCGACCGGATCCGGCAAATCGACGCTGCTCGACGCCATCTGCCTGGCCTTGTACGGCGCCACGCCCAGGCTCGGCCTGATCACGAAAAGCGGCAACGAGATCATGTCCCGCCAGACCGGGGCCTGTTTTGCCGAAGTGACGTTTAGCGCCCAGAGCGGCACCTACCGCTGCTTTTGGGAACAGCACCGGGCGTACAAGCGCCCGGACGGCGTTCTCGCCGAAGCGACGCATGAAATATCCGATGTGTCGACAGGCCAAGTGCTGGAAAACCGCAAACGCGAAGTCGCGCTCCTGATCGAAGAAAAGACCGGCATGGATTTTGACCGTTTCACCCGTTCGATCCTGCTCGCCCAGGGCGGGTTCGCCGCCTTCTTGCAGGCGTCTCCCGACGAGCGCGCGCCGGTGCTGGAGCAGATCACGGGCACCGGTATCTACAGCGAGATTTCCCGCCAGGTGCACGAACGCCAGCGCAGCGAACAGCAGCGGCTGCAGCAGCTGCGGGCAGAACTGTCCGGCATCGCCTGCCTGGACGAGGCTGATGTCAAGCGCCTGCAGGCCGATCTGGAGCAAAAACAGATGCAGGAGCGGCAGCTTGCCGGACGGCAGGAGCAGGTGCGCCAGGCGCTGCAGTGGTTGGATAACTGCGACGCGCTGCGGCGGGAACAGCAGCGGCTGCTGACGCAGCAGGCGGAGGCCGAAAAAGACCAGCTGGCCTTCCAGTCCAGCCGGCAGCGCCTGGAGCGAGCCGGTCAGGCCCTGGAGGCTGAAGGCAGCTACCGTACCTTTGCGGCCTTGCGCAGTCAGCAGGAAACGGATGAAAAAGCCTGGCAGCAAAAGCAGATACAGCGTCCGGTGCTGGAAAAGCAACGGGAAAGCAGCCGTTTGGCGCGAGACCAAGCCGAGCAGGAAGCCGTCCAGGTCCGACAGCAGCAGCAAAATGAACAGCCGCTCCTGAAAGAGGTGCGCGTACTGGACGGGCAGATCGGGCAGGCGACCGCTCAGCTGCGATCCTTGCAGCGCGAAGGTCGCGCACTGGATAGTCAGATTGTCCAGGACCAGGAGCATCTGACAGCGATCGGCACATTGGAAACGCAGAACAGTGAAGCGCTTGAGCATCTGCGCCGTTACCAGGAACAGCATGAAGCGGACGCCCAGCTTGTCTCCCGGCTGGGTGTCATCCGGAACCAGGCTGCTGCATGCCTGACCCTGCGGGAGCGCCTGGCGCAGAACCATCTCCAGGCAGAACAGGCCGGCAAGGCGCTTGGCCATGCCGATCAGCAGCTAACGTCCGCCCGCCGTGCGGTGGAGCGGTTGAAAAAAACAGCCGCAGACATTCAGCAGCAGTTGGCAGCCAGCCAAAAGAAATGGGACGAGCTGCTGGCCGGACGATTGCTCCGGGAGTATCAGGACGAGCACAGCGCGCGGCTCAAGACCATGGGGCTGCTGCAAAAGATCGCCAGCCTGGAAGCGGAACGCCTCCGGCTTCAGGACGGACAACCCTGCCCGCTCTGCGGGGCCCTGGATCATCCCTTTGCCCGCGGCCAGGTGCCGGCCCTGGATGAGGAACAACAAGCCATCGAGCGCCTGGAAGTGGTGCTCGCCAAGGCCAGGGAACTGGATGAAACGCAGCGTCGGCTCGCGGACATGGAGCGCAGGGCTGCCGGGCCGCTGGCGGACGCCGAGCGTCAGGCGATGCAGGCCGAGCACGCCAGGCAAATTGCCCAGGCCGAGCAGGACCGGCTATCGCGCGAAGCAGAAACGCTAACCGTTCAGAGCGAAGCGGCACGCAACATGTTAAGCGGCGAATTGGGTCCTTTTGTGCCTGCGGGTCGCGTGGATTTCGACGCCCTGGATGATTTGCTGGAAAAACTGGCCGCGCGGCTGAACACCTGGCAAATGACGCAAGAGCAGTTCCGTGATCTGGAGCGTAAAGCCCAGAAGCTGGTGACAGACCGCAGCGCCCGACAGGCCGCGCTCGAGGCACACCAGGAAAATCGCCATGCCCAGAACGGTAAACAGCTTGAGCAGCAGACAATCTGGCAACAGTTGACCGATCGACGCCGCGCGTTATACGGCGACAAGCGGCCAGATGAAGAGGAGGCGCGCCTTGGACAGGCAGCCGCTGGCGCAGAATCGGCCGCTCAGGCCGCCCGGCAGGTGTTTGACCAGGCCGAGAAAGAACTGGACAAATGCCAGACCCAGATCGCCGGCTTGAAGGATGAGATCGAGCAGCGCCTGCCGGCCTTGCGAGCCGCCCGGGCGGACTTCACACGGGCCCTCGACCAGGCCGGTCTGCGCGACGAAGCCGAATTTCTGGCCTGCCGTCTGCGTGACGCGGAGCGCAAAGCATTGGCCGAACAAGCCCGGCAACTGGACGAGCGTCGCCAGGAATTGAAGACAAGGTGGGCGGACACCAGCCAGAAACTGGCTGCCGAAGAGAAAAAAGCGCTCTGGAGCGAGTCCCGCGAAGCCGCCGATACCCAGTACGCACAACTGAACCGGGAATACCAGGCGCTGCACGAGGAGATCGGGGCGATCAAGCAGCAGCTGACCGACCACGATGCGGCCCAGGAGCGCGTCCGGGCCAAGCGGGAGCAGATCGGGCGCCAGGAACAGGTTTGCCGGCGTTGGTCGCGTCTGCATGAGCTGATCGGGTCCGCGGACGGTAAAAAGTACCGCAATTTCGTCCAGGGCCTGACCTTCGAGCGCATGGTCGCCCAAGCCAACCGCCAGCTGAGCCAGATGTCGGACCGCTACCTGCTGGTCCGCGATCCGGAACTGCCGCTGGAGCTGAGCGTGATTGACAACTACCAGGCGGGTGAAATCCGCTCGACCAAAAACCTGTCCGGCGGCGAGAGCTTCATCGTCAGCCTGGCCCTGGCCCTGGGGCTGTCCCGCCTGGCCAGCCGCAACGTGCGGGTCGACTCGCTGTTCCTCGACGAAGGCTTCGGCACACTCGACGAAGAGACGCTGGAGACCGCTCTGGACACGCTGGCCAGCCTGCAGAACGACGGCAAGCTGATCGGGGTTATTTCCCATGTCCAGGCGCTCAAGGGGCGCATCCGGATCCTGCTGGCTGTCCAGCCGGTATCCGGCGGGCGCAGCCGGCTCGCCGGACCGGGTGTCAGCGGGGAGGCGCCGGAAGGCGTTTAGCCTGGCGGTCCGCGTTGGTGTAAGATGAAAGCAGACAGCGCCTGAGGCGCAGAAGGAGGCAGAAGATGCAATACAGACC
>JAAYJD010000065.1 GCA_012523135.1 Clostridiaceae bacterium
AAGCGGCCGCCTGGCCGCCATTGCCCTGGCCCGCGCCCTGGGCGCGCGGGAAGGCGATCTCGGGCCCGCACTCGACGCGTATGCCCATCTCAACGATCAGCAGCGCCTGAACGGCCGGGAAGAATACTTGTTTCCGGGCTTTCGCAACGGAGTCCGCCCAGACCGGCTGACGGCCTTCGACGCCGTTGTGCTCTGGGACTACCAGGCCCGGACTTTGCTCGGACAGGATCCGAACTGGACGGTGGTCATGCCTGAAGAAGGCCTGCTGACTGTCAGCTGCGGTTACCTGACCATCCCGAACGCCGATCTGTCGCCGCCTGCGGCCAGCCTGGCGGCCTATCTGCAATCAGAAGATGGCCGCCAGGCGTTGCTGGCGGCCGGCTTCGCGCCGCTTGCTCCCGATTCGGACCTGTCGGCCTGGGACGCGGCCCGGCTCACATACAACCCCAGGTTCCGCCGGCAGGTCCTGGCCGTCAAGCGCTATGCGCCGGCCTCGCTGCAGGAGCGTTTGCTGCAGAAAGCGATCTCCCTGATCCTGTTCTGCCTGGCCGCCTGGTTTTTGCTGCGCCGGGTACCGCCGGGTCCGCAGCGTTCGGTCAGCCTGACCGCCATCCTCCTGATCGTCTTCTGGATCCTGTGCTGGCTCGTCAAGAGTCTGCCGGTCAGCGCAGGGCTTTCCCGCGCCTGCTGGTTTATGAGTTATATCCCGCGCCATTTCCTGCCGGTCGTCTGGATCGGCATGTGCACCGCCGGGCGTACCGGCCGCCTGCCTTCCCGGCACCTGCTGGCAGGGCTGGCCGGTCCCGCGCTTGTTCTGTCTGTCCTGGTTTTAAGCAATGACATCCACCAATTGGTCTTCGATTACCAGACCGAGGTGGCTGCCGACTATCTGAACGACTACCGCAACAACATCGGTTATCACCTGTCTTTGGGCTGGAGCTTTTCCCTGATCGTCGCCGGCCTGGTTGTGCTGCTGCGCAGGCAGATGAGCCGGCGCGAGCGGCTCCAGCTCCTGTATGCCGGCATCCTGGCCGCCTTTCTGCTGGCTTACCAGGTGACCTACATGCTGAATGTCCTGCCGGTCATCGACCTGGATATTCCGACAACGGTGGCGATGTTGTATTTGCTGTTCAGCCTGGCCGCCCAGCGGGAACGTTTCCTCGACGCTTCCTGGCTGACGTTGCCGATCCTGCAGGACTCACCCTATGCGGTCGCGGTCTTCGACGGTGCGGGACAGCTGCGTTACCGCAACGAGGTCATGGCTGCTGCCCTGCCGGATCTGGACCAGGCCGCGGCGGTCGATCGCCTGCTCCTGGCTAGCGGTCCAGAAGCAGACATCCGGGTCGGCAGCCGGGTTTTTAAACGCCATGACGGCCAGAATCCAGCCGGCCAGATTGTCCTGCTCGAAGACATCACGGCGATCCGAAACCTGGAAGATGACCTGCAGCAGACCCGGGCCAGGCTGATCGACGTCAACGCGCTGCTGGCGCGCCAGGTGGGGAATGTGTCTGCCTTGGCGAGCCGCCTGGAACAGGAACGCTATACCCGCCAGTGGGAACAGCTGTTTTGTGACAAGCTGCTCAGCGCCCGCCAGGAACTCGACAGCATCGATCCCGAACGGCCGGATGCTGATCAGCGCCAGGCCTTGCGAACAGTCCGCCTGCGCCTGTTTATCTGCCAGCATCGCCTGCGGTTGATCATCCGCAGCCTGGAGGAACATCCCGATCTGCCCGCGTCCCTGGTCGCGCGCTACGCGGCCGGGCTGGTCAAGGACGGGCGGCGGGTCGGCCTCGACGGCGTCGCGACGGCGCGTGCGCACGGGATGCTGCCCCCAAATGTCCTGCCCATTCTGGCGGAGGTGATCGACAGCGTGTGCCTGGCCAGCTATACGCTGCCGGGAACATCCCTGGTCCTGCACCTGGAAAGCGATGCAGAGGTTATCACCCTGAACGTCTGCCTGGCGCTCGAGAACGGCAACGTGCCCGAATCCGGCAGCATCCTGGACGTGTCGCTGTTCGACCAGGTTCGCGCCACCGGCGGTCTGGCCAGTCAGGATGACGAGGAAGACTGCCTAAAGATCCGATTGTCCTGGCAAAGAGAGGAGGAGCGGCTGTGATCTGGTATGAGATCCCTTACGGCGTCAGTATGGCGGCCTTGCTCGCAGCCCTGCTGGCCGGCGTTCTGCAGTCCGTCGCGGCTCTGGAGGCGAGTGAGCTGTTGCAGCCGCGTGCCGTTCGCCGGGTTCGTCTGCATTACGGCCTGCTGGCCCTGGTCTCCACGGTGTTGTTTCTCGAGCTGGTCCTGGCTGTTTCGGCTGTTGAAGGGGGTGTTTATCTTGCGATCGGCCGCCTGCCGCGCCTGGTTGCTTTATTGCCGCCCTTGCACGGCATCTGGTGCCGCCGCCATCCGCTTGGGCTTCCTGAAAGCCTGCGTCCAGCCACGACAGGCTTCTGGCTGCCGTTGCTGTGCCTGCCGCTGGAGGTCTTCCTGCCATCGCCGCTGGCCGCGCTGCTGATCTTATATGCCCTCGTCTGGTTTGGATTAGACGCAGCTCACACGTTGCTGACCTTCCAGACCTTCCGGCGCAGTGAACTGACCCGCTCGATCATCCCCCACATGCTCCGCCACATCGATTACGGCTTGTGCGTGGTCAATTCACGCGGCTGGATGATCGAAACCAATCCGGCGTTTACAACCCTCTGCAGCAGGCTCGAACTGCCGTCAGCCGATCATATCGGCGCCTTGGACCGCGCGCTGGATGAGCGTCAAGCCCTGGGCCGGCTTGAGATTACCGATTTGGGCGGCAGTCTCGCCATCCGCCAGGGGGCCGCTTCTTTTACGCTGCAGCGGCATGCATTCCGGACCGGCCGAAGCAGCTATACCCAGCTCAGCTTGTCGGACACGACCCTTCTGACCCGGGCCAGCCGGAACCTGGAGGGCGATAACCAACTGCTGGCCGAACGCAACCGCGAACTGGAGCAGGTCATCGCCAGGCTCAGCGAGGAGGAGGCAGCCCATGAACGCGAACGGCTATGCCGCATGGCCCATGACGCCTGGTCGCAGCAGCTGGCGATCGCCGGGCTGACGGTCGATATGCTGATCCGGCAAAATGACGTGCCGGTCGACGCGGCTAAGCTGGCCGAATGCGGTGTGCTGCTGGCGATGCCCGGTGCGGAGGAACTGACCCAGCTGCCCGGCGACCTGGACAAGGCGGTCAGCCGCCTGGCGCACAGCTACAGGCAGCTGGGTGTGACGACCATCGTGACCGGTCAGGCCCAATTCACGCCGGCCCAGGAGGATATTCTGAAGCCGGTGCTGCGCGAGGCCTTTTCCAACGCCGTCCGCCATGCCTACGCCCGGACGATCGAGATCCGCTATTTCTCGGACAACAAGAAGGCAGGGATTGAGATTCGCAACGACACGCTGGACAGCTCGCCGGACATCGCCGAAGGCCGCGGCCTGCACGATATCCGGGTGCGGGTCAGTCAGGCAGGCGGCAGCATCAAGGTCAGCAAAAAGACCCGTTTTTCGCTCACGGTCACGTTCGACCGGACCACGGAGGAGGACGACGATGAAAATTGTCCTGATTGAGGACCAGAACCTGCTAAGCACCACGCTGGCCAAGGCCTTTGAACAGGTTCCGGACATCGAGGTTGTCGGCCGGTCTGACAAGGCCAGCGAAGCCCCTGACTTGTGCCGGCGAATGCGGCCGGACATCGTGGTCATGGATGTGTTCACGAACGATGGCAGCGGCATTGACTACACCGCCCGGATCAAGCGGGATTTTCCCGCGATCAAGGTGCTCGTGATGACCGGTGTCGAGGACGACCGCCTGGTCCAGGCGGCCGAGGAAGCCGGCGCGGACATGTTTTTTTGGAAAAACACCTCTCTGGAGGAACTGACGGAGTTCATCCGCTACGCGCAAAAATCCTACCGGGTCTTTCCCAGCCTGAACAACGACAACCATAAGAAACCAAGCTTCTCCGACCTGGATCTGCGCATCGTGGCCCTGTTGGCCCAGGGAAAGAGCGCCCGCGAGATCGCGGCGGAACTCTATCTGGGTTATGGCACCGTGCGCATCCACATCTCGCACCTGTATGCGACGACCGGACTGAAAAGCCGCGCCCAACTGGTCGCGTATGCCCTGCGTGCGGGCCTGATCCGCCTCGAATAGCCCCAGCTGCGGCGCGGCAGCGCAGCCATATACAAATGTCTATGCAAATCAGGACATTTGTGGATTCTTATCATCTGATCGCTCATCAACAATAAGTGTATCTCTGGTCACCCGCACAGCAACCAAGGCCGATGGTGTTCATGCATCAGTCGGCGGGTCTGGTTGCTGTGCGGTGCCAGACCTGTCGCAGATGCCTTATTGTTCGTGCAGGAGGGTTTCCCATGAAAAAGAAGACAGCCAAACGAACAGCGTCGTTGCTCCTAGCGGTCTTGCTGCTGTTGGGTCTGTGGGCCGCCTTGCCGGTGCAGGAAGCCGATGCCGGTTCGCAGTACATCACCGACATTCATGTCAGCGCAACAGCCAACAGCGTTGCGGTCAGTTTCCATTACGGCAAGGATACGTCGGACGAAGACACGCAAAGCCTCAGGGTCTACCTGATCCGCTACGATCCCTACAGCAAAGTCATAAACGGTTTCTACACACCCGATGGAACCAACCCGGTCGGCGATTACCAAACGACCTTTGCCAATCTGCCGTCCGGGCAGCAGTACTACATACAGATCCATGGCTCCGCCCGCACCTACGGCACTTTCTCGGACACGGAACGGGATTATTACAGCGACCTGATCCCGATTATAACCGTCGTGCCGCAGGCGCCGCAGCTGTGCCTGGGGCTGCTGTCGCTGGGCGTCAGCACCGTCCGCCTGGACTGCCAGCTGCTGGATACCGGCACCGGTGTCAGCTACAATCCGGACGAACGCATCTGGTTCCAGAACCTGGGCCGGGCCCTGAAATCCAGCGCCGTGGTCGTCATGCGCCAGAGCGATGCCCCGGCCGGCAACCTGGACCCGCACGATCCGATGGCGGCCGGTGTTTTTGGTCCCGAATCCTGGGACGACTATAACAATCCGTTTGAAACCGGTATCGAATTCGCCAGCCTGACGCCGGACACCGACTATGTCGCCCAGGTCCAGCTGACCAACGACTACGATCTGACCGGTTATTCGAGCAAGCTGGCTTTCCGTACCTATGCCATCCCGCAGGTCGTCATCGATGATGTCAGGATGTTGAGCACCGGGGTCTATCTCACAGCGACCGTCACGCTGGACGCGCGTGACGAGGTCAAAAGCCTGAGCTTGTATGCGGATGACCCGGATGCCGGGGAACCGGTCTACGATCCGGCCAGGCTAAGCGGCAGCCTGGTCCGCTTTGACGCCGCCACCGGTCAGGCTGTCTTCGAGATCGGGGGACTGGCCTACGAGACCGCGTACGATCTCCAGGTGCTGCTCGAGACCCGGGGCGGGCAGGCCAGGAGCGCGAAGCGCACGATCACCACTTTGCCGGAACCAGTCCGGGCCAGTGTCACCACACAACCAGCCACGGCGATCCGCAGCGACAAGGCCCGGCTGAACGCGACCATCAGCAACACCGGCTACACCTCGCTCATCGAGCACGGCTTTCTCTATTCCGCCACCAATGCCCATCCCATCCGCGGCGCCCTCGACGCGGTCGAGGTGACGGCGCCGATCACGTCCCAGACCGCGCCGATTCCGTTTTTTGCGATCGCCGATGGCCTGCTGCCCAGCCAGCTCTACCACGTTGTCCCGTTCGTGCGCAACAACGAGGGCACGAGCTATGGCGATTCCCTGACGTTTACAACGCTTCCGGCCCCGGCAGTCTGGACGTTGAACGGAACAACGCACAAGACGACGGCAGCCATCCGCCTCTACGGCGAAGTGGTCTCGACCGGCGGCATCGAACCCACGCTGCGCGGTTTCGTCTACGACCAGCTGCCCGACCCGTTCCTGGGCAAGTCCAGCGCCCAGAGCGCCCTGGACGACGTGACCAATACATCAACCGGGCAATATGATGTCCTGGTGTCCGGATTGTCCGCCAACACGACGTATTACTACAAGGCCTTCATTCACAGCCTTGCCGGCACCCTATACGGAGACCAGTACAGCTTCACCACCGAGTCGCTGGACACGATCCTGCCGATGGTTCCCCTGCTGCCGATCTTGGATACCCAAATCACGGACACGACAGCAGAGGTCTATGGTTCGTTCACCACGCCGGCGGGCACCACGGTCACCGAGACGGGCTTTGTCTATTCCGAGACACCCAACCCCGCCCTGAACGACTTTGACAGCATGTTTGTTCCGCTCTCCGATACGGACGGGCTGTTCACGACGCTGCTTTCCAGCCTCAAATCCAACACCACCTACTACCTGCGTGCCTACGCGATCAACGCCAACGGCACCGGCTACAGCCCTGCGGTCAGCTTCGCGACCAAGAACACCCTTAGCGCGGTGCCGCCGGAGCTGATCACGGCGTTTTGTGTCGACGACATTCAGGCAACGGCGCTGACCGTGACGCTGGAAACGACAGGATCGCCTGTTGCCAGCAAGGTTGTCCTCTATAGCGAGAGCAACCCGATGCCGCTCTACGGCGCGCCGAATGTCAGCACCATCTCATTCGGGCTGACCGACGGCACCCAGAAGACGATCGGTGGCCTCAAGCCCAACA
>JAAYJD010000343.1 GCA_012523135.1 Clostridiaceae bacterium
GTACATTGACATCATTTAAATCGGTATTTGGCATCTGGTTAAACAGCCAGATGAGATATGGCATGGGTTTTAGCTGGTTTTCCTTGGCTGATTCAATGATGCTGTAGATAATCGCGCTGCTTTGAGCACCCTTGGGCGTGGCTGAAAACAACCACGATCGTCTTCCCATCACAAAATTTTTAATCGATCGCTCACTGATCGAGTTGTCGATAGCCAGCCGACCATCCAGCAGATAAGCGTTTAGCCCCTGCCAATGATTCAGGCAATACTTAATAGCCTGGCCGAACTTGCTTTTAGGTGGTACCTGTGGGCGCATTCTTTTAAGCCAGAGGTAAAACTCGTCAAGAATGGGTTTGCTTAACTCAAGGCGTTTTTCAAACCGCTCCTGATCTGACAGCGCTTTGATCTGACGTTCCACATCATATAGCCGGTTACAGTATGCCAACCCCGTTTTGGCTGCAACATCTTTATGCCGCTTATCTGCAGGCAGAGCCTTGATCGCATCGGTAAAACCACGCCTGGCATGCGCCATACACAGCACCTGCGTAGCGTTTTGAACTTTATTATATCCGGCGTACGCATCCACCTGTAGATACGGCCCTGAAAAATCGCGAAGAAAAGTCTGGGCATGCTTGCCTGCTCGTGTTGTCTGATATTCAAAAAGGACAATCGGTGGACCATCCCGGTCATTGGATCGATAAAGCCACATATAAGAAGTAGACTGTGGCGATCGCTGTGATTCGCGCAGTACTTGTACACTCGTTTCGTCTGCCATAATGATCTGTCTTTTGACTAAATGTTCATGCATTCGACCATAAAGCAGACTAAGCCACCTTTGTGCTGCTGCTATCAGCCAGTTGGACATGGTCTGCCGTGATAAATTGATGTCTAAACGAGCCAGTTGTTTTTCCTGGCGATACAGAGGCATCCCGTTGGTGTACTTCTGGTCAATGATATAGGCAACAGCAGAGGGCGAAGCGATTGTACCAGGCAGAAATCGTTTGGGCATATCTGCTTTAATCACCGGAACTGTTGCATGTTCGTCCTCAGCATGATGTTCACAGTTTCGGCAGGAATAGATATATCGCTTATGCAAGGAAACATACGCTTTCGCAGGAATAATCTCGATCTCACGGTGTTCCTGGACACTCATTTCATGTAATGTGTGCTGACAGCGAGGACAAAAACACGCATCTTCAGGTAGACGGTATTCAATAACCTCTTCCTCAAGATCCTTGATATGATCTTTAATATCACCTTTTGTCCGCTTTCTGCGTTCATAAGTGATCGTCTCTATTGTCGGTTCTTCTAAATCAGGATCAGCTGAATCCTCAATCTCATTAAACAGATTGATTTGCTCAGACATGCTCTTTTCGCTCGAAGAACCAAACCGCTGTTTTATACTCAAGCGATGCTGTTCTTCATACCATTTGATCTTGGCATCCAGCTCGGCGTTTTGTTGCTCCAAAACTTGAACGCGTTCGCGCAGGGCATCCAGATCACTTGGTTTATTTGCGTTTGTTTTTGCTGGTTTTTCTTTCGTAGACATATGAATATTATAACAATATTACACTATTTTGTCAGCTGATAGATCGATATTTATTGACGGTATTAAGCACATTATAAGCGCTTTTCGCTTCATATTATTGTGCTATATGATAGCTGTTTAAATGCTTTATTTTGTTTTATTGATAAGCCGTCTAAAAGCCAGCGCAGTTCCCGATATCCGATCGTTATAGTATCATTTTCATCTTCTGGCCAGTCAAATTTCCCCTGTTCCAGTTGGCGCTGCAGTAGCCAGAATCCATTATGATCCCAATAAAGACACTTGATTTTATCTTTTCTTCGGTTGCAGAAAACATA
>JAAYJD010000344.1 GCA_012523135.1 Clostridiaceae bacterium
ATGACGATGATGTCGTGGATCTTCACGGCCGGTGTCCGCGCCAAGACCTCGCTGGACCGCATCGGTGAGGTCATGAACACCGTGTCAGATATCCAGGCTCCAGACCAGCCGGCTGAGCCCGAGCGTACGGGGACCCTGGAAATGGATGCTGTCGTCTACACCTATCCCGGCCAGGTCCAGCCGGTTCTGAACCAGCTCCGGCTCAAGATCCAGCCCGGCCAGACCGCGGCCCTGATCGGGTCGACTGGCTGCGGCAAAACCACGCTGGTCAATTTGTTCGGCCGATTCTTCGATGCTGACGCGGGCAGCGTGAAAGTCGATGGTGTCGATGTGCGCGAACTCGGCTTGGCTGATTTGCGCAACCGGATTGCCTATGTGCCCCAGCGCTCAATCCTTTTTACCGGCACCATTCGTGAGAATTTGCTTTGGGGTGCCCCGGACGCCTCCGAGGAACAGATTCGCGAGGCCATTGTAATTGCCCAGGCGGCCGACTTCATCGACCAGATGCCGGCAGGCCTGGAAACCCGGGTCGGCCAGGGCGGTGTCAACCTGTCCGGCGGTCAAAAGCAGCGGCTTTGCATCGCCAGGGCCCTGATCCGCCAGGCTCCGATCCTGATCCTCGACGACAGCACCAGCGCGATCGACATGGTGACCGACCAGAAACTGCGATCGGCCCTGAAAAATGTCCGGGACCGGACGACGGTTCTCATGATCGCCCAGCGCGTGCAGTCGATCATGGACGCCGATGTCATCTTCGTCATGAACGGCGGCAACATCGAAAGCCAGGGCACGCACCAGGACCTGCTCCGGACCAGCGCGGTCTACCGCGATATTTTCCGCTCCCAGATCGGCCTCGACCTCGACGGACAGGAGGTGGTCTGAAATGAGCGCACAGGATAGCCGGCCGGTTGTCAACCTGCACCACATGGGCGGCCGCTTCGCCGGTGGCCAGAAGCCGCGTGACATGAGAGGGACCATCATCCGGCTCTGGAAGTTGTCTGGCAAAGAGAAATGGCCGCTGCTGGGCATTTTTCTGATCTCCTCCCTGTCGTCCGGCGTCGGCCTGATCGGCCCCTGGCTGATCGGCCGCGCGGTCGACGCGATTGCTGCCCGGCAGGGCGTCGACATCCCGCAGCTGCATCGCATCCTGATCTTGCTTGGCGCCGCCTACGGCGCGGGAGCTCTGCTGACCTGGCTGCATGAGTGGTGGATCGCCGGTGTTGCCCAGCGGATCGTCATGCTGATCAGGCGATCGCTGTTTGACCGGGTCCAGGCGCTGCCGTTGTCCTTTTTCGACACGCACACGCACGGCGAACTGATGAGCCGGCTGGCCAACGATGTCGACAGCGTCAGCACGATGATCTCATCGTCGACCACCCAGCTGTTTACGAGCCTGCTGATGGTCCTCGGCTCGCTGGTCATGATGCTCGTGCTGTCTCCGGTCCTGACCGGCCTGACCTTGCTGACCGTTCCGGCGACCATCCTGTTTTCAAATGCGATCGCCAAGCGGGCCAGGAAGCGCTTCAAGCAGCAGCAGATCAACCTGGCCGAGCTGAACGGGCATGTTGAGGAAATCCTCTCCGGCCAGGAAGTCGTCAAGGCATTCGGGCAAGAAGACCGCGTCATCAGCCAGTTTGACGAGATCAATGAAAAACTGCGCGTATCCGGGCTCAAGGCCCAGATCCTGTCTGGCCTGGTGATGCCGATGCTCAACGTGATCACGAACCTGGGCTTCATCATCGTGGCGACCGGCGGCGGCTACCTGGCGATCAGCGGGGTCATCTCGGTCGGCGTCATCGCCAGCTTTATCAACTACTCGCGCCAGTTCGCCCGCCCGATTAACAACATCGCCAACCTGTACAGCACGATCCAGTCGGCCCAGGCAGCTGCCGAGCGCATCTTCGACCTGATGGACGAGACGCCAGAACCGCCGGATCTCCCGGATGCCAGCCCGCTGCTGGAACCATCAGGAAAAATAACCTTTGACGATGTGACCTTCGGCTACCGTGCCGATATTCCCGTTCTGAAAAACATTTCTCTGGCGGCACAGCCAGGCCAGACGATCGCCCTGGTGGGACCGACCGGCGCCGGCAAGACGACAATTGTCAACCTGCTGGTCCGCTTCTACGACCCCCAGCAGGGCAGCATCGCTTTCGATGACCGTGATTTGAGATCCTGGCAGCGCCAGACCCTGCGCCCGGGTTTCGGCATGGTGCTGCAGGACACGCATTTGTTCAGCGGCACGATCCGGGAGAACATCCGCTACGGGCGGCTCGACGCCAGCGATGCGGAGGTGGAGGCGGCAGCCGCTATTGTCGGTGCCGATCGTTTCATCCAGCGGCTCCCCTCAGGCTACGATACCGAACTGGGAGAATCCGGCGGCGGCTTCAGCCAGGGGCAGCGCCAGCTGTTGTCCATCGCCCGGGCGATCCTGGCAGAGCCGGCTGTGCTGATTCTGGACGAGGCGACCTCCAGCGTGGATACCCGCACCGAAATGCTGCTGCAGCAAGCGATGATTCACCTGCGCCAGGGCCGGACCAGCTTCATCATCGCCCACCGCCTGTCGACGATCCGCGATGCGGACGAAATCCTGGTCATCGATAACGGCGAGATCATCGAACGAGGCAACCATCGCGATTTGATGGCCCAAGACACCTTTTACCGTCGCATGTATCACGGTCAGTTTGAGCAGGCCATGCTATAATAGGTCATCTTTTTGTGAGCGAGGTG
>JAAYJD010000345.1 GCA_012523135.1 Clostridiaceae bacterium
GAAATATCCACGGGTGTCTCGTTCCAATGGACGGGATACGGTGCATATTTTGTCATCTTCTTTTCCTTCCTTTCATGAACCAGTTGCTGTTACTCGGTCTATAACCAGGACATGAGACTTATAGAAGCGGGATGTTCAGCAAGTCACACAGCTGCTTCATCTCTGCCCGGATATCCCCATACGCGATAATGGTATGCTGCGACATGATCTTGTCGACAAACGCTTCGACAGGTTCTTCGAGAATGACCTCGAGGCTTGGCAGCTGCGGTGCCGGATGTTCCCAGCCGTACTCCTCCCAGCTGCGCGGCTGAACCGCCTGACCGAACGCCATGTGCATGCTGTAGCGGCCGTGGTCTTCAACCAGGCGCATCAGTGTCACCGGGCCGTCTTTGACTTGGGACACATTCAGCAGACTGCCTGAAAAGCTGCCGAATTTCGCCGGCAGCAACGTGACGTCACCGCGGACGACACCAGACGGCACATAGTCCGGCACCCCAATCAGGACACGGTCGGCAAAGTATTCATAAAACTCCATGTAGTGCGCCGCCTGACCGGTCAGAAAACGCACCATCAGCTGCGTCGCATTACCGATCATGTCATTCTCAGGCGTCGTGCAGACGCCGAGCAAGTCGGCGATCAGCATGAACACCATGGCCGGGGGGAAGCCCTCCAGTTTTTTCATGCCGTCGACATCGATCAAAGATATGGCCTGGTACTTGCGCTTCTCGATTTTTTGCTTCAAAGCCAGGTAGTATTTGATCCCGCGAACCAGTGTTTCCTGTTCCGGCTGCTTGGCGAAAGTCCAGTTGTCCAGGCAGTACCGGAGCGTCTCCTGCACATCGTCTTCATCGACCAGGTCGAGCCCGCGCACGATTTCCAGCATTTCGAAACATTCGACTTCTATGCCAAGTTCCCGCCGCAAAGCCAGGATGTCGACCGGTGTCCCATACAGCAGCATGTCCCGATAGCCCATGGAACCGATGCGCGCCTCGCGCAGCAAGCTTGCTGCCCGGGCGGCGCGGCCGAAGGCATCGATCTTATCTGCCGGATAGGGTTGGTCAACCGTGCCGTACACATAGCGGAAACGATAGCCCAAACCGGCCATGACCGGCCGCAGCGCGCTGGTGCCGGCCTGAGGCGCTGTCGTCACGAGCCGGCCCTGTTCCATCCAGCCCGTCAAGCCCCAAAGCAGCATCGGCAGATGGCGGAAACGGTCCGTGACACGAATGACGGCATGCGTGGGAATCCAGCCCGCGACGCAAACAACCAGCAGGTCAAAATCGTGGCCCTTCAGTTGCTGCACCGCCCGGTCGGCCTCCGCATATTCTTCATCATCACTGACAGGCTCGGCGTATACGATCTCCCAATCCTGCTCTTTCAAACGATTGGCTGCGCTCTGACATAATGATAGGATGACTTCCTTTGGTGTATTCACCTCTCCAAAGCCGACAAAGCCAGCTCGAATACTGCGCATACAAAACCGCCTTTCGAAATTAAATCGAAATTTTTTCGTCTTGATTTCTGTTGTTGCTTGCAATATACCCCACAGATATTAGTATAGATAGCGACATACTATCTGTCAACCAAGCTTGACAGGGTTCATTTTCGCAATCTGGCCGCACATTCAGCAAACAGTTTCGTGATGTTGACGCATGTTTCGAAAAAGTTTATGCTGAACTTATCAGCCGGCACTACATCCGGGATGACTCATTTGCTGCAACAGGCCAAAGGAGTGTGAAATATGATGCTGCCGTACCAAAATTCCGCTTAACCAGAAGAGGAGCGCGTGACCGACCTGGTGTCCCGCATGACACTCGAGGAAAAATTCGCACAGATGCACATGATCGTGCAGATTGACAAGCTGCTTGACGGTCAGCCGTTTTCGCCTGAACGGATCTCCGAGCCCCTCCGCCATGGGATCGGGGCGACCTACAGCCCGACCTATCTGGATCCGGCCCTGATCAATGCTTTCCAGGACTACCTGATGCAGCAGACCCGGCTGGGCATCCCCTTGATCGTGATGGGCGAGTCCCTGCACGGTGCCATGAGCCGCGACACGACGGTGTTTCCCCAGGCAATCGGCCTGGCTTCGACATTCAACACGGATCTGATCTCCCAGATGACCACGCGTATCGGGCAGGAGGCGCGTGCGCTCGGCATCACCCTGACCTACGCGCCCAACCTGGACCTGGCGCGTGAGCCGCGCTGGGGACGGACCGAGGAAAACTACGGCGAAGACCCGTACTTGACCGCAACCATGGGTGCCGCCTACATCAAGGCGCTGCAGGCCCAGGGCGTCGCCAGCTCACCCAAGCACTACGTCGCGCACGGCAGCCCGGAAGGCGGCATGAACATCGCGCCGGTCCATTGCGGGGAGCGCGAGCTCAGAGACACCATGCTGCCGCCTTTTGCCGCCGCATTCCAGGAAGCCGGCGCCATGGGCGTCATGCCCGCCTACAGCGAGTGGGACGGGATCCCCGTACACGCATCCAAATTCCTGATGTCGGGCCTGCTGCGCGACGAACTGGGCTTTGACGGCTTTTCAATCTCAGATTTTGGCGCTGTCTCGATGCTGACCCGGACCCACCGGGTGGCTCCGGACGCCTTGACGGCCGGCAAGCTGGCCCTGGCGGCCGGCATCGACATGGAGGCACCCAACATCTATGGATTCGGCGAAGAGCTGCTCGAAGCGACCCGGTCCGATCCGGAGCTGCAGCGCCTTGTCGACCAGGCGGTGTCCCGGATCCTGCGCATCAAGTTCCGGCTGGGCCTCTTCGAGAATCC
The DNA here is from genome assembly GCA_012523135.1 of Clostridiaceae bacterium. Classification (GTDB taxonomy): domain Bacteria; phylum Bacillota; class Clostridia; order Saccharofermentanales; family UBA5734; genus JAAYBY01. The sequence continues at coordinate 2,785 of JAAYJD010000345.1, forward strand.
TCACGCGCAGCTCGACAAGCTGGACCAAATTCATGTGCCGGAAACCGTCCGGCTGTCGCGTCAGGTTGCTCAGGAGTCGATCGTTTTGCTGAAGAACGAGCAAGATCTTCTGCCGCTGGACAAACAGGTCAGGAAGGTCGCCCTGGTCGGGCCCAGCGCCAAGCTGATGCAACTAGGTGACTACACCCATCGCGATGCCTCCGAGCGCGCGATCGGCTTGCTGGATGCCCTAACCGACAGGCTCGGCAAGGAACACGTCCTCTACGCGCCCGGCTGCGCAATCGCCTCAGGCAGCGAGCAAGCCAGAAGCGAAGCCGTGGAAAAAGCATCCCAGGCCGACGTCGCCATCGTGGCGCTTGGCGACAACAGCAACTACCACGGCGGTATCGGCTGGGGCGATGACGAGGGCGGCCATGTCGTCACCTGCGGCGAAGGCTTCGATCTCTCCAGCCTTAGTTTGCCGGATAGCCAGCAGCAGCTGCTGGAAGCCGTCGTCGCAACCGGCACGCCAGTCGTCCTCGTGATGATCTCCGGCCGTCCGTATGACCTGGTCTGGGCGAGCCAGCACGCGGCAGCGATCCTGCAGGCCTGGTATCCCGGTGAACAAGGCGGGCACGCGATCTGCGACCTGCTTTTCGGCGACGCCAACCCGTCCGGCCGCTTGCCGATCAGCTTTCCCAAGTCAGCCGGACATATTCCGGCCTTCTACAACCACAAAGTATCTGCCCGGGGTTATTACCGCAAGCCTGGAACACCCGAAAAACCAGGTCGCGACTACGTGTTTTCCAACTCGGACCCGCTGTATCCGTTTGGCTACGGGCTCAGCTACACGACCTTCGAGACCGGCGATCTGGACATCACGCCAACAGAAAAAACCGCCGGCAATCCTATTACAGTTTCAGTAACGGTCAGAAACACCGGCTCCCGGGCCGGTCAGGCTGTGATTCTGCTCTATCTGACGGACTGCTACCGGCGCATCACGCCGGTTGTCCGGCAACTGCGTGGTTTTCGCAAGGTTTTTCTCCAGCCCGGCGAAGAGGTCCGCGTCACGTTCACACTCACCGATCGCGACCTGGCCTTTATCAACGAACAGATGCAATGGGAAATTGAACCCGGTGAGTTCCAGGTGTCGGTCGGGTCGCAGACCGCTTCATTCTGGCTGAAGGACGGTAAAATTCTGGCCTAGGCAGTCTTTAAAATTCACAGCAGCACGAAAAGCCGCGGCAACGCGGTTTTTCATTTCCCCCGGGCGGCGTCGAGTGCAAAGACGGGACCCAGCTGCTGATACAAGGTGTCATATAAGTGGTTCAACGCCTGGTAAGGTTCTGCGTTGGCGGGCGTAAACGTCTTATTCCAGGCGACGCTGGCGTCGATGCCCTGCTGGTAACCGTCATAGACCCCGGAGGCGACGGCTCCGATCAGGGCACAGCCCAGCGAGGCGGCTTCTGTCTGCCTGGGGACGGCAAAGGCATAGCCGGTCTGGTCCGCCTTGATCTGGCACCAGATATCCGATTTCGAACCGCCGCCTGTCGTGATCACGCGTTCGGCCTGAACCCCCATGCGTTCCAGGCTGGCCAGGTTGCGGTGCAGCAGGTAGGCGACACCCTCCATGACGGCGAGGGCGCAGTCGATCCGGTCATGGACAAGTTTGAGGCCATACAGGACGCCCTTGGCATCCGCGTTGAAGTCTGGCGAATTGGTTCCCGTCAGGTACGGCAAAAAGACCAGCTCGCCGGGGCGCTGCTTTTCTGCGACCCGCTTGTCGAGCTCCTGGTAGGTCAGCATCTCAGCCAGGTTGTTCTGGAACCATTCCAGGCTGATCCCGCCGCTCTCGCAGACCGGCAACAGGACATACGAGTCCTTGAACGGGCCATAATGGCAGGCGATGCGCGGGTCCTCGGACAGGATCGGCCGGTCGAGCAAGGTGGCCAGGCTGAGCACGGTCCCCGTCGATTCACTGATGATGCCCGGCCGGATGTTGCCCGTGCCGATCATGCCGGCGAAATGGTCCAGCGTCCCGATGTTGACCTTCACAGTCAAGGGCAGCCCCGTCTCGCGGGCGATATCCGCGCTTATCTTGCCGACGGTCGTGCATGGCTCAACCAGTTCCGGCAGCTGGCTGCGCCTGATGCCGCACCAGTCCAATAGATCCTGCCAATAGTCTTTTTTCCGGATGTCAAAATAATAGGAGAAATTGTAAATCGAATACTCGCCCAGCAGGATGCCTGTCAGGCGATATTGGATATAGTCCTTGAGCAGGACGAATTTATCGACTTGCCCGAAGATGTCAGGTTCATGTTCCTTCAGCCAGAGGATTTTCGTAATCGGCCAGGTCGGCGTGTTGGCCGGCTGCCCGGTCACCAGAAAAGCCGCATCCTCCGGGAAAGCCTGCCTGATCCGATCACACTCCTGGTCTGAGCGGGTGTCCAGCCAGGAGATGCCGGCACGCAGCACACGAGCCTTGTTGTCCAGCAGCACCAGTGACTCGGCCTGTCCGGTCAGAACGATCTGACGCACCGGTTCGCGCAGCTGGAGCACCAACTGGACAATTGAACCGAGAATGCCGGCAAAATAAGTCTCCGGATCGAATTCGATCAGCTTTCCCTGTGTTGTATAGATGACCTTGACCGACGTGCTGGCCGCTTCCTGGAGGTCGTCGGTGAAGGCGGTCACCTTGATGTTTGTCGTTCCCAAATCAACGGTTATAAAGCTCATACTTCGAACTCCGTTTTCTGCGTACGATCCCGTTCGCTTGTCGATATTTTTTCGATATTCCTCGAGCATCCGGGCCTTTTCTGCTATAATCATAGCACAATTTCACGCATTTTCGACACGTTCGCCTGATTTTACGAAATCATTTCGATGATCGGTCATGCGAATGAGTCGCAAAAGCGCCTTGAGAGGTACCTATGCTCTACGCGCTCGTCTTCCTGATCATGTTTGCAGCCGGCAGCATTCAAGGGGCCTGCGGGTTTGGTGCCGGCCTGATCGGGATGTCGCTGCTCCCGCTGCTGTTCGACTACAAAACCGCTCTGCCGATCATGTTCATCGGCGCCGCAGCCATCAGCCTGCGCCTGATCCTGGTTACCTATCGCGATGTGGACTGGAAGCTGTTTTTAGTGCCCACGCTGTTTTCCATATTCGGCCGTGTGATCGGGCTGCTGATATTCAAGAACTTCACCAGTCTCACACTCAACATCTTCCTGGGTATCCTGATCGTGCTCATTTCCCTGTTCCAGATGTTCTGGGGATACCGCCTGCGTATCCGGCCGTCGACGACAAACAGCATGATCGCTGGCACGCTCAGCGGCATCCTGGGCGGCCTGGCCAGTGCGAGCGGACCGCCCCTGGTCGTCTACTACATGAATGCCAAACTGGATAAGAGCACCTACATCGCCACGATTCAGGCCTCATTTTTTGTCGGCGCGCTTTTTTCGATCACCCTGCTGGCATCGTCAGGCGGCTACACGCTTTCCAGCCTGAAATACGGCGCCTTCGCCGCCGCGGGCATTGTCGCCGGCTCCATTGCCGGGTTTCGCCTGTTCCATAAGATGAACCGCGACGTGCTCAACAAGACCATCAACCTGGTCCTGCTGGCCATGGGCCTGTCACTGGTTATCAAGTCGGTTCTCCAGTAGGACACCGGCTCGCCATCAGCCGACTACCCCCACGCACCGGTTCCCGGTATAATAAGGCCAGCGAGGTGATGCGCATGAC
>JAAYJD010000346.1 GCA_012523135.1 Clostridiaceae bacterium
CCAATTTCCCGGCGATCATCGCTGACTACTATGGCGTCGCCCATCTCGGCTTTAATTACGGGCTGCTTTTCACAGCCTGGGGCGGGGGCGGCGTGTTCGGCCCGCTGCTGGGCGGGATCGTCCACGATCTGACCGGCGCCTACCTGGTCAGCTACCGCGTTTCGGCCCTGCTCTGTTTGGCCGGCGCCCTGCTGAGTTTGTGGGTGCGGGCGCCCCAAGCGCCCGATGTAGCGTCTTCCTGACGGTTTGAGACTTGGCATCCGACCTGCTTTGGCGTTAAGATGGATCAAAACAGCTTGCTTCATCAAGCAGGGAAGAGGTGCCGTATGGAAGCAGACCTTCGCATGCCCCCGGAGACGTTGGACCTTCTGCTGGACAAGCTCGCTGTCCGGCGCTGCCCGCCGCGCTGGCAGGATCTCTACGGCCTGGCCCGGGCGCGTTATCTGCGCGAGGGCTGCCCGCTGGTCGACGAGGATCACCTTCGCCGCCTGAACGAAACCTACGGCATGTTCACGGATCCGTTCCCCAGGATTCTGGCCGGAGCCGCCCTGCTGCGCAGCCAGCCGGACCTGGCCTGCTTCCTGCTCCTGATGCAAGCGGCCATGGCTGACCGGAGCGCCTTCCGCGCCGAACTGGCCGAGCTCGATCTGCCCGAAGCGCCGCAAGGCGCCGATTCCCTGGGTCATAACCTGCTGCCGCTGTTTTTGCTGCCGCCAGCGGTCCCCGCCACGGTCGCCGCCTGGCAGGCCCGAGGCATTCCCGGCGACATCCAGCGGCGTTCTTTGCAAAGCTTCGAAGGAAGCCTGCGTATGCACATCCGGCGCTACAAGAGGTTCGGCTTCAGCCTGGGCGACCTCAGCTGGTGCCTGGGCTACATCGACGGCCGTCTGCTGCGCATCGGGCGCTTCAACATCGAGATCAAACCCCGTTTCGGCGGGCATGTCCAGGTGTTCCGGCACCGCGACGGCCGCATATGTCCGCTGGTCGACCAGCTGACCTTGCACCGCAGCGGCTTTGCCCTGGGCAGCCCGGGCCTGACCGACGAGGACGGGTCCTATGAGGCCGCGGTGCGATGGCAGGACGGCGCCTGGCAGGGCTATCCGGTCCTGGACGACGGCCGCGCCGCGCGCGAGGAGGTATCCCTCGCGCAGGACGACTGGCACCTGGTGCTGACCGCGGACGACCCGGTCCTGGGCGTGCACATCCCGGCAGACGAATCCCTGGCGCCGGCGGTCTGCGAACAGTCCTACCGCGACGCGGTCCGCCTGGTCGACGCCTGCTTCCCGGATTTTCCCTACAAGGCCTTTTCCTGCCATTCCTGGATGATGGACCCCCAGCTGCGATTGCTGCTGCGCCCGGACGCCAACCTGGTCGCCTTCCAGAGCAAGTACACGGTTTTCCCGTCGAAAAGCTCCGGCAAGGCGGTGTTCCGCTTCGTCTTCGAGATGCCGGATTCCAGCCCGGAGGACTGGCCGGAGACCACCAGCCTGGAGCGGGCTTTAAAAAAGCACTACCTGTCCGGGCATTTCATCTACGAGCCGGGCGGCTTCTTTTTCCCGTCTGCGATCAGGCCGGACTGACCGGCTGCCCTTTTCGCCCAGGCGCCTGCTGCGGTATAATGGAAAGAACCAGATGACAGGAGCGCGCCATGAATCTTGAACAACAGCACAAAACCCCGATCGTGACCGCGCTGCAAGCCGTCCACGCCCAACGGATCGTGCCCTTCGATGTCCCGGGGCACAAGCACGGCAAAGGCAACCCGGAACTGACCCGCCTGCTGGGCGAGCAGTGCCTGCGTCTGGATGTCAACTCGATGAAGCCGCTTGACAACCTCTGCCATCCCGTCTCGGTGATCCGGGAAGCGGAAGAGCTTGCTGCCGAAGCCTTTGGCGCCGCTGCCGCCTACTTCATGGTCAACGGAACCACCTCGTCAGTCCAGGCCATGATCCTGTCCGTCTGCAAGAAAGGCGAGAAGATCATCCTGCCGCGCAACGTGCACCGCAGCGTGATCAACGCCCTGGTACTGAACGGCGCCGTGCCGGTCTACATCAACCCGCAGCTGAACCGGCGGCTGGGCATCTCCCTGGGCATGTCGCTGGACGATGTGCGGGCTGCCATCCTGGCCAACCCGGAGGCCAAGGCCATCCTGGTCAACAATCCGACCTATTACGGGATTTGCTCCAACCTGGCCGCGATCGCCCGATTGGCCCATGACCACGGCATGCTGCTTTTGGTCGACGAGGCTCACGGTACCCACCTCAGCTTCGGCGAGAACCTGCCCTTGTCGGCCATGGCGGCCGACGCGGATCTGGCGGCGGTCAGCATGCACAAGTCAGGCGGCAGCCTGACCCAGAGCTCGCTCCTGCTCTGCGGGCCGCGTATCAACGCCGACTACGTGCGCCAGGTGATCAACCTGACCCAGACGACCAGCGGCTCCTACCTGCTCCTGGCCAGTCTCGACTTGTCGCGCAAGACACTGGCCCTGAACGGGCGGGAAATCTTTGCCCGGGTCACCGAGCTGGCCCGCTACGCCCGCGAGGAAATCAATCAGATCGGCGACTACTATGCCTACGGCGCCGAGCTGATCGACCACGACACGGTCTTTGATTTCGACACCACCAAGCTGGCTGTCAACACGCTGGAGATGGGCTTGGCCGGCATCGAGGTCTACAGCCTGCTGCGCGACGAATACGACATCCAGATCGAGTTCGGCGACATCGGCAACATCCTGGCCTACCTCTCGATGGGCGACCGCATCCAGGACCTGGAGCGGCTGGTCAGCGCATTGTCCGAGATCCGCCGCCGATTCCGGCGCGACCGAGCCGACATGCTCGATACGGAGTACATCAACCCGCAGGTGGTGATGAGCCCGCAGGAGGCCTTCTACGCGCCCAAACGCGCCCTGGCGCTGGCGGATTGCGCCGGGCAGGTTTGCAGCGAGTTTGTCATGAGCTACCCGCCCGGCATCCCCATCCTGGCGCCGGGCGAGGCGATCACCGAGGAGATCATCCGCACCATCGTGTATTCCAAGGCCAAGGGCTGCCAGCTGACCGGCACCGAAGACCCGGATGTTACGCATATCAACGTCATCGCGAGATAGAATGGGAGACATTATGGAACTGTGGTTTTCGGAAAAGCATACGCCGCATGTCAAGCTGTCGATCCAGGTCGACCGCCAGCTTTACAGCGCGCAGAGCGAATTCCAGCGCATCGACGTCTTCGAGTCCCAGGAGTTCGGCCGTATGCTGATTCTGGACGGGTTCCTGATGCTGACCGAGAAGGACGAGTTCATCTACCACGAGATGCTGGCCCACGTGCCGCTGGCGGTCAACCCCGAGATCCGCCGCGTCCTGGTGATCGGCGCCGGAGACGGCGGCGTTGTGCGCGAG
>JAAYJD010000347.1 GCA_012523135.1 Clostridiaceae bacterium
CATCCCGGGTGATCACGACGCCTTTCTCCCAGCGGATCCCGAAGGTGCTGCCGGAGACAAACGTGTCGATCTGGAAGGTCATGTTGGGCTTGAGGTCATAGGTCGAGGTGCTTTCCATCCAGGGCGCCTCAACCTCGATCATGCCGATGCCGTGGCAAGGCCCGTAGACGAAGTGGTCCTTGTAGCCGCGGTCACAGAACATCTGGTAGAAGTCGCTGGCGATCCGGGAAGCCGGCACACCCGCCTTGAGCTGCTTTTCGGTCCAGCGGTGGGCTTCCAGGCCAAAGGTGACGATTTCGCGCTTTTTCGGGGTCAGTTTGCCGACACAGACCGGGTAGCCGATGCTGGGCGAATAACCGTCGACCTTAGCCGACAGGTTGAGCTGGACGATGTCGCCGGCCAGGATTTCCCGGTAGGACGGGCGGGAGATGGCGTGGCTGGTGGATTTCTCGCTGAAGACATACATCGGCAGGCCTTCGTATTCCGCGCCATTCTCGTAGATGACGCGCTGGGCGATGCCGACCATCTGCAGTTCGGTTACGCCGGGGCGCAGCAGGCGCCGCACCTCATCCATGGCCAGGCTGGTGATGCGGAAACCTTCGCGCAGGCAGGCCAGCTCGTTTTCCGACTTGATCGAGCGCAGCTGGACCATGATGTCGAACGCGGCGACGATCTCGGCCTGGGGATAGCAGTCCTTGAGGCCTTCCATCATGACAACGGTGGTGTCCAGCAGGCTGCAAACCCCGATCCGGAGCTTGTCGCCCGTGACGCCGATGGCTTTGAAGATATCCCGGTAGGTGCTGGGTGAAAATTCCGGGTAGGCGGGATTGGCGGACTCGCGGTAGTACAGGGCTGGGAAAACCTTGTCGATGTGGCCGACATCGGCCGCGAACTTGGCACTTTCCGGACCGCAGATCAAGGCCGCGTCGCCGCTTGGGGCGATCGCGACACCGGCGCGCTCGAACAGCGGCCAGAAGCCGGAAAAATAGCGGGCATTGGCATAGTCGGATTCGGTCGAGTTGACCAGCAGGACATCCAGTTTCCAATCGGCTGCCAGGGCGGCCGCCTTCTTGACGCGGGCCAGGTATTCCTCGTGCGGGATACAGATTCTGCTCATGTTCTTTCCTCCTGTTTGTGGGTTGCGGGCTGTGCCGCCGGTTCGAATTGATCCTGTGTTTGCGGGAACGTTATGACATCTTATGGGCCTATCATAGCCGAATAAAGCGGTTCCGTCAATGTGAATGACGGATTGACTGCGCGGCCTCCGTGTGGTAACGTTATGACATGTAATTCTGGTCGCGCTTGTGTCATTTTTCTTGACACGTTCCTGGCAATTTGATGAAACGAAAGAGGTAGAATATGAATGCCGTCACGTTTACTTTGACTCCAGGCTTGTTCTCCGACAAAGAGCAGGTGATCGCGTGCTTCGGAACCTTGTCCGCGACTGCGTTTCGCTATCCGACCGGCGTTTGCGGACTTAAGCTCGCCAACGATCGCGGCGAACTGGTCGTCCTCCCCTTTCAGGGCCAGCAGATCTGGCGCGCCTGGTTCGGCGGCCAGGACCTGGTCATGAAGTCCACCTTCCCCTATCCGCTGCCGACAACAGAATACCTGGCCACCTACGGCGGGTTTCTGCTTCATTGCGGAGCGACAGCCATGGGGGTGCCGGCGGCGGAAGACAGCCACCCGCTGCACGGCGAACTGCCCAACCTGGCTTACGACCAGGCCGTCCTGTCCTTTGGCGAGGACGCGCAAGGCCCATACATCGCCCTGGGCGGCAACCAGGAATACCGGGTCGCCTTTGGCGTCCATTACCGGGCAGAGCCGGAAATCCGACTCCATGAAGGGTCTTCGACCTTCCAGGTCCAGATGCGGCTCAGCAATCTGCGCCGTCGCCCCTTGCCCTACATGTACCTGTGTCACATCAACTTCAGGCCGATCGACGGCGCGAAGCTGGTCTACAGCGCACCGGCTACGCCATCCCACGTCTTTGCCCATCCGACGGATCCCGGCAGCCTGCCTGCGGATGAAGCCGGGCGCCTGGCCCGCTACATCGAGAGCATCAATGCCGATCCGAGCGTGCACCATCTCGTCGATCCCTCCCGCCAGGTCTATGACCCGGAAATCGTGATGACAATCCGTTATCTTGGCGATGCAGACGGCTATGCCCACAGCCTGCAGCAGCTCCCGGACGGCAGCGCCTTCTATGTTTCCCATCGGATCGCCGAATTGCCGCTGGGCCTGCGCTGGATCGCCCGCACCGGTGACGAAGACGCG
>JAAYJD010000348.1 GCA_012523135.1 Clostridiaceae bacterium
CCCATGGGCAGCACGCTGAGCCGCATGCTGCGCATCGGCCTGCAGGCCAGAACGCTCGATGACATCCAGACGGTCTTGCCGGTTGTGCTGGATAAGAACGTGACCTGCAAAGATGAGACAGCCGGTCACCCTCTCAGGATCGCCTGGTCGGACGATTGTGGTGATCTTCCGCTTTCAGCCGCGACCAAGAAATGTTTTGCGTCATTCCGGCAGAACGTAGCGATTGAGCATGCGCTTGACCCGATGCAAACCCATGATTTCGACTTTGACCTGGCGCGCAGGTGCTTTATCAAGCTCTTTTATGGTGCGCTGGCCGCCACGCTCCCGCCGCCGGTTGTCTTGATCGAGAAGTATATATTGAGGAACCGATTCCTCAACAGCCGGCTGAAGGATTATCTCCAGGCGGAAAATGAGCTTGCGGCCTGCGCGCGCCAGTTGGAAGAACTGTTTGACCGTTTCGACTGCCTGATCGTTCCGGTCACGGCGACGCCGGCTTTTTTGCATCAGAAACCGGACAAAACGCGGGGGGTCCAGCCGATCTATACATCGTTTTTGGTCGATGGCAAGAAGACCAGCTACGCGACCGCTAATCTCGGCTACACCACCCCGTTTTGCACCGCGCACCCGGTTATCGCCATGCCGATCGGCAAGAGCGAAGAAGGACTTCCGATCGGCGTCCAGGTGGTTTGCGGCTACCACCGGGAACACAAGCTGTTAGCCGTGGTTCGTCAACTCCAGGCATTGACCGGTTCCTGACCGGGTTACCCCTAGCTTTCAGACATACGCCACGTTAATATGAGGATATGGAAGACACGCCGTTCAAGCGATCGTGGCGGAAACCCTTTTTTGCCGTCTGGACCAGCCAGGCATTTTCGCTGCTGGGTTCCGGCCTGGTCAGTTTTGCGCTGATCTGGTTTCTGACCGATGAAACCGGCTCTGAATCGGTGCTGGCGCTGGGGGCCTTGTTCACGCTGCTGCCGAAGGTGCTGCTGAGCCCGTTTGCCGGTTCCTTTGTCGATCGCTTCAACCGGCGCCGGATCATGCTCGTCACCGACGGGATCGTGGCCCTTTTGACCTTGTTCCTGTTCATCCTCTTTCGCATGGGGCAGGTCCAGATCTGGCATATCTTTGCGGTCAATTTCCTGAGGTCGCTGGGCGGAACTTTCCAGCAGCCGGCCATGCAGGCGTCCACCACCCTGATGGTGCCCAAAGAACACCTGACGCGAATCGGCGGCATGAACCGCATCCTCAGCGGCCTGCTGACCATCGCCGTGCCGCCTGCCGGCGCTTTGCTGATTAACCTGTTCGCCATCGAGACGGTTCTGCTCATCGATGTCGTCACCGCCCTGGCGGCCATCGTCATCCTGCTGGTGACATCGATCCCCCAGCCGGAGCGGTCGGCAGAGGCAGCGGTTGGAAAATCCTACATATGGCAGGAAACCCGCCAGGGTTTCCGCTTTGTTTTGCAGCACCCGTCCCTGTTCTATGTGGTTATGACCTGCACGCTGGCCAACATTTTTCTCGGCCCCGCACTTTCGTTCAAGCCGCTGCTGGTGACGCAGATTTTCCACGGCGGCGCCATGGAACTTAGCTCCATGAGCTCGATTACCGGACTGGGGATCATCGCTGGCGGCTTGATTATGGGCAGCTGGGCCGGTATCCGGCGAAAACTCGTCGTCAGCGGCCTGGGCTGGGCGGGTGTCGGCATCTGCTACATCGTGATTGCCTGTCTGCACGGGTCCGCATTTGCTGCTTTGCTCGTTTTTTCGTTTGGCGCCGGCCTGTCCAGTTCGGTCGGCGGCGCCACGCTGGACGCTTACTACCAGG
>JAAYJD010000349.1 GCA_012523135.1 Clostridiaceae bacterium
AACGGCGCCGGCGCCAGCTGGTCGCGGGCCTTGGCCTTCATGATGCAGGGCTTGCCCATGAAATCCTCGACACGGCAAAGCTCCGAGCACAGTGACGTGCGCGCGTTCCAGGGGCTGATGTAACCCAGCGGGCAATGGACGTCGATCCACCAGCAGCCCTTGGCGATGCCGGTTTCCGGATACTTGTTGGTCCTCAGCACATCGTCGTCGCTGAGCTGGTCGATACCGGTGATCTGGCGCGTTTCGCGGACGCCGACCGTAAAGGGGAAATCGATCAGGTGGGCGTTTTCGAAGCCAGGCACCTTTTCCTTGAGGAACTGCATCATCTCCATCGTGTCTTTACGGATCTTCAGCTCGGCGCGGGTCAGGTGCATCACGTTGGTCCCGTCGCCGGCGGCGCGGGTCGTATCCGGCGTCATCTCGTTGTCGCGGATCGTCGATCCGACCTCGTCAACCCAGCCGGTGCTGCGGCAGTGCAGCTTGCCTTCCTTGATCGCCTCGGACACCAGCGCGTTGCCTTCGTCAATTTCTTCCCGCGTGCGCGGCCGGACATTGCCGATTCTGAATCGGGTGCCCATCGACTGGGTCAGCCCGTCCGCCTTGCGGCCTTTGCTGAAAGGAACGCCGCTGAAGGCGGCGATGTCGGCGTCGCCGGTCGCGTCGATAAATATCTTACCGGTAACCACCTGGCGTCCCGACTTGCTTTCCAGGATAACCGCCTCGATCAGGCCGTCCTTGACGATCGTTCCCACCGCCCAAGCGTGCAGAATGATCTTCACACCCGCGTCCAGGCAGATCTCGTCGCAGACAATCTTGAACAGCTCCGGATCAAAGCGGATCGCGTCCCATTCGATGCGGTCGTCGCCGAACGCGCCGCCGATCTTCTGCAGGCGGCGAACCAACTCAACCGGGATGCCGCCCAGGATCAGGTTCTGGGACGTGTCGATGTGGGCCTGCTTGCCCGGCGCATAGCGTCCCTCAACCGGGGCATAGCCAAAGAAGGGGCCCATCAGGCTGGTCGTCGCCAAGCCGCCGAGCACCCCGTAACGCTCGACGATGATCGTCTTGAAGCCGCTGCGCGCCGCCGCGACAGCCGCCGGCAGACCGCCTGGGCCGCCGCCCAGGACAACCACATCGGCATCGGCCAAAACATCCAGTTCACGAACCGGTTCAATAAATCGTTTCATCTTTGCACCCTCCTGATTTTTGTCGCTAGCGACAGGCAACGCACTCAAGCTCAGCTTGGCTTGCCTGTCTTGACTGTAACAAATATAATGAGGTACATGAAGTGTATTTTACGCCACAAAACTTGCATTTTCCGTTGAGGGCATCGTATGGCTGAAGACGTGGTTGTTCTGGACACCAGGCTGCTTCCCTGCCAAATTACCAGCGGATACCGGGCTTTTGAAGCCGGCAAACGCCATGTCAACCGGCGTCTGGACATCTGCGTACTGGTTTTTGTTTTGGAAGGAAAACTGTATTTTTCCGAAGACGGCACCAGCCGCGAGCTGGCGGCCGGACAATGGTACCTGGAGCGGCCGGGCCGGCTGTTCGAAGGCGACCGGGCCGGACCTGCCGTCCGCTTCTTCTTCGTTCATTTTACGGAACTGGAAGCCGTCTCGGGCTCAGCCGGTTTCCATCTGCTCGACGCCGGCAGCTACAACACGCCACCCCTGGGCCGGATCCACCTGCCGTTGACCGGCTCTTTCGATTCTGCCATCTTCATTCCCTTGTTCAACCGGCTCGAGCAGGTGCGGCAGACGACGCCCAACCACTTCCTGCTGCTGCAAAGCGTCTTTCTCGAGCTGCTCTCCGCACTGGCCGACACCGTTTACCCGGCCGTCGAACCGGAGCGGCAACTGGCCAAGCAGGTCATGGACTTCCTGTCTGTCCATTACCCGTCAGACATCCGCATTTCGGATCTGGCAGACCAATTCCACTTTTCCGCCGATTACCTGTCCCGCCTGATGCGCCGGCACAGCGGGGTCAGCCCAAAGGCTTACCTGCAGCAGCTGCGGTTGCGCCAGGCCATGGACTTGCTGCACCATACCGACAGCCCAATCGAAGAAATCGCGGCAGCTTGCGGCTACCGCGACCCTTCGACGTTTTTCCGTGCGTTCAAACAAGCAACCGGCGAATCACCGGCCCGCTGGCGGCACAGCCACCGCCTGCTGGTGCCTGGCCTGGATCAATAGAACTGGAACAGCTCGATGCGCTCGCCGGACGGCCCGGGAAAGAAGACGCAGCGGATCCCTTTTTCGAAAATCGGCGCGTCCTTAGCCGGGGCAAAGAGCGTGACCCCGGCCTTTTCCAGTCGGGCCACTTCGGCATCCAGGTCTTCGACCCTGAAAGCAATGTGGTCGACCTGGCCTGGCTTGAGGTCCTTGATGTGGTCGTTCTTCTCCGGCTTGATCAGTTCAACGACGCAGTCGCCGACTTGCATGAACGCCAGCTCGCTGGTGCCGACAAACTGGCGATGCGTGCAGGTGCAATTCAGCTTTTCGGTATAAAAGGCGACTGAAGCGTCCATGTCGCGTGTCATGACGCCGATGTGGGCCAGGCCCGTGATGGTGCTTTTTGGCATAGGTTCCTCCTCGCCTGCTTGGCAGGCCTTTTCTGGTTGCGGCTTTGCAGCCGTTGTTTTCGATCATACCACAAAGCAAGCCGCCGCCATAGCTGCGGACCAAGCCTTTTCAGCAGCCCGGGTGTGATATACTGGAATCGAGCCAAGATTCCGGCCGCATCGGCCGCTATGGCCATCCATCACCAGTATTCGGGAGGAACGAACATGGTCAAGATTACCTTTATGGGCGCCGGCAGCACCATTTTTGCCAAGAACGTCCTGGGCGACTGCATGTCGACCGAAACGCTCCGCGACAGCGAGATCTGCCTGTATGACATCGACGCCGACCGGCTCAAGGAGTCGCAGGTGATGCTGTCCGTCATCAACGACAACATCAACCAGGGTCGGGCCCGCATCAAGGGGTTCCTCGGTGTCGAAAACCGCAAGGACGCCCTGCGCGGCGCCCATTTCATCGTCAACGCCATCCAGGTCGGCGGCTATGACCCCTGCACGATCATCGACTTCGAGATCCCGAAAAAGTACGGCCTGCGCCAGACGATCGCCGACACGCTCGGGATCGGCGGCATCATGCGGGCCCTGCGCACCATCCCGGTCATGGCCGACTTCGCCCGTGACATCGAGGAGGTCTGCCCGGACGCCCTCCTGATCAACTACACCAACCCGATGTCGATGCTGACCGGCTACATGCTCCAGCACACCGGTGTCAAGACGGTCGGCCTGTGCCACTCCGTCCAGGTCTGCTCCGGCGGCCTGCTCAAGGCCTTGGGCATGGAGGACAAGCTGGAACGGCGCAAGGAGCTGATCGCCGGCATTAACCACATGGGCTGGCTGCTCCAGATCCAGGACCAGCACGGCAACGATCTGTATCCGGAAATCCGCCGCCGCGCCAAGGCCAAAAACGAGCAGGAGAAGCACCACGACATGGTGCGCTTCGACTACATCAACCGTTTCGGCTACTACTGCACCGAATCTAGCGAGCACAACGCCGAATATAACCCGTTCTACATCAAGGCCCGTTACCCGGACCTGATCGACGCCTACAACATCCCCCTGGACGAGTACCCGCGCCGCTGCGTCCGCCAGATCGCCGACTGGGCCAAACAACGCGACGAACTGGTCTCCAACCCCACCCTGACACACCCGCGCAGCCATGAGTACGCTTCCTACATCATGGAAGCGGTCGTGACCAACACGCCCTACAAGATCGGCGGCAACGTGCTCAACTGCGGCGGCCTGATCGAGAACCTGCCGCGCGAAGCCTGTGTCGAAGTGCCCTGCCTGGTCGACGGCATGGGCATCCACCCCTGTTACGTCGGCACTCTGCCGCCCCAGCTGGCCGCGATGAACCAGACCCATGTCAACGTCCACCTGGTGGCGATCGAAGCGGCGGCCACGCTGAAAAAGGAACATGTCTACCAGGCCGCCATGCTCGATCCGCACACGGCCGCCGAGCTGTCGCTTGACGACATCGTGCGCATGGTCGACGAGCTGATCGAGGCCCACGGCGACTATCTGCCCGCCTACCGCTGACAGGACGAGGTGTGCCATGGCGACAAACATGACAACCGGACCCTACGATCTCAAAGGCAGAACCGCCCTGGTCACCGGCGCCAGCCGGGGGATCGGGCGGGCCATCGCCCTCGGGCTGGCCTCCTGCGGCGCCAACCTCGTGATCAACTATGCCGGTAACGAGCAAAAAGCCCGCGAGGTCAAAGCCGCAGCCGAAAGCTGCGGCGTCAGCTGCCAGCTGGCCCAGGCCGACCTGGCGCAGCCCGACTGCGCCCAGCGTCTGGCGGCGGTCGCGGACCAGGTCGACATCCTGGTCCTCAACGCCTCGGTCCAGTTCCGCAACCCCTGGAACCAGATCCCCCTGGCGGAGATCGACCAGCAAGTCAACACCAACTTCCGCTCCTCCCTGCTGCTGGTCCAGCAGTATGCCCCCGGCATGGTCCGGAACGGTTGGGGCCGGATCATCACGGTCGGCAGTGTCCAGGAAGCCAAGCCGCATCCCGACATGGTTGTGTACGCCGCAACCAAAGCCGCGCAGACCCACATGGGCAAGGCTTTGGCCATCCAGCTGGCGCCGCACGGCGTGACGGTCAACAACCTCGCGCCCGGCGTCATCCTGACCGACCGCAACACCGAAGCCCTCAAGAACGAAACTTACGCTCAGGCCGTCCTGGACAAAATCCCGCTCAGGGCCTTCGGCGAAGCCGACGATCTGAGCGGCATCGTTCTTTTACTGTGTTCCGAACAGGGCCGCTACATCACCGGGCAGAACATCTATGTCGACGGCGGTATGGGGATCCGCTGAAGCGGGTCGGAAAGGCAGGTCCAGATGGCGTCGCTGAACCACCCGTATTACATCGAACCGCGCACACTGCCCGAGTCGCACCTCGAGCTGGACGGCAACTGGGATCTGGCCAGCCTCGACCAGCCGGAAGCAGACATCGGCCGCTTACCCTGGGCATTGAAGGCCCAACTGCCGGATTCGGTATACTGGAGCCTGCACGACGCCGGCGTCCTGCCGCACCCGTACGTTGGCGTCAACAGCAAGCAATACCATTGGGCCGACGAAAAAGTCTGGTACTACCGCAGGCGCTTTGCCGTCACGGCGCAGCAGCTGCAGCGACAGGCCATCCTGTGCTGCGACGGCATCGCCTACTATGCGCGCTTGTGGCTGAACGGCGTCCTGCTGGGCGAGCATGAGGGCATGTTCGGCGGACCGGTCGTCGCCATCGGCGACAAGCTGCGGGAAGGTCCGGACAATGAGCTGATCATCGAGGTCAAGGCCTGCAACTGGGGCCGGAAAGAGACCTGGGACCCCTGGAACAAAAAAGGTACTAACCGCGAAATCGTGCCTTGGAACCTGATGCGCGACAACCACACCAGCAACGGCGATTTCATCGTCATCGGTCCCTGGCGGCGCATCCGGATCGAATTTCTGGAGCGCTGCCACATCAGCAGGCCGCACCTGACCACCCGGCGGCTGTCCGAATCCGAAGCGGTGCTCAATCTCCAGCTGGAGATCGCCGACGGCTCGGTCGACGAACTGGCTATTCGCCAGGATCTCGATTCCGGTTCGTATGGCTACACGCGCGCTTTCGACCAGGGCCTGAGCGGGGCCGTCAAGCCGGATCGCCAGGTCACGCTGCACATCCGAATCGAGGACAAGCAAGACGGGCGGGCGGTCTTCGATGAGACCTGCGATATCGCGCTCATGGACCACGCGCGCAGCGGCATCAACCCGGATTTTTACGAACTGCAGTTCTGGCAACGGGAACTATCGATCGCCAAACCCAAGCCATGGTTTCCCAACGGCCTGGGCGAGCCGGACCTTTATCGCGTCCAGCTGACCCTGAGCGAAAACGATATCCTTTGCGACCACCAGGCGTTTGATTTCGGGATCCGGACCGTGGCGCTTGTTCCCTCCGCCGGCAACCGCTACCGCGCCCGCTGGGACACGTTCCAGTTCGTGGTCAACGGCAAGCCGTTTTTCCTCAAGGGCATGAACTGGATGCCGCTCGACTACTTGCTCCGCCTGCCGCGGGAGCGCTATCGCTGGGCCCTCGAGCTGGCCCTGCACGCCGGCATCCAGCTGCTGCGCGTCTGGAGCGGCGGCGGCATCCCGGAAAACGACGATTTTTATGACCTTTGCGACCAGCTGGGCCTGATGGTCTGGCAGGACAGCTTCATCGCCAATATGGAGACGCCGAACTGGCCGCAGGACATCCTGCAGGACCAGGTCTGCATGAACCTCACCCGGATCCGCAACCATCCGTCCCTGGCGGTCCACTGCGGCGGCAACGAATTCAACGCCTACGCCACGGGCAACGCTGCCTCCATGTTCGTCATCCAGCGCAACATTGAGGACCTGGACCCCGGCCGGCCTTTTTTCCGTACGACCGCCGACAGGGGCAGCGCCCATATCTACCGCGACATGGAACCGACCTGGTACCGCCACCAGTACCGTCAGCTGCCTTTCCTGGCCGAATCCGGCATCCACAGCTTCCCGAACGCGAAAAGCCTGCGTCAGCTGCTGTCGGAAACGGAGCGGGCCAAGCCCCTGGCCAATTTGTTCGAAGCCAGTTTCCGGGAGCAGAATCCGGAGCTGCTCAACCATTTTACGGAATATGTGCCCGCGCGCGTGCCGCGCATGCTGTCGCGCGCCTCGCATATCCAGGACATCCGGGGCATATCCCTGCCGGATCTGGCCGAAGCGACCCAAATCGCCTCCTACGAATTCTACCAGGTCATGGTCCAGGCGCTGCGCACCAATTACCCCGTCACCACCGGCCTGATGCCCTGGGTCTTCAAGCGCCACTGGCCGACGGTGGGCATCCAGCTGGTCGACGGCCTGGGCGACCCGATCGCCCCCTACTACGCCGTACGCAACGCCTACCAACCCTGGATGGTCGCGATCGAGGCGGATCACCTGAGCGTCGCGCCTGGAGAGGCGATCGAGTTGCCCGTCGCCGCGCTCTGCGACACCGCCCAGGCCGCCGGCGCGGCAGCCGTCTCCCTGACCATCTTCGACCCGCAGCTGCAAGAGGTCACGGATTTCACCTGGCCTTTGCCCGAACTCGAAGCCTGCCGGCGCGCCGCCTGTGGGACCGTGTCCTTTACGGTTCCGCAGGCTTACCAGGACCGCTATTTCTTCTTGCTGGCCGAAATCCGTCAGGACGACCGGCTGCTCGCGCGCAGCTTCTACTGGCCCTGCTGCCTCGCCCGCCTGACCGATCCGGATTTTCGCACGCAATTCCGCAGCCAGCCATCGCCCAACCTGAGCCACGACACCGGCCCCTGGCTCAAGGACCAGGTCCGGGCCGTGATGACCGCCCTGCGGGCAGGGTTGTCTTCAGCGACAGAGCGGGACAGCCGCTTCGTCCTGGATCTGGAACTGGAAAACAGCGGCGACCGGCCCGCGTTTCCGGTCCGCATCGACGTCGCCGAGGACAAGACGCTCAGCTACGCCAGCGACAACTTTTTCTGCCTGCTGCCGGGGGAGATGCGACGCGTCCGCCTGGTGGTCAACCTTTCTGAATACACCGGCACGGCCCTGACTGTGACCGTGTCCGCCTGGAACAGCCCGCCGGCCGCCCTGACGGCCGTCCGACCGCACCCGTAAGGAGCCTGCCATGATCCTGACCGACTATCTGCTTTGCGACAAAAACATCCAGTGGGATTACGCCCGCCAGCTGGGCATCGAGCACGCGGTGATCCGCCTGCCCGAGGACGACCGCTTCGACGTGACGGATCCGGGGCACTGGCGGACCATCCGGGACCGCTTCCTGTCAGCCGGCCTCAAGCCGGTCATCGTGGAGCCGATGCCCAATGCCCTGCATGACCCGATCAAGACCGGCGGGCCGGAGCGGGACGCCTGCCTGGACAAGGTGATCCGCATGTTCCCGATCATGGCCGAGTTGGGCATCGACACGATCTGCACCAATTTCATGGCCCATATCGGCTGGCTGCGTACCGCGAGCGATATCCCGGAACGGGGCGGGGCCCTGGTCACCGGCTTCCGCCTGGCCGATTACCAGCCGACTAGCCTGGCGATCTCCGAGTCGGAGCTGTGGGCCAACCTTGACTACTTTCTCCAGGCGGTGCTGCCCGCAGCCGAGCGCTACGGCATCCGGATCGCCCTGCATCCGGACGATCCGCCCCTGGCCCGGTTGGGCCAGGTTTCGCGCATCCTGGTCAGCCTTGCCAACATCAGGCGGGCCCTGGCCCTGTATCCCAGCGACTGCCTCGGCGTCACCTTCTGCCAGGCGACCTACCGCGCGATGGGCGAGGACATCGTCCAGGCGGCGACCGAACTGGCCGCGAAGATCTTGTTCATCCATTTCCGCGACATCCGCGGCACCAAGACCGATTTTCACGAAACCTTTCATGACAACGGCCAGACCGACATGGCCCGGATGGTCGCGCTTTACGGCCAGCTGGGCTGTGATGTCCCGGTGCGGGTCGACCATGTGCCGACCATGGCCGGCGAAACAGGCCAGACACCCGGGTACGCCACCGTCGGCCGCTTGTTTGCCATCGGCTACCTGAAGGGCCTGATCGACGGCGTCAAAAGTCAGACGGAGGGATAAGCGATGTCTCAGCGCAAAATACGGGTCGGTGTCTTCGGCGCCGCGCGCGGCCTGACCATGATCCGGGTGCTGGCTAACCACCCGGACGCCGAACTGACGGCCATCTGCGACCGCTACGAGCCCCTGTTCGCGCCCTGCCGCCGGCTCGAGCAGGAAACCGGCGCCAAAATCACCTATTACACCGACTTTGAGCGCTTTTTCGAGCATGACATGGACGCGGTCGTCCTGGCCAACTACGCCAACGAGCACGCCCCGTTCGCGGTCAGGCTGCTGCTTTCCGGCCGCCATGTCTCAAGCGAGGTCCTGCCGACCGAGACACTAAGCCAGGCGGTCGCCCTGGCAGAAGCGGTGGAAAAAAGCGGCAAGGTCTACGCCTACGCTGAAAACTACTGCTACTTCGCCGCCACCCAGGAGATGAAGCGACTCTACCGGGCCGGTGAGATCGGCACGTTCACCCACGGCGAAGGCGAGTACGTGCACGACTGCGAATCCATCTGGCCGCGCATCACCTACGGCGACAAGAACCACTGGCGCAACCGCATGTACGCCACCTACTACTGCACCCACAGCCTGGGTCCGATCATCTCGATCACGGGCACGCGGGTCACGCGGGTCGTCGGTTTCGAGACGCCGCCGGTGCCCAACATGACGGCCGTCGGCTACCAGGGCGGCACCTCGGGCCTGATCGTCGCCCAGATGGACAACGGCGCCACGGTCAAGAGCCTGCACGGGAACCTGAAGCGCGAACCCGGGTCGATCTGGTACAGCATCTACGGCACGCGCGGCATGATGGAATCGGACCGCTGGCACGAAGGCGTCAGCCGCGTCTACCTCTACCGCGAGGGCCATCCGCAGTCGGACACCGAGCTCAGCTACCGGCCCAAGCCGGTCGTGGACTCCCAGTTGGCCCGGCAGACCGGCAGCCATGGCGGCGGTGATTTCTACACGATGCACTATTTCCTCGAAAAAATCCTGGGCCGGCCTGCCGGAGAAGCCGTCATCGATGTCTACCAGGCCCTGGATATGAGCCTGCCAGGCATTCTGGCCTATCGCTCGATTTGTGAAGGCAACACGCCGCAGACCGTTCCGGACATGCGCGACCCGGCGCAGCGGGAACCGTACCGGGACGATAACTGGTGCACCAACCCGGCCGTCGCCGGCGAACAGCTGGCCCCGTTCAACGCAACCGGCAATCCGGACATCCCCGATGAGGTTTACGAGCGCGTGCGGCGGCAATGGCTGGACCAGCAACCGTAGGAGACGAAACATGGCCCTGAAAAATCGTCAGATTGTCCTGATCATGACCGACACGCAGCGGCACGACATGCTGGGCTGCTACCGCCAGACCGGGCTGCAGACGCCCTGCCTGGACGAACTGGCTGCCGGCGGGAAACGCTTCGACAAAGCCTACACGACCCAGCCGGTCTGCCAGGCCGCGCGGGCCGCGCTGTTTACCGGCCAATACCCCCATGAGGTCAACGGCTGGACCAACTCCTCCGGGCTGGCCGACAACGTGCACACCATCGGCGAGCGGCTGCAGCGGCACGGCATCCACACGGCCTACATCGGCAAGTGGCACCTCGACGGCGGCGACTACTTCGGCCTGGGCCGCTGCCCCAAGGGCTGGGATCCGGACTACTGGTTCGACATGCGCTGCTACCTCGACCGGATGTCGCCGGAGGACCGGCTGCTCTCCCGCCAGGCGGACGCCATGAAGACGCACGATTTTCCGGCTTCCTTCACCTATGCGCACCAATGCAGCGACAAGGCGGTCCGGTTCCTGGAAATGAACGGCCAGGACGACTTTTTCCTGGTCGTCTCCTACGACGAGCCGCACGGGCCCTCGCTCAGCCCGCCGCCATTTTCCCGCATGTATGACGATTATGTGTTCCCCAGGTCGCCCAACCTCGATGATCCGCTGGACAACAAGCCGGAGCACCAGCGCGTCTGGGCCGGTGACAGCCTAATCCAGGACACGCGCGCGCGCGAGGTCCGGGCGCCGGCCTTTTTCGGCTGCCATTCGTTTGTCGACCAGCAGATCGGCCGCGTGGTGGCGGCGGTCCGCCGGCAGGCGCCAGAAGCGCTGATCATCTTCACGTCGGACCACGGCGACTTCCTGCACAGCCATCGCCTGAGCGGCAAGGGGCCGGCCGCGTACGAAGAAATCACCCACATCCCCCTGATCATGAACGGACCGGGGCTGGAACCGGGCTCTGTCGACCGGTCGCCGGTCTCGCACATCGACCTGCCCCCGACCCTGTTCGCGATCATGGGCCTGCCCGTGCCCGGGATCTTTTCCGGCCGCAGCCTGCTGCCCCAGCTGGCCGGGCAGACCGGACAGGTCAATGATCCGGTGTTCATCGAATTTGGCCGCTATGAAGTCGACCACGACGGCTTCGGCGGTTTCCAGCCGCTGCGTGCCGCCTTCGACGGGCGGTACAAGCTGGTGGTCAACCTGATGACCAGTGACGAGCTGTACGATCTGGACCAGGACCCGCACGAGCTGGACAACCGGATCGACGACCCGTATCTGGCAACCGTCCGCGACCGGCTGCACGACGCCATACTGGCTTTCATGAACCGGACGCGCGACCCGTTCCGCGGCTATTATTGGGAGCGGCGGCCCTGGCGCAAGGATGCCGCAAAGCCCACCTGGACCTACACCCACATGACCCGCCAGCGCGAGGACGAGGATTTCGAGCCGCGCCAGCTCGACTACGACACCGGCCTGCCGATGGTCGAGGCCACGCGCTCCAAGGCGCTTTATTAAACAATCTTAGCAAGGAAAGTCAGGTTTTTGGGCTGCTGTTGCGTTATCCTGTTGCCGGAGGATCAATCATGGACAAACGGGACAACATCGAAGCCGTCAACCGGATGCAGCAGTTCATCGGCAGCCACCTCGACTGCCCGATCAGCTTGCACGACCTGGCCGGGGCATCCGGGTATTCACCCTGGCACAGCGCCCGCCTCTTCAAGGAGCTGACCGGGCGATCGCCCTTCGACTACATCCGTGCCTTGCGCCTGTCCCGAGCCGCCCTGCGTCTGCAGGACCGGCCCGACCGGGTGATCGACGTCGCACTGGATTTCGTGTTTGGCACGCCTGAGGGGTTTACCCGCGCCTTTTCCCGGGAATTTGGCCAGACCCCGAAGACGTTTCGCAGCAACCCGCATCCGGTCCGGCTCTTCATGCCCCCGCCAATCCGTGAAAGCCTCGAACACGATAGAGGAGGTCATCTTATGTCCGAAACCCAAAAACCCGCATCTGTCTTTGTCCAGGTCGTCGACCGGCCGGCCCGCAAGCTGATTCTCAAGCGCGGCGTCAAAGCCACGGAGTATTTCACCTATTGCGATGAAGTCGGCTGCGATATCTGGGACGTGCTGACCGGCATCAAGGACGCCCTGTACGAGCCGCTCGGCCTGTGGCTGCCGCCGCACCTGATCCGGCCCGGCACATCTGAATATGTCCAGGGGGTCGAGATGCCGGCCAACTACGCAGGGCCGGTCCCGGAAGGTTACGAGATCATCGACCTGCCGCCCTGCAAGCTGATGGTCTTCCAGGGCGAGCCCTTCGAAGATGAGCAGTTCGGCCAGGCGATCGCCGATCTGAACGCGGTCATGGACCGCTACAACCCCGAGCTGTACGGGTTCCGCTGGGCTGACGACGATGCGCCCAGCTTTCAGATGGAACCGCAGGGCTATCGCGGCTACATCGCCGGTCGTCCCGTCCGCCCTGTTTCGTAAACCGCGGCACGATCCGCTGATCTGATTTCCATCGTCCTATCCGACCAGAACCCGAGACCTGAGGCGACTTGATACGCATCGTTTCAGGTCTTTCATATTCATCAGCCGATCCCCATTCTCATCCGGCAATCTGGTACACTAGCATTAAGCTTGCACTTACCGCTCACGGTCCATCCGACCTGCATCGCAGCATCTGAACAGGAGGAACACCCATGATCGTACCCAAGGGCATCCGGGACGAATTGAGATGGTTCTATGAAGCGCGCTTTGGGATGTTTGTCCATTTCGGGCTCTATTCCCTGCTGGGCCGCGGCGAATGGGCGATGTACCATGAGGAAATCCCCCGGGGCACATACAGTCGCCTGATGGATGACTTCAACCCCCACCTGTTCGATGCCGACGCCTGGGTGCAGCTGGCCCGGGATGCCGGCGCCCGCTACATCACGGCGACGGCCAAGCATCACGACGGATTTTGCCTGTTCGACTCCGCCTTGACCGATTTTAAAATTACCAACACCCCGTTCAAGCGCGACCTGATCGGCGAACTGGTCCGGGCCTGCCAGAAACACGGCATGCGCATCATCCTCTACTACTCGCAGCCGGACTGGCATCACCCTAACTATGTGCACTGCCCCGGCGCTTTCAAGGACCTGACGCATCCACCGGAGACAGACCGGCCGGACTGGCCGGCCTACCAGCGCTACTACATCGGCCAGGTCGAAGAGCTGTGCCGCAATTACGGGTCCATCGACGGGATCTGGTTTGACGGGTCGCACAAGAGCGTCGATGCGTGGCAGGGCAAGGCGGTCTATGCGCTGATCAAGCGCTACCAACCGCATGCGGTTGTCAACGACCGCGCCCGGTACGGGGACTTTTTCACGCCGGAACGCACACTTCCTGAAGATTTAACGGGATACCTGTTTGAATCCTGCGAGTCCGTCAGCCCGGTTGCCTGGGGATACCGCCGCAACAGCCCGTCGTATACCACGCCGCACCTGGTCCGCAGCCTGGTGAAAATGGCGGCGGCCGGCGGCAATTACCTGCTCAATGTCGGGCCGCAGCCAGACGGCCGGATCCCGGACCGGCAGGCGCAGGTGATGCGTGAAATCGGCGCCTGGTTGCGCGTGAACGGCCAGGCCGTCTACCAGACCGATCCGGTCCGCTTGCCGGCGCCCCGGATCCGCAAGCGGACAGCCGGGGCATCCGCGACAGAACCGTTCGTTGCGCTGGCCGGCCGCACTGGCGTTACGCGCGGCGGCAACACCATCTATTTCCACTGCCTGGAATGGCCGGAAATCGACCGGTTCATCATCCCCGGAATCCAGAGCGCTGTTCGCCAGGTCCGCCTGCTGGGCAGCGATCAGGTCATCCGCTTCGAACAAAGCGACCTGGGCGTCGAGCTGTTCGACCTGCCCGCGACACCGCCAAACGCGCAGGTTCAGGTTTTCGCCCTGCTGTGCGATCTGGCACCCGGCGTCACGGAAGATGCATCGGTCGGACAGGAAGCGGAACCTGCCGTGATCGAGCTGAACGCACGGGGTTCGACCACGCTGCCCGCTCACCTGGCGATCCAGGACGGGCGTGCGGTCAAAGGGTCGAGGCTGGTCGTCGAACAGGACAATGAGCGCCAGACGACGGTGCTGTCCGGCTGGATGGTCCCGGAGCAGGAAGCGCACTGGATCCTGATGTGCCCGGAAGACGGCGATTGGCAGGTCAGCGTCTACGGCAGCTGTCCGGTCAGCTCAGAAGAGGCGGTTGTCCGGATCACGGTCCAGGGCCAGGCGCTGTCTGCTGCACTACCTGATCCGCAGGCGGCTCAAAACGCCGGCTCTCCATACCCTAAGGTCATAGCCGGCACGGTGCGCCTTGCCGCCGGCCGGGCGGTTCTGACCCTGCACCCCGAAAAACTGGTCTGGGGCTATGTCCTGGGCAAGATAGAAAAGGTCCAGCTGGACCGGGCCTAATCGGCCTTTGCCGGGCGTGCTGCGGCCAATGCGTGCTTGGATCTGGCTTTGTGGTGCCGCAGCAACCCGAAAAGAGCCAAGAGCAGCAAAAATGACCATGCGATCCGGCAGCCCGCCGAAAAATAAGGATCGCGGTAGGTGATTCGGATCGTATGCTGCCCCTCGGGAACGAAGATCATCGGGCGATCGTCCTGGACGGCCAGGGGGATCGGTTCCCCGTCCAGGCTGGCCTTGAAATAACGGTTCCAGAGGCAGTTGACGATCAGGCTCTCCGCATGAGTGCGATTCGTCTGCAGGACGAGCGCGTTTGCCGTGTGGCTTAAGGCGATCCCCGGATCCTCCTGCGTGTTGACCCAGTACGCCAGCGGCAGCGCCGCGTCGTCCCGGTAGACGATCCGGTCCGCATCCTCGGCGATCCGGACCAGGGGCAGTTCACCGTAGCGCCGGACATATTCGGGATTGACGACATACCAGCGGACGCCCCAGCCGCGCAAAGCTTCAAGCCGGTCTGCCAGGGTGGTACGGTTGTTGCCCAGGTCGTCGAAGTAGCCGCTGTAGGCCCCCGTGCCGGGTGTCGCCCGGTCGTTGGCGGCCGGCAGCAGCGCATCGTAGCCGGCATAATGGTGCAACCCCCAGAAGGTGCTGTAGTTGAAGGCCAGGGTGTGGGCCGTGTATTCGGACGTGTAATCGAAGCCGACCGAAAGAATCCGGCCATCGGACAGCTGGTCCTTGAGCGGTTCCGACCAGGGCACGGTCTCCCGGTGGATGCGCAAGGCCCGGACCGGATGCGCATAATAGAGAAATCCGAACTGGATTAGCTGGATCACGATCAGGCAGCACGCCGCAATGTCCAGGATTAGTCTGCGTCCGCGCAGGAACCTGGCTTGGCTTAGCGCGTCCAGAAACAGGTCCAGGCCGCAGCTGGAAAAAGCGATCAGGAACAAGCTGAACTGGATCAGGAGCTTGTATGGCCAGCGGAAGCGGTTCAGGATCGGAACCAGGTAGATGATCCTGGGCACCAGGATGCTGCCGGCCCACAGGAAACTGAAAGCGCCCAGCACGAACAGGACAGCCAGGAGTCTGCGTCGCTGGACCGGCATGCTTTTACGGCGGATGATGGCCAGCAAGAAAAAGAATATGGCGACCAGGCAGAAAGCCAGGCAGGCCAGCCCGACAAAGGAGATGCTCTGGAAGACATGCCCTTCATAGGGATCGGTCAAGCCTTTCAGCCAGAGCGGCAGAATCGTGCTGCCGGACACAAAGGTGTCGTAGTCGATCGGACCGCTGCGGATCGACTGGCGGGTCTGCTGCCACATCGGCAAAACGAGCGGCAACGAAAAGATCGCGGTCATCGCGAAGCTGGCCCAGTACCAGAGCCGGGCGCGGGACGGGCGGAACAAGTTGTGCCCGCCGGGCACCAGGAGCAGGATCAGCAGGGCTTCGAAGATCACGGCGTACAGGAAGAACTGAGGGTGCCCGATAAATATCAGCAGCAGGCGCGCCACGACCAGAGCGGCCAGCGAACAGCCCGGGCGCTCCCCCTGGTGCAGTTGGATCGCGAAAAAGATCATCCAGGGCATGGCGGCGACGGGTCCCGACACGACATACCATGAATTGCTGATGTAAAGAAAATAGCTCGTCAACGGCCAGGTGATCGCGCCGAAGGCACTGGCCGGCCGGCCCAGGCCCATGGCGCGCAGCATCAGGAAAAAGCCGGCCGATCCCAGAACCAGGTGAAAACAGACGACCAGGTCGATCGCGGCAAAGTCATGCCCCCAGAAAAGGCGGCTGACCAGCACGCTGAGCCAGGAGAGTGGATACAGGGCGCCGGCGTTCCCGTTGGCCAGGTGCGGCAAGCCCAGGTACTGGTGAAAATTGTAGAGGGCGATCTCACCGTGCAGCAAGGCGCGGGCGTTGTGGACAAAATAGGGCAGATACTGGTCCCGGTTGTCATCCTGCAAGAAGAAATACGGGTAGCGGCGCTCGAGGAGCACGAGAAACAGGGTCACGATAAGAACCAGCCCGGTCAGAACACGGCCATCTGTCCTTCTGTCCAAGCTGTTTGCCTTGTCAGCGCGCATCGTTGTCTCCACAATCAGGAACATCCCCGGCAGGGGCGTTCGACACCGTTTAGCCTATTGTATCACAGCCGACTTAGCTGCCGGCGGACTGGTAATGGCGCACACCGGCGCGCCAGACCAGAATGCAGGGCAGAAGGAAGAGAAAACCGGTCAGGGGAACCACCGCCAGCCAGGTCTGACTACTCAAGCCCAGCAGGTAGCGCAGCGGCAGGTAGTTGACCGTGCCGAAGGGAATGATGAACGTGAAGATGCGCATCACTTCCGTGCGGTAGATATCCAGCGGGTACTGGGCCATTTCGCGCCCGCCGTCCGTAAAGATGTTGGCGACCTCCAGCCCCTGCAAGGTCCAGAAGCAGAGGGCGGCCGCCAACATGAAGATGCCGATAAAAATGGCTGCCCCGCCGGTTACCATAAGGAACAATGTCAGGACGCGCAAAGTCGTCCACTGGATGTCAGCCAGGCGGATGGCCGCGCCCAGCACCAGCACGCTCAGGAGCAATCGTCCGAAGCGCGAAAACTCGATCCGGGCGCCCAGCACCTGCAGCACCGTGCCGCGCGGCCGTACCAGGATGCGATCGAATTCACCCTGGATCACCAACTGGGAAAACTGGTCAAATCCGCGCGCGAAGCATTCACTCAAGGCAAAGGCCATATGGATGGCGGCAAAGCAAAGCAGCACATCCGCAACCGACCAGTCACCCAGCCGCTTGAAGCGGTGAAAGAGCATCAGGAGGCCGGCCAGGACCGAAAACGGCACCAGCATCTGGGCCAGGAGCGTCATCCAGAATGACGCCCGGTACTGCAGCTGGCAGCGAAAGACCATCCGGACATAACGTGCATACAACAATGGTCTGCTCTCCTCCCTTCAGCCGCCCTGGATGACCAGGCGCGTTAACGCACGGCGCATGGCCAGCTGACCCAGAAACACCAGGACGACGAGCCAGACAAGCTGCTGCCCCCAGCCTGCCAGTGCCTGCGGGACAGGGATGTGGCCTGACCAGACCCGAAAAGGCAGATCGGCGGCCAGCCGGAACGGCAGCCAATAAAGAATCCGCTGCAGCCATTCCGGCATCAGGGGCAGCGGGATGATCAGGCCGGCGAACAGCTCACCGACAACGCCGATCAGGAGCAGCGAGCCGGTCGGGGACAAGGTCACGAAGGTCAGGATGTAGATGAACATCGAGATCGAGACGTTGACCAGCAAGCCGGTCAGCAAGGTCAGGACAAACAGGCCGAAAGCGCCTGGTCCGGCCGGCAGCGGCAGGCGGTACGGCTGGGGCATCACCAGGGCGACCAGCAGGATCGGCAGACAGCGCAGCAGGGCGCCGGCCAGGCGCTGGGCCAGCAGGCGGGCCTGCCAGAACAGGTACAGATTGGTTGGCCGGCAGAGCTCGTAGGCGACCTGACCGGTCGTGATCAGGCGGAAAATCTCACCGTCGCGGTACCAGAGCGCGACAAAAACCAGAAACGCCTGCTGGAGCCAGATGTAGGCGGCGGTCTGGGGCATGCTCATGGGCGGCGCCGCGTCACTGCCGCGGTAAAAGGCTTCCAGGATCATGATCAGCATGAAGCCCCAGAAAAACTGGGTGGCGATTCCGGCCAGGGCGGCAACCCGATATTGCAAGTTCTGCTGCAGTCGGATCCGGAAAGCGGCGCAATACGGCTTCAGCATGGCAGCCAGCTGGCTCATAGCCGGTGCTCCTGGTACAACAGGACCGCCAGCTGCTCCAGATCGGTTTCCGCATAGCGGCTGCGCAAGTCGTCCAGGCTGCCGTCGTAAAGGATCCGCCCTTTGCCGATCAGCAGGATGCGCCGGGTCAGCGCCTCGATGTCACGCATATCGTGGGTGGTCAGGATGACCGTCGTGCCGTACGTCTGGTTCAGTTCGCGGATAAATTGGCGTACCGCCAGCTTGGACACCGCGTCCAGGCCGATGGTCGGTTCGTCGAGAAACAGAATTTCCGGCCGGTGCAACAGCGACGCGGCCAGTTCGCAGCGCATGCGCTGACCCAGGCTTAGGCTGCGGACCGGGGTCTGCAGCAACGGGCCGAGATCCAGTACGTCGGTCAGCTGCCCGAGCGTAACCCGATAGTCCTTATCCCCGATTCGGTAGATGTCCCGCAGCAAGTCGAACGAGTCCTGGACCGGCACATCCCACCAGAGCTGGGAGCGCTGGCCGAAGACCACCCCGATGTGCCGGACGTGCTCTTTGCGCTGCTTCCAGGGTGTTCGTCCCATAATATCGCAGGATCCGCTGTCGGGGACCAGGATCCCGCTCATGATCTTGATGGTCGTCGATTTGCCGGCGCCGTTCGGCCCGATATACCCGACCATCTCGCCGGCGCGCACCGAAAAGGACAAGTCCTGCACGGCGTGGACCGCCCTGGTTTTGCGCTTGAAAACAGCGCGGACCGTCTCCTTGAGGCCGCTGGCGCGTTCCGGCACGTAAAATGTCTTGTTCAAGCCCTGGACTTGGATCATGACGCACCTCCAAGATGCCGATATCCCGATCGCTGACACCTGTGCCCGGCCGGTCTGCCGCCGCTGTCGCTGCTGGTCCGGGCACGAACTATTATTATAGCGCAACACAAGCTGGAAACACATCTTTTTGCCATATTTCTATGACTTTGGTTACCTTGCGTTACCATTTCCATACCAGTCAACCCCTGCAGCCGTAAGCATGCTGCCTTCTTCGGCGACAATGCAGATTCCTTTTGCAAAATGTGCATCCTGCCGTTTGAAATGTTATAATTTAA
>JAAYJD010000350.1 GCA_012523135.1 Clostridiaceae bacterium
GCATTTGGTTTCCGTCTGTGCCTGCAGCCGGTACAGGCTATTGAAAGCATAAAAGGCGTAATACGGCTTCTTCGACTCTTCGTAGTCAAACAGGCCGCAGTAGCGCATGTTGGGCTGGGCATCGTAGTAGTTGCCCATGTCGACCGGACCGGCTTGCAGCGCACACAAAACAGCCGCGTCAAACGCTGCCGCTTCCATTTTCTTCATGCGTTTGAAACGGTCTGGATCGGCATGGACATAATTCCATTCGTTGACAATGCTCTCTGTGCGGTTAAAACCGAACTGGTCCAGGGTCTGGCGGACATAATCGGCATGCGCTATCATCTCCGCCACATCCGTGGTGTACAGGTGCCAGGAAAAGAAATCCAGCGGGATACGGCCGGATGAGGCGGAGACGAAGGCAAGGAAATCGGTGAAATATGTGACGAAACCTTTGTAAAAATCATTCTGGTTGTCCCGGGTCAGCGCATAAAAGCCACAGCCCGCGTAACCGCCGACCTTGAGCTGAGGAAACCTCGCCTTGATCGCTTGAGCCGCAATCGCATACAGCTCAAAGTACTGTTCCTTCGTCCCCTGCCACATGGGCGGGTTTTCCGGCTCGTTCCAGATTTCCCAGTATTCGATCGGATAACGAAAACCGTTGGCCCAGCCTTCTGTATAATGGCGGATGATCCCGATGCAAATCTTGGCCCATTTGGTATAATCCGTGGGCGGGAATATCTCATATTTCTTGCTGGCATGCTCGATGCTGACGCCGAGCCGGTAAAACACCTGGGTGCCGACCGCCACGATCGCCTCGATATACTGGTCTGTCAAGGTAAAGTCGTAGGCGCCGGGATCTTCCGGGTCCGCGGAGAAATCGGGAAACACGCAGGGGATATCCACGAAATGACCGCTTCCATAGGGGTATTCCGTATCGTGGAGCCGCGCATACGGGATACCCGCTTCACGGAAGTATCGCGACATGTCCAAGCTGAACATGCGCGTCTTGGGTCCGTTGTTAACGCCGTGAACCGGTTTCATCGGGCCGATTTTCCGGTCAAAGCGTACGCTTACCTTTTCCATACCAACCTCTGCTGCACCTTACGTGCCAAAATCATCATGTTTATGAACGACTGAGTTCCTCAAGGATGCTCACGGTTTCATCGACCAGCTCCTGACCGCCCTGCGGCGAAACAAGGTTGCAGAACAGGCAGGCGCTGTAGCCCTTGTTCTGCGCACCGCGTTCGGTCGCCAGGTATGTGCCGCCATCCGCACCCGGCGTTCCGGCCAGCTGGATGACAAAGGTCTGCTCAAAAGGACTGCGTGCCTGGATCCGGTGCATGAAATCCATGTACAGCTCAAAGCGGTTGGACGCAAAGGCGATGTCGCCGATCCGGAGCGCATGAAGTTCCATGGGCAGCTTAGGTTCCTGGTCCTGGCTGTTGAAGCGGTCCAGGATCCGTTTGAACCGGTTGCGCTGAGCGACCAGGCTGGAATTGAACCGGAGCAGCTCCTTGGCGTCAGCGCCTTCCAGCTTGAACGGAACGGCCAGCAACTCATCGTATTTTTGCTGCGCGAAAGCATTTTCCTCGGGCGAGATGCGCCGCTTGGTCAGGTTGACGGTCTTGACAACATGCTGCAATGGCAGCTCGGTCTTGATGTCTTTCTTCGCCCAGTCCAGGACCTCGTCGAAAGCGACGGCAATCCTCTCGGCGATATCCTTGCGGGCGGCCATTTCGGTCTGCTCATCGCCGTATTTCAGTTTGAAACGCCTGGACTGCGCCTGTTTATAATGCAGGATGCGCGGCGACAGATCGCCGCCGGCCGCGCATTGCGGCAGGATGAAGATGTCACCATGCTTCTTGCGCACGGCCACGCGGACATTGTGCCAGTAGTCCGCGGACAAGCGGTACTCGTGTTCCGAGTTCTGGGACGGGGAGGGCACGTTGATGATCGCACCGGTCAGGGCACCCGCGGGATCGAACGTGTAGAGCAGGTTGACGAAATGGTCCGCGCCGGCTTCGTAATGGCTGAAATTGTCATCGTGCGTGTTGCCGTACATGACCCCGTGGCCGTTGACGCGGAAACCGTTGTTCGCTTCGCCCGGACGCAGGGAGGTGTCGTCAAAGTAGATGACCCTGCGGCTGTGCGAAACGACGGCGTAACCGTAGCCGTAGGCGATGCCGCCCGGCGCCCGCTTGTCGTAGGCTTCCTTGATCGCTTCAGCCGCCTTCGTTGACAGGAAATCGCGGTACTCGTCGCTGGACGCGATCTCGATGCCGGGATGGGGGACATCGTCGACCGGAGCGGTTGACGATCCCGTCGAAAGAGCCTGGCTGCCTTTATCCAGGTAGTGGCTGGCGCCGGTATGGGTGTGGGTCGCGTTCATCAGGATCTTTTCGGGCGGGACAGACGGGCAGAGTTTCGCGACCTTGGCGCGGATCTCATCCAGCAGGTAGGAGCGGATCACAACCAGGTCTGCCGA
>JAAYJD010000351.1 GCA_012523135.1 Clostridiaceae bacterium
AAAACATCTCGCTCGACTGGCAGACGGCGAAAAGGCCGTCGCAGCCGTTGCTGAGCTGGTAGTGGATCAGGCGGTCCAGTGACGGATAGTCGATTTTATTCTCAGGCGTGAACGGGGTGATGATCGTCGGGTACAGCTGGCAGGTGGGTGACATACGGCCTCCGGTTATCCACGATGTGTCGCGTCATGCCCATTAGAGGCAAACGCGGGGTGAATCCTGACTTCAGTATAACCGAGATCGTCGTTTGGGCAAGGTGAGATAGTTGGTTTAAGGTTCGGTGCGTCATGACGGCAGCAAAAGACCGGAAGCTGTAAAGGCTTCCGGTCTTGGGTATCAGGATAAGGATTTGTTACAGGTAGCGGCGGAAAAACTCGAAAGCTTTGTTGCCGGCAAAGGCGTGCGGGCCCGGGTGGATATCCTGCCAGAGGTCCTGTTCGGCCCCGGCTGCCCGGTAGATCGTTTCGACGCCCGCATAGCCGGCCAGCAGGTCCTGGATCGGGAAACAGCTGTCATAGATGCCCATCTCGACCAGCAGGGGCCGCGGCGCAATCAGGCCGGCGATGTCGTGCGTGTCGAAATAGCGGTAGACCTGGGGTACGACCTGGGAACCGCAGAAGTTGGCCCGCTCGATGCCGAAGCGCCGCCAGGGGTTGACGTAACCGATGATGTCGGCGGCCTTGATGCGCGGTTCGAGCGCGGCGGTAAAGGTCGTCATCGTGCCGCCTTGGCTAAGGCCCATCATGCCGATCCGCTCCGGGTCGACTTCGGGCCGGGTCTGCAGGTAGTCGACGCAGCGCATCAGGTCCCAGACATTGAGCGTCAGCGGATAAAGGCCCAGGATCGAACCCTTGACGTAGTTGACGTTGCAGGGGTCGCGGCCGGGGAAGGGATCTTCGCCGTCGCGCCGCTCGCCGAAGACGCGCAGGTCAGGCGCCAGGGTCAGGAAGCCGGCCCGCGCCATCTGCTCGGCGTAGTTATAGTTCATAGCTGCGATGTCTGCATTGTGCCCTGCCGACGAACGGATGCCGGCGACCGGATCCTTGCCGTACCGGCCATGCCCGTGGCTGCACAGGATGGCGGCCTGTTTGCGGTCGGCCGGCATGTCCTTGGGCCTGAGCAGCACACAGGGCACCGACATGTTCGCTTCGGTATCCAGAACGATGCGCTCCCGGATCAGGTCGGAGTCCTGGACGCTGTATTCAATGACCGGATTGAGATCGACCCGGTCCGGCCAGTCGCCCATCAAGTCACGGAGCTTGGCCAGCGCCTCGTCATGCCAGCGCGGCCAGTCGGGCTGCTCCTGCCGGGCAAACGACAGTCGGGGCTGCCAGTCGGCGGCGACCCGGTCCCAGTAAGCCTGCATGCTGAAATTGCGCTCAGCCATCGCTCACCTCGTGCCGGCTTGGCTTAGTTCGGGGGACAGGTCGGCAGCGGACGCATCGTCCAGGTAGAGCGTGACATCCGGGTGCGTTTTGAGGATGCTGGCCGGCACCGCGTTGCTGACCGGGCTTTCCAGGGCCAGGCGAACGGCGTTGGCTTTGACGGCGTGCGGCACGCAGGAGATGATCGTCTGGCACTTCAGGATCTGGCGGACCGACATCGAGATGGCGCGGGCCGGCACATGCTCCAAATCGGGGAACCAGCCCTCGCGCACCTGCTGCTTCTTGCAGTTGTCGTCCAGCTTGACAATGATGTAGGGCTGCTCGGTTTCGAAGTCCGCCGGCGGGTCGTTAAAGGCGATGTGGGCGTTTTCGCCGATCCCGATCAGGCCCAAATCGACCGGTTCGGCGGAAACGGCTTCGCTAAGTG
>JAAYJD010000352.1 GCA_012523135.1 Clostridiaceae bacterium
AACGGCTGGTTCGTGGCCATGAACACCGAGCAGCCCCGCTTGACGATTGCCATGATCATCGAGGATGTCAAGGAGCGCGGCGGCAGCCACTATGTCGTGCCGCTGGTCAAGCGCGCGATGGATGCGCTGCTGGCGGATGCTGCAACCCCATGAGCAAAGACGCGCTGAAGCACTATACCCTGGACCAGTGCATCTGCCGCGAAGAACAGATCGCACTCAAAGCGTACAAGCCAGCGGGCAGCGAACCGGAACACACCCACGAATTTTTGGAAATCGTCTCCATCTTGGCCGGCAGCGGCCGCCATTTGATCAACGCCAGGCCCTACCCGGTCAGCCGGGGCGACCTGTTGTTCATCACGACCGGGCAGACGCACGCCTTTACATCGGACGGCGACATGCAGATCGTCAACTGCCTGGTCGATCCCGGTTTCATCGACCGGGAGCTGCTCCATGCGGACAACGCCCTGGAGATTCTGGCGCTGTCGTCTTTTGCAGATTTTGACATTCCCGCCGACAAGATCATTCCGCATGTCCATTTTGCCGGCGCCGACCTGCTCGATGCCGAGAGGCTGATCCAGGACATGCTCGAGGAGTTCACGGCCACGCCGGTCAATTACCGGCCCGCCCTCAAGGGCTACCTGCTGGTCCTGCTGACCAAGATATTCCGGGCCATCGCGAGTGAGACCGGCTCTGTCCTGCCGCACCTGCACCGGGTGGCGCCGGAGATCTTGCAGTACATCGAAAACAACCTGAACCGCCGGATCACCTTGCAGGAACTGGCCCAGCGCTGCTTCTACAACCCGTCCTACTTCAGCCGCGTCTTCCGCGACGTTTTCGGCAAGAACCTGACGGAGTACATCGCGGAAAAAAGGATCCAGGAAGCCGACCGCCTGCTGTGCGAGACGACGCTGAGCATCGAGGAAATCAGCAGCCGGGTCGGTTACCAGGACCGCAAGCAGTTTTACGAAGTCTACAAGCGGCTGCTGGGCGTCTCGCCGGGCGCGCGCCGCACCGCAGCGGGCCTCTGAACCCGCAACAAACCCCACAAGGATGTCAAAAAGACCTACAGCCGTTTGCCGGAGCGGCTGTTATGCTTTGGGTAACGAATAAGAGGAGGACACGAACATGATCAGGCTGAACCAGGAACAATTCCGCGACAAAGTCTATGGCTGCTGGATGGGCAAAAGCATCGGCGGCACCCTCGGAACGCCGTTTGAAGGCCGACGGGAACTGCTGGATGTCCAGGATTTCCATTCGCCGGCCGGCAAACCCCTGCCCAATGACGACCTCGATTTGCAGCTGGTCTGGCTCAAGGCACTGGAAGACTACGGGCCGCTGGGCGTCAACGAGCAGGTGCTCGGCGAATACTGGCTCAGCTACATTCCGCCGCACTGGAACGAGTATGGACTTGGCAAGAGCAACATGAAGGCCGGCATCCTGCCGCCCCTGTCCGGCGATGTCGCCAATGTCTGGCGCCACTCCAACGGGGCTTGGATCCGTTCGGAAATCTGGGCCTGCTGCACGCCCGCCAGCCCGGAGATCGCTGCCCGCTACGCCTGGGCCGACGCCTGTGTCGACCACGGCACGGGCGAAGGGACCTATGCGGAGCTGTTCACGGCGACCGTGGAAAGCGCGGCGTTCACCCTGCAAGACCGGCTGGCGCTGATCCAGATCGGGCTCTCGCACATCCCCGCCGGCTGCCGCGTCGCCCGCAGCATCCAGATCGTTCTGGACAGCTACGCCAAGGGCCTGGGCTGGAAAGAGACCCGCCAGCTGGTCCTGGAGGATTCCGCCGACCTGGGCTGGTTCCAGGCCCCGGCCAACCTCGCCTACGTGATCATCGGCTGGCTGTATGGCGAAGGCGACTTTAAAAAATCCCTCCTGATCGCCGTCAGCTGCGGTGACGACACCGACTGCACCGGTGCGACCCTGGGCTCGATCCTCGGCATTATCCAGGGCGCCGCGGCCCTGCCGGCGGACTGGAAGCGGCATGTCGGCGACGACATCATCACGGTGGCCATCGACCGCGGCTCCCTGTACGGCATCCCGCTGACCTGCACCGCCCTGACCGAACGGACCATGGCCATGTGCCGCCAGGTGCTGGCCGCCTTCAAGGCCGACGTCGCCATCGGCGATGGCGAGACGGACCTGGACGGCCTGACGCCGGAGCGCCTGATGGCCTCGGAACGCTACGCCCTCTGGCTCAAGAACATGAGCCATGCGCTGGTCTTCAATTTCATCCACACACGCGCCGAACTGACCTATCCCGAATCACTCAGCCTGGAGGCCGGGCAGTGCATGACGCTGGAGATCACGCTGCACAACCAGCTGCGCGAACCGCGCCACCTCGACATCAGCTGCCTGCTGCCGGACGGGCTGACCCTGGCCGAGGGTCCGAAACACGTCAATCTGCCGCATAAGAACAGCCTCAATCCCGGCTCGTGTTCGTTCCGCCTGACCCTGCAGGCCGGAGCTGAAATCCAGGCGGTCAACCGCGGTGTCATCCAGATGGTCGCCCAGGGCCGCCCGACGGTCATTTTGCTGCCGGTTCTCGTCTTCGGCGCCTGATTTGGCTTGACAGGCCGGGTCTCCCGTGCTAATGTGAAACCAGGTGACATTAACGTTAATGTCACCTGGTTTCATTTTTCCCGTCCATCGGACATTTTTGCAGGTGACCCCCATGACCGATCGCATTTCGACGTTAAGACAACGCATTGTCGCCAAGCAGC
>JAAYJD010000353.1 GCA_012523135.1 Clostridiaceae bacterium
ATCTCCATGGCGCGCATCGCCACCGAGCTGATCATGAACGCGGCCAGGGGCCTGCCCTCGTCCGTCAGCAGCCTGCGGCAGAACAAGCTGCGCCACTTCGGCGTCAAGGAAGCGGTTTTCCCCTTTAACATGTTCCCGGAGGTCGATCCGGTGCTCGGCCCGGAAATGCGCTCAACCGGCGAAGTCCTGGGTCTGGCGGACTCTTTTGAACTGGCCTATTTCAAATCCCAGGAAGCCGCCCAGGCCTCGCTGCCGACCTCAGGCACCGTCCTGATCAGCGTCAACGACGCCGACAAGCCGGAAGCCCTGGACGTGGCCCGGGCATTTTGCCAGATCGGCTTCCAGGTTATGGCGACGGAAGGCTGCCACCGCTATTTCGCCGCTGCGGGCATCGAGACCGTTCTGGTCAAGAAGCTGTATGAGGGTCGGCCGAACATCCTCGATCACCTGACGAACCGCGAACTGCAGCTGGTGATCAACACGGCGGCGGGCCGGCGCAGCCAGTACGACGACTCGTACATCCGCAAGGCGGCGATCCGGTACAAGATCCCCTACATCACGACCATGACCGCAGCCCTGGCCAGCGCACACGGCATCGCGGCCTTCTTATGCAAGGGTTACGCGCCGGATCAGCTCAAATCGCTCCAGGAATACCATGCGGCCATCGAGCCGGGTCAGGCCCTGGAACCGGTCTGATCGCCGGTTACTGATTGGAGTGCGCGCCGTAGCGGTCAGGCACGAAGGTCTGTTCGCTGAACGGTGGCCGGACATAGCCGGAATCTGCCTGGCGCGGCGGCAGCTTGATGGGATCCGGCGTCAGGTCCTCGTACGGGATCAGGCTGAGCAGGTGGCTGATGCAGTTGAGGCGGGCATGGCGCTTGATATCCGCGTTGACGACATACCAGGGTGATTGCTTGGTGTCGGTGTAGGCGAACATCTCGTCCTTGGCCCGCGAGTATTCGACCCAGCGGCTGCGCGATTCCATGTCGATCGGGCTGAGCTTCCAACGCTTGGTGGGGTCGTTGATCCGGTCCTGGAAGCGTTTTTCCTGTTCATCGTCGGAAACGGAGAACCAGTATTTGATCAGGATGATGCCCGAGCGGATCAGCATTTTCTCGAATTCGGGACAGGAACGCAGAAATTCGCGCAGCTCTTCCTCGGTGCAGTAGCCCATGACCCGCTCGACGCCGGCCCGGTTGTACCAGCTGCGGTCAAAGAGGACGATTTCACCGGCTGCCGGCAGCCGGGAAACATAGCGCTGGAAATACCACTGGGTTTTTTCCTTTTCGGTGGGCACCGGCAGCGCTTCGACCCGGCAGATGCGCGGATTGAGCGCTTCGGTGATCCGCTTGATCACGCCGCCTTTGCCGGCAGCATCGCGGCCTTCGAAGATGACGACCACTTTCAGGCCGTTGTGCTTGACCCACTCCTGCAGCTTGACCAGCTCGATTTGCAGATTTTGAAGTTCTTTCGCGTAGACTTTCTTGCTGATGACCTGTTTCGTTTTCTGTTCGTGGTCCTGCGCATCGATTTCAACCAGGCCCTGTTCTGGATCTTCAGCCTTGCACTTGTTCTTATCTTTGTCCTTGTCTTTATCTTTTTTTCCCATTTTCACCGCCCCTTCCATCCAGAATTTCATCTTAATTGTAGCACAGCCTCAGCTTTGTGATATGATATTTCGCAGATGGCCGGACGGCTTCAGGCCAGATCAGGCCAGAGTGTGAGGCGATTGCGCGTGAAATGGCTTAAACCGTATCTGCCGGCTTATCTGAAGTTAGCTTTGCCGGCCTGGCTCAGCCTGCTGGCGGAAGTTCTGATCGACCTTAGCCTGCCGACCTTGATGGCAACGATCGTCAACAACGGCGTTATGAAGCAGGACATGGATCTGATTGTCCGGATCGGGCTCCTGATGCTGGGCCTGGCCCTGTTCGGCTCTGTGGCCGGCGTGATACGCAATTACATGTCCACGCACGCATCCCAGAACCTGGGCACGCAGATCCGCGCCGATCTCTTTCGCAAGGTCCAGGCGCTGTCGCTGGCCAGTGCCGGCAAGCTCGGTGCCTCGTCGCTGATCACCCGGCTGACCAATGATGTCATGCAGGTACAGAACCTGTCCTTCATGCTGACCCGTATCTTTATCCGGGCACCCCTGATGCTGATCGGCGGCATCCTGATGGCCTTTCTGCTCAATCCGGGCATGGCTGTCGTCCTCTTTTTCAGCTTGCCGATCTTGTCTGTCCTGATCGTGATCCGGGTCAAGCGGGGCTTTCCCCTCTTCCGCAAAGTGCAGACGGCGATCGACCGTGTCAACGGCGTCGTCCGCGAATTTTTGAGCGGAGTGCGCGTGGTCAAGGTTTTCAACCGCATGGATTATGAGAGCGAACGCTTCAACCGGGCTAACCAGAACCTGGCCGGCCTGAGTATCCGGGCAGGCCGCTCCATGGCCGCCATTCAGCCTCTGATCGTCATCGTGATGAACGGTAGTATCATCATTTTGCTCTGGCTGGGCGG
>JAAYJD010000354.1 GCA_012523135.1 Clostridiaceae bacterium
ACCGTCGACGGCCTGATCAATGGCATCCTGGCTGCGCCAAGCAAGCAGGACGCCAGCCGGAGCGAACTGCGCGCGGCCAACATCTTCATCGCGGCCCGCTACCTGAACATCAACGGCCTGATCGAGGCCGGGCATGCCACGCAGGCGATCGAACTGGACGCGGCCATCAACTACAAGATTGCCGGCTTCAAGCAGCAGGCAACGCTGTCGCGTAACTACCTTGACTATTTCCTGGTCCAGCAGGCGGACATGAAATTCTACTACGATCCGGTCAACGACCGCATCTTCCTGGCGGATGTCAGTGTGCACGGCGGCATCGTCGAGCTGTACGGCCACATCATCAGCACCGGGACCGGCCAGGTCTCGGCCCTGGACGGCTTTGGCACAATCAACATCAAGAACCTGACCAATTACAACCTGGCGATCAGCTCACTGGACACCGGAACGGGCAGCCACGGCAAGATCAAGATCACGGACACCTCGAAAAAGACCGAGATCGGTGGCAAGACCTATTACCAGGTCACCCAGTACAACCGGATCTACAACCCGGGAAGGATGTCCATTACCACAGCGTCAAGGCCTTCTATCCGATCACCATCCGCTTCGCAGGTGCGCTGGAAGGCGTCATCTGGGTCGAGTCCAGCCACGACATCATCCTGCTGGGCCCGGTCAACAATCCGACCGGGGCCGTGACCCTGAAAGCTGATGGCGCGATCGAACAGGTATCCGATTCCGTGATCACGGCCAAGAGGCTGTCTCTGGAAGGTGACGACGGCATCGGCAACAACCTGCCGATCCTGATCGACCTGCAGGGCGGGGCGCTGAACGCCTCTGCCGCCGGCGGACGGATCAACATCCGCGAGCTGACCGGTGACCTGATCGTCAGCCAGATCGTCAACACGGACGGCGATGTCATCCTAAACACCGCGGGCAGCATCGTCAGGTTTAATGCCGACGCACTGGTTCAGGGCAATCTGGTTGACCTGACAGCCCGGACCGGGTCGATCGGGGCGGCTGCGCCGCTGCGGATCGATACCGGCTCGGCCAGCCTCGTGGCTTGGGCGGTCGGTTCGATCAGCCTGATCGAAATCGACGGCGACTTGAACATCATCAGCGTCATATCCACAACCTGATCCGTCACGCTGGCGGTCCTGGCCGGCGGCTTCCTGGATGGCAGCAGCCTAGAGATTGAGGATGTCGGCACGACAGCCGCCCTGGACGCCTTCTGGCCAGATCCGGAAATACCGGCCGCACCGCCGGCGGTCGAGGGTGAAACGGCATACAAGGACCGTTACACAGCCGCTCAGGTCCAGGCGGCGCTCCATTTAACCCGGGTAACATTTTGAACTACAATGATAAGACAACCTTGTTTGCGGCCTACAATCCGAATGCTCCAATGGCCAAGGTCATGGTCGATGCCAAAGGCAATTTTGTGACGACAGGCGGAGTCGACTTCCTGTTGAACTTCGAGCCTGCGGTTGCGCCGGAGCCTGACAACGATATGATCTTCGGTGATTTGGGCAACGACTGGCTGGTTGGCGGACCAGGCAAGGATAACCTGTTCGGCGGCCTGGGCAATGACCTGCTCAACGCCGACGATGACCACGAATCCGGACCGGATAACACGGAGGTCGATATTCCGCCGGAAAGCCTGCCGGCAGACTACTACGACGACATCGTCTTTGGCGGCGGCGGCCGGGATGTTCTGATCGCCAGTTCAGCCGGCGACATCATGATCGACTGGATCGGAGAGTTTAACAGCTATGTCGTACCGACATCCAAGTTCGGCCCTGGTACGGTCATCCGCTATTACACCAAAGCTTTCGTCGAATTCCTCTACCAGCTTGGAATCAGCTGCGGCCTCGATACTACCGCTGGGATGCGTGTGCCCGGAGCCGATCCGGCCCGCTACTTCGAGCCCTACGGCGAGCTGGGCATGGTTCTGCAAGGAGATCCAATTGACCAGGATGTCGGTGCGCCGCGCGATCCGCAGCTGGGCAACAAGGGCGGTAAGAAAAAATAGCGTCAGAGTATTCCCAAGTTTTTTGAATCAGGGCTGCCTGAAGCGAAAGCATCAGGCAGCCCGCGCTATAGCGGTCTGACGGGTCACGGCCATTCCACGACCAGCGTCGCGACGTATTCGTTCATTTCGTGTGTCCAGAGAAACGCCCGTTCCGGTTTGACCAGCCCGACGGATACACCGTTGGTAAACTTCTCCCAATATTCAGAAGCGCTTCCTTGGGAAAAACTGCCCTTGGCACGGATTTGGCCAAGCTCATCGTAAGCGACAGCCGGACCGTCCAATATTCCCTGGTAATAAGTGACAGTCAGCGTAACCTGGCTGTTCTCCTGGTAGAAGGTCCAGAGCCCGTGCCGCCGGTCCTGATCGTACTGTCCGGTAGCCCGCAGATAGCCCTGGCCTTGGCGGGTTTCGTCGTAATAGGCGAAAT
>JAAYJD010000355.1 GCA_012523135.1 Clostridiaceae bacterium
CTGCTGGCCATGGGCCTGTCACTGGTTATCAAGTCGGTTCTCCAGTAGGACACCGGCTCGCCATCAGCCGACTACCCCCACGCACCGGTTCCCGGTATAATAAGGCCAGCGAGGTGATGCGCATGACCCTGTCCTACCGGCCGTTCATGGAACAAGTCGCTAAGCGCCTGGACGCGCTTTCTTCCCAGCAGCTGCGGCAGCTATTTCTCGAGTGGGCCAGCAACGAGCATCCCAACCGGCGCGCATCATTCCTTGATCAACTTTCCATTCTGGAACCCCCAACCAAGCCGGTCAACGAGACGGCCGTGCTCGCAGAAAAAGTACATGCCTTTTGCCAGGCTGTCGAGAATGGTGACTACTGTAACGGCTGGGGCTGGGACGACGCGATCGATGATGAACGGGAACTTGGTGACGAAAGCTGGGCCGGCGAAATGGACACATTCCTGGCCGATGTGCGCCGGCTCCTGATCGACGGCGACAGCCAGACGGCTCTATCGCTCTACAGCGCCTTGCTCGACGCACTCGAAACCGGCTTCGATCCGGGTCATCTGCCTGGCAGTCCGGATCCGACCGAGATGTTGCACGAAAACCTGCAAGAACATGTCAACCTGTATGGCCGGGCAGTTTATCTCGAAGCGCTGCCTGCCGAACGGCCAGAAAAACTCCTGGCAGCGATTCACCAGCACGAGTACCTGAAACACCACTTCAGCCTGAAGGCGATGATCGACGCGGCAACAGATCCTTTGCCGGGTTTTGACGCCTTCCTGCCAGGATGGATCGAACACCTGCTGCAGCACCCTTCCAACAGAACCGGCCAGGATGTGCGCGAAGCGGTTCGACTATTGGGATCCGAAGCGATCGCGGATTTTGCCAGCGTCCAGTCCGACCGCGTTCCCGGCATCTATCTGGATTGGCTGGACAGCCTGAAAGAAGCCAATGAGTGGGAAAAGGCCGCGAAAGTCGCCGTTCAGGCATTGGAGCAACTGGATCTGGATTTGCTGATCCGGGTGCGTGTCGGAGACGAACTCGCGGCTATCGGGCGCAAACTAAAAGTCGGCAAGCTGGTGCTGCAAGGCCTGAAGGCGTCATTTGAGTCGGGTCCGGATCTGGAGTCGCTGGTCCATTTACTCGTTGAAGCTCGCCGTACCAGCCAATTCTCCATCGTACACCAGTCGGTTATGGAGCGCCTGGCTGTGCTGAACAAGCGTTCTGCAAGACTTGATTTCAACTTGGACGAGGACTTGCAGCGCACATCGGCCAGCCCGGATCTGCTTCTGCAGGCCCGGCTGCTTTCCGGTGACTTGGATGAGGCCTTAGCTGACAATGCCTTGAGCCAGTCAGCTGTTTATGCGTTCCTGGCTGCCGTCGTCTTTCCCCAACCGCTCAAGCCATGGGTTCTCGAAAACTGGCGTCATGAGCTTGGCCGGATCAGCAGTGATCTGCACCAGGACTATCTGTCCTTGCTGCGCGAGGCGCTGCAGGAAAACGTGCCAGACCAGGCGCAACAGGAACGCTATTTGACTGCTGTTCGGGATAAACTACTCGCCGCTGTTAACAGCATCGTTGTTAGTCAGAGCCGTTATGCCTACGATATGGCTGCTAAAGACCTTGCCCTGCTGGCCCAAATTCTAACCGACCTTGGCCGAAGTGATGAAGCCAAAGCCCTTTTCCAAGATGCGCACAGCCGTTATCCGCGCCATTCGTCTTTTCGCGCCGAAGTTCGCAAAGCCGAAAAGATGGTCGTCACCTGACAGAAAGAGGTTGCCATGAAACGATCCGAAATAAACCAGATTCTCCGCGATGCTGAAGCGTTCATGCGCGAGCAGCAGTTCTATCTGCCGCCTTTTGCCTTCTGGCGCCCGGCTCAATGGCAGAATAAAGGCCATGATTGCGACGAGATCCGCGACATGATGCTGGGCTGGGACATCACCGACTTTGGCAGCGGCCGGTTCTACCAAGTCGGCCTTTTGCTGTTCACGCTGCGCAACGGGCGATTGCCGCTCCAGCCGGGCGGCAAGACTTACGCCGAAAAGATCATGGTGGTGCGCGAAGAGCAGGTGACCCCGATGCATTTCCATTTCCAGAAGATGGAGGACATCATCAACCGGGGCGGCGGCAATCTCCTGATCGAGGTGTATAACGCGACCGTTGACGGCCAGTTGGCCGACACGCCGGTACTCGTCACCCGCGACGGCTGCCGGGATGAGGTGGCGGCCGGAACCATCCTGCGCCTGGAGCCCGGACAAAGCATCACGCTGCCGGTCAGGCAGTACCACCGCTTTTGGGGCGAGCTGGGTCGTGGCACGGTCCTGGTCGGCGAAGTGTCAAAGGTCAATGACGACA
Organism: Clostridiaceae bacterium; assembly: GCA_012523135.1. GTDB lineage: Bacteria > Bacillota > Clostridia > Saccharofermentanales > UBA5734 > JAAYBY01. The sequence continues at coordinate 2,344 of JAAYJD010000355.1, forward strand.
ATGCGGACAACCGCTTCTACGAACCGGCCGGCCGGTTCCCCGAGATCACGGAGGACGAGGCGCCGCTGCACCTGCTTTGCAACGAGTACCCGCAGGCAAGGTCATAAGCACAGAATCATGCATGCGACGAGAACGGTGCCCTGATGACCGGCAAGGACGACAAGCCTCATACGAACCGTGATATGGCTTTTCCCCGAAGCGATATCGAAGATGAATCCGACCGTGCCGGGCAGCCGGTTACGATCCTGACCGATAGCGCCAATACGTGATGAGCTGGTGGCGTTAGCCATGATATGTTTGACGACAA
>JAAYJD010000356.1 GCA_012523135.1 Clostridiaceae bacterium
GCGCACCTGTTTGGCCAGGAACAGCCAGACGGGCTTTCGGCCTGGCTGAGCGCCGAAAATGTACGGCAGTTCCACCATCGCGACGGAAAATCCATCATCCGCGAAAGACAAGGCCAGCCGTTCCTGGTTTAGCCGGCTGCGGATGTACGGATGATGCCGTTCCAGCTCGTGATGCGGCCAGAGCCGGGCGAAGTGGCAAAAATATGAGCCGCAGATTGCCGCCTGGCGCACACCGCTGGCCTTGGCCAGACGCAGCAGGCGCTCGAGCGGCGCCAAGTTGTGCTTTTCGAACAGCGCTTCGATCGGCTTGGGCCCCTCGACGCGCTCATCGATACCGGCGGCAAAGACAAGTCCATCGCAACCGGCCAGGTGTCGCGCCAGCGCATCGTCGTCAAGGGCCATATAGTCGGCAAATGTTATGGCCATCTCCTGCGGCAGCGCCGCGCCAGGCGGGGGCGGCGGCAGGGCCAGCGCACGGACCGTATGCCCCCGGGCGATGAGTACCCGGGCTGTCTCGCTGCCGATCAGACCAGTTCCGCCGATGACAAGCACGTTCATAGACTGCCCTCGCGCCATGTTTTTGTCCAGCGTTCCCGCTGGCAGATCGTCTCAAAGCCCAGCGCCGTGTAAAATTCCCGTTCGCCGCCGAAGCAATAGGCCGCCCCGAGCGCTTGGGTCTTCTTCATGCCTTCAATCAGCGCGACAGTCGCCAGGCCCATCCGTCGGTAGGCCGGTACCGTCGCCAGCGGCTCCAGGTAGGCGTAGCCGTTGACTTCGTCAAGCCACATGCCGGCGAAGCAGGCGTACGCTCCGTTCGGGGCCTTGATCACCGTGGTCAGATCTTTGCGGAAATGAGGGCCGCTCTGCATGTGCAGCCGGCATGACCAGTCCTCGTCCGGCACATCCCCGTGATTAAAGCCCTTCCAGAGGCAGGCATGGATCTTGACCGGGTCGTTTTCATCCTCCAGGGACAGAACGGAAAACCCGTCCGGCAGCGCCGCTCGGTGAAAGGTTTGTTATAGGTGAAAATGCGGACCGCTTCGCGCTGGGCGACGACATAGCCGCGCCGCGCCAGCAGAGCCCTCTTGTCGTCTTCCCGGTCAGTCACCCAGACAGACAGGCTTGAATGGCCGCCGGTGCAAACCGAAAGCTCCCGCTCGGCATAGGCGAGCATATCCTGCAGCAAAAATGTATGGCTGCAATCCGTAACCAGGAAGCACGCGCCGATATCCATCTCATAACAGGCGACTCCGACCAGTTGTCCGTCTGTTTCCCAGAGCCCGAAGCGATGCGTCAGCATCGGGTTAAAAGCCGGATGGGTGTGGGCGTACTCGAAAAACGGCGGCAGAAGGTAGCTGTTCAGGGTATCGCGCCGGTAGATCGCGCCCAGGAAGCGGTAAACGTCCGGAAAGTCGCGAAGAAGCTGGTAACGTCTCCAGGTAACATATTCGGTCATGCAGGAGCCCTCCCGATCGGGATAATCCCATGATACACCAAAATTGCCAGTCTGCCGCGTGGCTGGTAGAATCAGGGCAGGGATCATCTTCGGGGAGGGATGCCGCCATGGGCCAGGTTGCCGCTTTTTTCGATGTGGACGGGACGATCACGCGCGAGGGCCTGATCAGCGAACTGTTTCGCAAGATGGTCACCTACGAGCTGATCGACGAGGCCAAATGGCAGGAAGAAGTCAAGCCGGCTTTCACCCGCTGGAATCGCCGGATCGGCGACTACGACCACTACCTGCAAAAAATGGTCGATATTTACCTCGACACCGTTAAAAACACCCAGCCCTTCCTGATCGAGTACATCGCCCGCAAGGTCATCGAGCAGAACTACGAGCGGGTCTACACCTACACGCGCGACAAGATCAAGTGGCACCGCAGCCAGGGCCATCTCCTGATCGCCATTTCCGGTTCGCCCGTCGAGCTGGTGCGGGAAATGGCCCGGCGCTACGAGATGGACGATTTTTCGGGTACCGTCTACGAGGTCGGGGCCGATGGCACCTACAGCGGCGTGATCCGCCCGATGTGGGACTCGCGCAGCAAGGATCAGGCGGTTCGTGCCATGGCGAAAAAGCACGATCTGGATCTGGACGCCTGTTACGCCTACGGTGACACGTCGGGCGATTTCACCATGCTTGATCGGGTCGGCAAACCGTTCGCGATCAATCCCACCCGGGAGCTGCTCGAAAAAATCGTGGCCCATCCCGGCCTTAAGAGAAAAATCTCGATCATCGTCGAGCGCAAGGACGCCACCTACCAGCTCGATGTCGATTGCCTGAACCTGATCTGAACGCCAAGGAGGAACCGTTATGTCACGTCGCAACACACTGGACCAAGAACTGCGCGCATTGAAGCTGCCCGAAATCTGGCCGGATCGCAGCCAAAGCTGGCCCGGCCGCCGCCAGGAGCTGGTCGCGCTGCTCAGCGAGCACGTCTACGGCCGCATGCCGTCCGAACACGGGCCGCTTGAAACCCGGGTCCTGTCCGAGGACGCGCGCGCCTTTGCCGGCAAAGCCGTCCAGCAAACCGTGGAGCTTGCTGTCGAACTGCCCGGCGGACGCTTCGCCTTCCCGGTTCAATCGATCGTGCCGTATACGGGCCGGCCGGCGGCGGGCTTCCCGTTTTTTGTCCACATTGCCTTCCGGCCGGATGTCCCCGACAAGTACCTGCCGGCTGAGGAAATCGTCGATGCGGGTTTTGCCCTGCTCAACTTTTGTTACCAGGACATCGCGCCGGATCGGGACGACCAGTTCGCCGAGGGGTTGCCGGCCCTGTACCCGGCCTGGATGGAACGGCCGGACCGCTGGGGCAAGATCGCGATGTGGGCCTGGGCAGCGTCCCGCGTGCTGGACTTCGCCGGTCTGGAAGCCGCCCGGGGCGCACCTCTGGATATGCGGCGGGCGGCGGTCGTCGGCCATTCACGCCTGGGGAAAACCGCCCTCTGGGCCGGGGCGAACGACCCGCGCTTCTCGCTGGTGGTCAGCAACGATTCCGGCTGCGCCGGCGCGGCCCTGGAACGGGGCAAGTCGGGTGAGGATGTGGCGGCGATCACCAACCGGTTCGGCTACTGGTTCGGACCCCAATACACCCGCTTCGCCGGCCGGCCGGAGGACATGCCCTTTGACCAGCATTTCCTGCTGGCATCCTGCGCTCCGCGCGCCGTCTACGTGGCCAGTGCCGCCGAGGACGCCTGGGCCGATCCCGATGCAGAGTTCCTGTCCGCCTGGGCAGCCGGTTCGGTTTACCCGGCGCTGGGCCAGGCCGGGCTGGTCACGGATAACCGCTGGCCGGAGGCTGACTGCATCCTGCACCAGGGACGGGTAGCTTACCACCGCCGCCCGGGCTGCCATTACCTGAGCCGGACGGACTGGCAGCGCTTCATGGCCTACGCCAATAA
>JAAYJD010000066.1 GCA_012523135.1 Clostridiaceae bacterium
GATGCTGTCGCTGATCAGCTTCATCAAGGTCGTTTTTCCAGCCCCGTTCGGACCGAGAACACCATAAAAACCATTCTCGAAGCGCCAGTTGAAATCAGACAGCGCGACCTTTTTGCCGTAGGTATGAGTCAAGTGCGAAATGTCAAGTGTCATCGCTTATCCCCCGGCGCATACATGCGACGCCAACGGATGTCATTGGACCCGATCGCCGCTTTGTCGATGATCCAGTCCGGCAAACCGACGGGGCTGTTCGATGAGACCCAGAAAACCCGGTCAGACGCATCTGTATATAACCCGAACATGTATCCCTGTTCTTTTATATCCACCGGGAGGCTTTGCACGAAGCTGCCGGTCATATCAAAAATATGAAGGTTCAGCTGCTCTGTTTGTCCCAACGCGATCAGGGCGTTGGTCAGGTAGATGGACTTCCCGTCGCAATACCAGATGCCGTCCTGCCCGTCAGCTAGATCGTTCGGGTTGAAAAGCGGCGTGCTCTTGCCGCTGGCCAGATCAAGCGTGGCCGTACCGAGCAAATAGCGGTTTCGGATCAGGGTCATGGCCTGGTAATATTTTCCCGTTTGGGGATTTTTATCAGCAGCCGGTATGAGTTCGTCGTTGAGATCCATGGCTGTCTCCTGCGAGATCGACCAGGCCTTGGCTGCGCTTCCCTGGAAATAATAGATCAAATCGCCTGCCGCTGAACGGAAATGAAGTGTCTGGTCGGTTTTCGGGTCGGTTGAACCAGACGGGAAACGGGTATCGGCGATCGTGGTCATGCTGCGGGCGGGATGATCCAGTGACATGAGCAGCAAGCGCGACCGGGTCGTCTTCTGGTCCGGATCCTCGGTGTTGATCGTTACGATCAGGTACCCTTGGTGAAACCGATAGGACATCAACATGCCGGACGCATTTGCTCCGATGGCGTCATTTCGTAATGTATACATGACTTCATGGTTCGTCCCGTCCAGTTGCATGCGGATCAAGTCATACCCGCCGGCGTTCGAATCCTGTAGAGATCCAAGGGTATAAAGCGAATCGTGGTACACATAGAGTTTGTTACCGTTAAAGAACGCGTCGCATTGTTCATCGGTATGCATACAGTCGGGTCGGTTGCAGAGGACGACCCATTGGTCTGAACCTCTGTCGCAGAAGTAAACAAAGGAAGAGACCAGAAAATAGTAGCCTTGCGATGTCTCGCCAAGCACCTGCATGCTAGACCCCTGCGGATAATCGAAAAGGACAGATGAAGAACTGGCAGGTTTTGCGGTACAGGCGCTGAGTGCCAGCGACAGAAAGATAGAAAATACCAATATGCCGATGCGGTTGCGATACGTGTACATTCTGATGCCACACTCTGTCTTCCATATCAAGCCTACAGTCAGGCTGCAGCCTGCGGGGATGCCGAATGGATCTTCCTGCTCTCAATATTACAATAATTATAACATATGGATCAGGCGTCAACGTCCTGTTCGTCAACATCCCCTTATGTCTCCCACACTCATATTTTCGGCATTTGCAGCTTGCCAAATCGTATCTGTGCGAGCAGCAAACCTGCTGCAAGCGGCACTCGATGTACTTGACCTTTTGGGTGACACGGCCATCGTTTCGTCCCCGCCGGCTTTCAGCGCCGTGCACGTGTTGCTGCCAGAAAAATCAGGCTGTATTTTTTAAACACAGCCTGATCTTTGAAATGTTTCTATGCTTGGCCTTCCGGTTACATAAGCCGGTGCGATCTGGCGCGTTTCGTTATGAATCGGAAAATTTCTTGTTAATGGTATACACGGTCCATTGGACCAGGATGTCGCCGCCTTCCGGCCCGATGTCCGTACTGGCCGGCACGGAGCCATAGCCGCCGGAGGCAACAGACCGTTGTGAC
>JAAYJD010000357.1 GCA_012523135.1 Clostridiaceae bacterium
TATCTATTATTATTTAGTTGCATTGCACAATCCGCCAATATACTGCATACTGTATTCAGACCGTCAACTCGGAGGAAATATGTCGCAAGAAAAAATGGCAGTTTGGATCGAGCCGAGTTACATCGATACGCCATGGTGCCGCTTGCTGCAGCAAGGGATCAAAACCGAATTGGCACGTTTTCGGCGCAAGGTGGAATGCGCCGTTATCAAAGATCCGCAGTCCCTGGTTGTCAGCAACGATATCCTCGTTCTGGCCGGTGAAACGGACGGATGGATCAATAGAATGCTTGAATACGCCTATAAAGAGAATTACCGGGTTTGCATGGCTTCTTCAGATTCGGATGCCATCATGCCGCATGTGAGCACCGTGACGCTTGACCGGCGCGGTGATATGTGCCTGATGATGCAGTACCTGTATGATTGCGACCGCAAGCGCATCGCCCTTTTTGGCGTCAACCTTTCATCACCAGCCGACCAGAAAAGGGCTGAAGGCTACCTCAGCATGATCACACACCTGGAGCTTCCGCTCGATCGGAACGACATCTACCCAACCTTTGGCGATGTTCAAGCCTGCGTTGATCACTTGTTTCGCAACCTCGACCGATACGATGCCATTATTTGCGGCAACGATTTGTATGCTGTCTATTTGAACGCAAAATTGAAGGAAATCGGTGTCCAGGTGCCTGGCCGTATGTACCTGGCAAGTTTTGGTAATACCCTGTTGTCTAAATGTACAACGCCGACCTTGACAACCATGGCGCTTGACCATTTCGAACTCGGCAGGCAAGTCGTTCATCTGTCACTCGATCTCGAACGAAATCCCCACATTACGAAAGAGTCCATAACCATCGAAGGGCGCTTTTTTATCCGAGAATCGACAGACAATCGGGCATTATCGTCAAAAAGGCAGCGCTTGACGCCGTCAAAACCATCTTCTGACATCAGCTCATATTCCGATACGCATCTTCATGGGGTCGTCAACCTGGAGCTTTGCCTCACCACCTGTGATCCGTTAGACTTTTCTATTATCCAGGAATTACTCAATGGAAAAACGGTCAACAGCATCGCCGATGATCTTTTTATTTCTCAAGGGACGCTGAACTATCGACTCAATAAACTCTATCAGCAAGCTGGTGTTGCGTCACGTGTGCAGTTCGAATCATTATTTCAAGCCTATCTGCCGAAATTTTCGGCGGAGAGCATTGCGGTTGATTCCTTGCCAGAATGACAGCCATAAGCGTTTATCGTCACAAAAACACACGAATCTGTCAATACAAAAATACGACACATGGTGACGATGCTTTTTACATTGTTGGTAACGAGCATCATTGGTATGATCCATTTGCAGTCCGAACATACGAAACGTGCGAGACCTGGTTAAGCAGCATGGTCATACGGAGGCATACCTGCATGTATCACAAGACCTTGTTTTCAAATCCTGATCGTCATGACGGCCCTTTTCAAATAAGCCATGACTTCCAGTTTATCCCGCTGAACCTGTCGGAGAATTTCGATTGGCCCGACGGCAGCAGCGAGAAAAATAAGCTGAAGCACATTGAATGGCGCTTGAAAAGATTAGCTGATCGGGGATTTGGCGGGGTTGTCATTAACATCGCTTTTAAGAAGTACATGGAAGATGAAACCGCCTGGAAACGATTTGTCAAAACGGTGGACATGGCCGTGGAACTTGGCTTACGAATCTGGATTTACGATGAGCAATATTATCCGAGCGGCATGGCGGGAGGCCTTGCGCTTCGAGGCCATCCGGAGTTGGAAGCAAAGGCACTTGGCTGCCTGATCAAAGACGTGGATTCACCCGATGCTCCGGTCAGGATAGCGTCTCCGCACGGGCACGCGTCGCTGAAATTTGCCTTCGCGGTTCCGCTGATCGCGATGCAAAATAATGAGAATGCAGCTGTTACGTGTCCAGATTTTAAGCGTCAGGAAGAGATCAGCCACTTGGCCGACTCAGGCGGAGGATTGTGTTGGGATTGTCCCGGAGGCAAGTGGCGTATATACTGCTTTTTTACGCGTTCCAATTATGAGGGAACGTATCTTTGCCGAACCATCAGGTCTCCGCATCGGAATATTGATTGTTTGAGTACAACGGCCGTCAAGAGATTCCTGGATATAACCTATGGCAATTATGGCAAGTGGCTCGGAGAAAGGTTGGGCAAGGATATTGAAGCCATATTCGCCGATGAGCCAGGTTTGCTGGCTTATACACCTTATCCAGAAAATTACACCTATACACGCAAAAAGGCTCCATCTGAATCTATCGTAGAACAGCCTGATCTGTCCATCCCTATCTTGCCTTTCATGCATTGGTCTGATGAGATTGAAGAGGACTTTTTGCAATACTGCGGGTATTCATTGAAAGATAGCCTGCCCGAGCTATTCGACGGCGAAAGCAAAAGAGCCTGCGGCTTGCGTCTTGATTACCGCCGATGCACGGCAAAAATGTTTGATGAGGCCTATAACCGCCAATATATTCATTTAGCTGAAGCTTATGAATTGGCTTACAGCGGTCACTTCCGTTCAATCAGACACATGTTATGGCACCCCGATACATCTGGCGATCTCCTTCACAATCTCGGACAGATGCATATACCGGGATGTGACAGGCTTGATTCCGATCCAGATGCATTCCGTTATAGAATCGACTGCAAACTTGCGTCATCTGCAGCCCATCTGTATGGAAAAAAGCAGGCCATGATCGAAGCGTCGCATATGTATAACACCTCGGAACCTCTCAAGCTGGACCTCATGATGTGTTCGACGGCAGTTGACTTTGCGCAGGGCATCAACATCATCACATCTTACTATGGCGAGCATGTTCTCAAAGACGATGAATATAAGGCTTACTGCCGCTTTGTTTCCAGAATGACTGCACTTTTTTCCGATGGGCTCCACCAAGCACAAGCACTTCTCTATTATCCATACGAACAAATCGCATACAATCTGCCTGTTATGGGATTTGTTTCACCGGCAGCAGGCGAACGCTTTGCTTTGAAGGGTAATCGGCAAAATGCTATTGCCGCCAGGGCGGCGGATTCATTTACAAGCATGGCCGGACAGCTGATCAAGCTGCAGATCGATTATGATTTTATCAACGATGAAAAACTTGCCCAATGCCATCTAGCCGCCGGATCTGCAAAGGCAAGCGCGGCTGATCGTTCAAGCAACGTGATTCATTGCGAAAGCAGAATCGTCACACCAAATGGCGAAACGCCGAGTATGATCATTTTCCCTGACATTGATTTTGTCTGCACTCAGACAGCCCATTTTATTGACATGGCTCTCGATGCCGGCATATATGTCGGTTTCATGGGACAGAAACGAGCCATTTACATTCGTCAGAAAGTAAAAAACGAGACCTCTGATACCCCCATGATACAATCGGAAAGAATCGTTTTCATGGGTGAAGAGGCCAATATCCGTTCGGCTGATTTCAGAACAGAAACAGCCTGCCCCGGTCTCGTATGCATGCATAAGCAATTCGCGACTGAAAATTGTCAGGTGAATCTGGCATTGGACACGAATATGCAGTCAGATGGCAGCCCGCACGACCTGTATCTTCTGGTTAATACCGACAGGCAGGAGCTGGTTTTCAATGCCAGCATCCCATGCCCAGCCGAATCTAACAGTCAGTCTGCGGCCAACACGGAAGAGCTGATGCTGCTTGATCCGGTTTCAGGAGAATCAGACAGGCTAGAATGTCGTGTCACGGCCGGCCGAATCTTTTTCTGCATGCGCATGACTGCGAACAGCACAAAAATCATTTTATCCAGGCACTAAGCTGGTTGGGTCAGCAGTTAACCATCTGATGGCGAGCATCCATTCGCGTCATAGCGGTGTATGCGCCTTTTATTCATCCATCACGTATTTGCACCAGAAAGTGCCATAAATCTGAATAGATGACAAGACAGATGGCTTGGTCGGTTGTATGCTGGAGCCAGAATACCTCTTTTAGGAGCAAACCATGACCAAGACCTCGATTATCCTGCTCACCGGCTTTTTAGGCGCCGGCAAGACAACGGTCCTCAATCACCTGATGACCGTCCTGCCCCAGGCGGACCAACCGGACGGCTCCGGCCCGGTCAGACTTGGTGTCATTGTCAACGAATTCGGCAAGGCGAGCATTGACGCGCCCATTGTCAGCGGGCACGGCTTCCAGGTCGCCGAACTGAACAACGGCTCGATCTTCTGCCAGTGCCTGGCCGGCACCTTTGTCGACAGCATGGCCCGGATGCTCGAATTCGACCTCGACTATCTCCTGATCGAAAGCTCCGGCCTGGCCGATCCCGCCAACATGAAAGACATGGTGGCGGGGTTGGGAAAAAGGACCAGCCGGCCTTACACCTATGCCGGCGCGGTCTGTGTGATCGACGCCAAATATTTTCGAAAGCTGAGCCAGAGCCTGGACACGATCAACCGCCAGATCCTGGCCGCCTCCCTGGTTGTGATCAACAAATCGGACCTGGTCGATCCCGAAACGCTGGACGCGGTCAGAGCCAGTGTCCGGCGGCTGAACCCGATGACCACCGTGGTCAGCACCACGTTCGGCCAGATCGATCCGGCCGAACTCGCCCGGCTGCACCGTTCCCGGCTGCGTCCCCTGCCCAGCCTGAACACGCCCGGCAACCGTCCGGTCACCTCCCTGATGCTGACCGACGATCTCCTCGACACAAAAAAGCTCCAGCAATTCGCTGAAGCACTGCAAAGCCGCGTCTACCGGATCAAGGGTTTGGTTCGAACCGAAACAGGTTTTTGTCGCCTGGACGTCATTGGCCAGGAAATCCGCCTGGATCCGGTCAACCTGACCGGTGAGCGGTCCGAGATCGTCATCCTCGCACCGCAGGAAGCCTTGTCGACCGATGAAATACGCCAGCTGGCCGATGAGACTCTTGGCGTCACGGCCACCTGGGGCTGATCAGCTGGACGCGGTGGCTGCCTCATCCTTGTCAGCCTGTTCCATGTCGCGGGTAATCTTGGCGGACATGTCCGTCAGCAGGCCGACAACCCACTTGATGTCATATTGCTTGCGCTGCTCCACGGTGAGGAAAACGCCCAGGCCGGCGACCACTTGCCCGTCGTACCAGACCGGTACGCCGACGGCGACCCGGCTGACCGGACGCGAAATTTCCACGTAACCGGTCCGCTTGATCTCTTCCAGGTAATGCATGAAATCCTCATAACCGGAAAAGCGGCGCGGCAGCCCGTAATATTCAAGGATCTCGTCCTGGTTGTGGCGGGGTTGGTGGCTGAGCAGAACCAGGCCGGTCGCCGAGTTCATGACGGCCGCGTTGGCCCGGGTCTGCATGATCACCTCGCCCTGGTCGGAAACCTCCATGATCGTGTGGCGGACATTGTCGCGCAGGACGTTCAGAGATAACAGCAGACCATTCTGGCGGGCGAAATCGGCCACATGTTTCTTGGCGGCGATCAGCAAGTTCCGCTTATACAGGTCGGAATGTGTCAAGGTGGTGGCCATGATGCCCAGGTGGTAACCGCGCACCGGGTCCTTTTGCAGGTAACCTGCTTCGGTCAGGGTGCGCACGATGCCGGCGACGGTTGACGGTTTCTCGCCCAGTTGCTGGGCCAGTTCGGACAGCCGAACCGGGTCCCGGCCATTTGCCGAGACGATTTCCAGGATGCTGAGACTTTTCAATACCACCTTGATCATGGATGTACTCCCTAAGCGGGTTTTTCTATTGTTGTGACCAAGAAGGGGGGTGCCGTCAGGCACCCCTCTCCTTTCAGCCATGCGTGTCCGAAAACAGGGATTAGTCTTTGTACTTGGTGTACCAGGTGTTCAGGGCTTCGGTCTGCTCGTCAAGGCCTTTCGCTTTCAGTTCGGAGACGAACTTGTCGAAATCGGCCATCGGACGGACACCGGTGATAAACTTGATCGTTTCTTCACTGATGAACGTGCTCAGAGCCAGTTTCTGCTCGACTTTGAGGAACTCCTCGTCGACCGGCAGGATGGCCAGCAGGTTGCGGGTGAAGTCGGCGCCCTTTTCGCCTTCTTGAGCCTGGGTGTAAGCCCAGTCATAGCCTTTGGCAACAAGGCGGACCTTGAAGGAATCCGGTGTAGCCATGACTTCGTAGCAGATCTTCCAGGTGACGTTCATCTGCTGCTCGAGGGTCTGAACCGGCTTGCCGGCGGCGTCGAGCGTGTAGTCGTCGTTCAGGA
>JAAYJD010000067.1 GCA_012523135.1 Clostridiaceae bacterium
ATACATTGACAATTATTTGTCAATATTTAATTTTACCAATAATGCAAATAAATATTTGTATATGTATGTGATAATCATGTGATGGCGTGATGGTGCAGCAAGATCATGAGCGTCACATCCTGGATTCACAAATCATGTAACGAGTGCGGTTCTGCCTCATCAACACAAATAGGTGATCTGCTTCTTCTTGATGCAGGAAAGGAAGATCAAGTCGACAAACGCGACGCACAACATGCCGTCCAGTCCTTGTTCGAATGAAACCAAGGGCCTGCGCAGATTAAGACGTTCCTCCAGATTGCCGAACGCCCTTCCTACCAAGTCCTTGCTGCGGCAGATTTCCAGAGTCCGGATCAGAACCATAATATCATTGTATCAATAAAGAAGAGAATGCTTACGCACCATCTTTCGTTCTCATGTTTCCTACTAAATTCATTTGTATTATTCAGGGGATCCAGCAAAAGGGGATCCAATCCAGGACCTCTGCGCGGTCGTTAGCGGCTATTCTCAGTTTGGCGCTTTCACAGAGAAGGCTGGTTTCCCACAACCGATTTCGGGCACAGTCAGATTGATTTTATGTAGGAGCAGCATATCAAGCAACTGTGCATGGTTGTGTGGATCACGAATATTTGCACGTGGAAGATTGAATGACTTTGCGTTACTGGCTGTCAAGTCTGAATTGCTGGTGTATCCTCCCCTCTTGGTGTGGACCCAACTTCTAAACATGATTACCTCAAGGTGAACTCTGGTTATCAAGAAAATTTTTAATCTCTGCGTTGACCTGCTCCGGGTTATCCGCATTGGCGTTATGGGCGGCACCCTTGATCATCACAAGGGGCGCACCTGTCGCCTTTGCCCAGCTGCGGCAATAGCTTTTCACCTTGCCGGTCCTGTCGTGCTCGCCGCAGAGGATCAGAAGCGGACAAAGTATCTCCATATCCCGGTTGTCCTCAAGAAAGCCCGCCAAGCCGATTCCCATCAGATGGCACAATTCGCTTTTACCGTAAGGTGAGAGCGCGGTGAGCATATTCTGGCAGGCGTATTCGGTGTTCGTGCATTGCTTCGCGATCGACTTTTTTAAAAACCCAGTCGGATACAGCTTGGACATCCATTCGATTTGCCGCAGCCACCACTTGTCCGACTTTGAATAATAATGCGCTCCGTATGGGCAGGTGTCGATGCCAACAAAAGCCTGCACCATGTTCGGGTATCTCAAAAGGAAAGACTGAACGACATAGCCTCCCATGGACTGCCCGACCATGACGGCAAAGTCCACGCCGTTGTCACAAAGGATCTGCTTCAGGTCAGCAGCGGCATTGGCATAGGTAAAGTCAGCGTAGGGTCGGGACAACCCATGTGCCGGCGCATCCCAGACAATGAGGTTGTTGTCCGCTGCAAAGCACGGCAGCTGCTTGTCGAAAAGCGTATGGTCGGCAGTAAGACCGTGCAGAAACACGAGCGTCCGGCGTGCCGTGTCAAAATCCTCAGAAATCCAGTAGTGCACGTCGCCGCGCCGGCTTTTATATGCATGTTCATGCATCACAAGCACCTCGTCATATTCTGATTATCGGATCAGTCATGGCACCGAACGAAACCTTTTTCTGCGCAACTGGGATTTGCAGCTTCGCCTTAATTTTCATATATCCTCGCTATTTACAGTTGAGGTTTGGGGTATAGCTTCTTGTTTGCGGCAACGGTAGCCATGATTTCCAAAAAGCTCTTCCATTCGACCTGTCCCGACAAGTTCTTATCAATCCGCCGCGCCGTTTCTTCCAGGGCGCGCAGACCCGTGCCGAGTCCGTTTGAGACCAGGCTCTGCCAGTGTGTGATGAGGATGGGCCAGCCGTTGGTCTCAAGCACCTTAACGATCTCGCCTGTGCTGCCATCCTCGGTGATGAGGGCATCGGCAATATTGCTGATGTATGCCTTACCCGTCTCGGTGGTGTTGATCGTCTGCCAGTAGTGGTCGTCGGTGGTCGCGGGGATCGAAACGACGCAGCGTTCATTTTGGTCGTAGGCGACCCACGGCTTCGCATTCGCTCGGTTGCGCAGTCCGCGCAGGAAATACCACGCGGTGTCTTTGCCGTTCACATCCCAGACAGCCTGCGAAATTGCCGCGACATACTCATCCTCAACCTCAATGCCGAAGTCCCACGGAGAGGTAACGCCGCACGCTTCGATCGAAACGTCCCGGAGCAGCATGAGAGCTTTTGAGATGTACGGGGTCAGCGTGCTGCGGTCCTGCGTGCGCGACCAGACGCGCTCGTCCATGGCGAGGGCCGCGCCGGTTACAAGATCGACCGCCTTATGGTGGGTCAGCATCTCGGGGCCTACTGCGAACTTCGGCATGACGCGGGTCTTCACGGCATCGAGCCACTCAGCGATCTGTTCGTACCGCACGCCAGGAATACCGTTTACAATGTCACCTCTGTTGCCCGGCATCGGGACGACACTGAATTTTCCCTTGATGCCGTATGTCTCAATGATGTCGCAGAACGTCATCAGAAAATCGTTGGCAAAATACTCGATGAGCGGGCGGCCGTCTTCGGTATAATCAGAACCGCGGTGCGCGTAGTAGACCGACACAATCGGTGCTGGATCATCGATGATGATGCTGATAGGTGTTTTCGACATGCCTTGCCTCCTCGATTGGTTTTGCTTTAACCGCGCGAAACATGGCAAAGGAAAAGTCAGATATGAAATGAAATCATGCTGGCCTGCACGGGATTTCAAAGCATGATTTCACGTCCATCGTATGCCATTTTCACGGGTGTGTTCCCAATTTCCGCAGCGAGCTGAAGAATCGATGGAATCTTCTGGCTTTGATAGTGGTTAATATAGACCAATTTGGCTTTACATTCCCGCAGATGCGGCACATAATCTGTCGCGTTGAAATGAGCACTTTCGCAGACAATCAAATCTGTTTCGCGTTCTTTGGCAATAACAGGAAAATCACGATCCGGATGTTTCAGGTCACCGGTAAAGAGCATTGATTTCCCTTCTGCTTCAAGGAAGTATGCAAATGAGCGTTCAGTATGCAGCGTTGGTATCGCGGTAACTTTTATGAATCCGTCATCAAAGATCACTCCCGCTTGAACTTCTACATAACGCAATTCACGCGCCTTGCTTTGCGTGACTCTGATCCAGTTTTCAATCGCGCTTGCGCCTTCAATATCGGGCAAGCAAATTGTCGGGTCTGCTGTTTTAAAATACCAACTGATAAGATCAATAAAAGAAACAAGACCGTTTGTGTGGTCACCATGCATATGCGTGATGAAAATGCCTTTTACAGCATCGACAGGAATACCTGCCGTGACCAAGTGGTCAATCGATGGCGTCCCCATGTCGATGAAATAGTAACGGCCACTGATTTCGATCATCGTGCATGAACATTTTCTGTTCGGCTCCGGTACGCCATGACTTGCTCCGATAAATGTAATTCTCATCGATCTTGCTCCTCGCAGTATTTGATGCATGCTCCGTCCAACACCCAATCGGGTCCCAAGTCAGCCGCTTTGTCGTGTAACAACAATCACGGATCGGTGACGTCAAGCCACGATGCCTGGCTAACCGCTATATGTATCATACGCTTTCCAGGTTATTCCGGGAAGGCAGCTATAGCCTGGCTCGCATCAAGAAGCTGTTTTTGCCCAAAGGTGCGACGCGTACGAATCCTTCGGCTTCATACATAACCACGGAACCGGTATACTGCGGTCGTTTGGCACCTGGCACCTCCATGGGAAACGCTTCGGTCACACCGCCGCCAAGGCTCTTGATCGCGGCGATCGCCTCAGCCAGGACCTTGCGGGACAAGCCCAGACCGCGGTAGTCCTTATCGACAAAAACGCAGGTGATCCGCCAGTCTGGCTCGACGGCCAACTCAGGCGCGAGCGCCTGATAAGCGCGGCCGCGATTGTTATGCTCGAAGCTGAGTGCCGGTCCGAACTGGCACCAACCGACTGGACTTTCATCGAGATAACAGATAACACCGGATGTCAGGCCTTGTTCAATCGCATGTTTATGGCGCATCTTGTGGCCTTCCCGATCCAATCGATTGAATTCAACGGATGAACAGATGTGATAGGCGCACCAGCAGCCGCCCTGGCAGCCACGATGCTTGGCAAACATCCGCTCGAAGTCCGGCCAGGTTTCGGCCTTGATCAGCTTCGCTGACCAGACGGCCTGTGCAACGGTGTCCCTGGTTGGCTTTTTCGGCGATAACGCAGCGTTTGCCGCCCTGATCGCCGCATCCGAAGGCGCGGTCTCCCGTCCTTTCATAACCATGCTTCGTATCCCCTTCCTGTTTCATGCTATGAGTATCCGGATGTAAAACCTGATGTATGCCATCTGATGTTGATCTTGCCGCTGACGGGCATCAGGGATTGCGACTGTTTTCCGACTTTTTAGCAGGACATGCCTTGCGCGTATGTCGGCTATGGTTCAGAACAGGGGCGGTTTCGCACCCAGCGGGTCAGACGCAGCGTCCAGGATCATCGTCCGGATGCACCGCTTCTTAAATCTGCTTGACCCTTTCCACCGCTTCTTCCAGTACGTTCGGATATTCCCCGGACAGCAGGATATCGCCGTGCAAAGCCAACCCGATCGTCTTTCCCATCAAGGTCAGCCGCCTGACTTGTTTTTTCCCGACAGCTTCTTGTAGCTGCTCCCTGGTTTCCATGGGCGAAGGGATCTTTGTTCCGCGCGCCTTTTCTTTGCGGACCAGTTCCGTCAATTCAACCATATCATCTTCATCGGCCACGGTTATGCCCACTTTCGGCCGGTCTGTCAACGGTAGCGTCATGACCATCTCGTCCCCTTCCATTTCCCCGTTTTCCCGAAAACCCAATGAAGCATACAAATCCCGCGCAACCGTATTCCCGGGAACATAATCCAAGTGAACCATGTCGAATTTTCTGGTCTCGCGGATCATGTTCAAGGCTTCCGTAAGCGCCGAACGGCCATATCCCTTCCGCTGAAACGCCTGCCCGATCATCATCCGCCAGATTCCGACCGTCCGCTCACCCTCATCCCAATCAAGCATCATGAAACCGACGACCGTGTTATCGTCCAGGATCGCAAACGGCTTCGCCGCGTCATCATACAGCCATGCCTGGGCAAGCGACATCACGTTGGGTGCCACAAATTTCTCCTGCTCCGGGCTGATTTTCATCTTGACAACGGGAAAGAACGTCTTCTCGGTTACTTTTTCCAAGCGCACCATATCCTCTGCCCATCCCTTCTGCTCTGGATCCTTTTGCCTGGCTGGTCAGCATCTGATGATGACGTGCTGTACAAGCAGCCGAGACGAAACCACGTTCAGATTGACGTCGCGAGCGCGTCATGCGCCGGGCAACAATGACGGATTCCATTCCCGCCTGGCCGCTCTTTCAGGTCTCCGTTAACCCGTCTGCGGGACCTTGGTCTTCAAACCGGCGTAACACGATTCAATGCCCCGTTACAACCGTGTCACGGTCGCACCGGCCAGAATCTCCGTGATGCCGCTGTCTGCTTTGATCCAAACAGCCAGGGCGGACGGATTGTGGATCATCCGGCTGCCCACGGCATATTCCAAGCGGTTGAAAGCCTGTGTGTAATCGTATACTTCGGCGTTGGTCGCAAACCAGACCTCATCGCAACCGGCTGTTTGCGCGCAGAAGTTTTCGATGACCGGCCAGTTGTTATCCGCCTCAAATTCATAGCTGTGACCCCAAAGATAAAAGAGCCAAGGTTGGCGCTGCGGCGTTTCGGCAACAAACCGGCGGGTCAGTTCCGCCAGAGCGGGGTTCTTGTGGTGGCAGGTCGTCGTCAGGCGCAGCCAGTCAACTGGCTGGCGGAAATCCATCGTGGCGATAACGGTCCGCGCATACTTGATCCCTGCCATTCTCAAAGCCTCAACCACGGTATCACGGGTTGCGCCGTATGGATAAGCCATGCCCTGGATCGGCTGATGAAAAAGTCTCTCCAGATTTTTTCGATCATCGACCACTTCCTGAAGAACATCCGCAGCCGGCAATGCGTCCAGGAATGGGTGGGTCAGCGTGTGTATGGCCACTTCCATGCCGCTGTCCCGGAAAAGATCAACAACGCCCCGTTCGGTCAGGCGGCGATGGATCCGGCCCGGCTCATAAACCGTGCCCACCGGCGCAAAGAGACCTGAATTCATATTGAATGTGCCGCGAATACCATGCTGCCGCATGATCTCGACCAGCCGGATATCCTGTTCCACACCATCGTCATAACTCAAGGTCAGGGCTTTGGACTTGCCTCCCGGATAACGCATTAAAATCTGTTGCATCTGTTGTCACCCCATTCGCCGCTATCGTTTCTGATTATACACCTGGAAAAACCTGTTGCGCATGACCATTTCCTGCAACAGCAACTATACCGAGAAAACAACGGGCGGAAGACATCAGCATAGCCTGCACAATCCTAACGTATCGGGACAATCCAACCTGCAACGACTAAAACGGTGACGCATTCTGAATCGTGACAGAAAGTTGATCATTCGGGTGTTCGATGAACGGCACACCCAGCCGATCGGAAGCTCTTCGATGTCATGACCTAGGATTCAGTCGATGCCAGGATGCAACCGCCCATTTCCTGATCACAGCCGGCTCTAAAACAAACAGCATCTGCAATAAAACGCATCAGAAGGCTCTTGCAGATTGTGGGGGAGCATTGGGAAATCGAGTCGATGCACTGGATGCTGGATGTTGCTCTTCACGAGGATGCCTATCGGGCGCAGGACGCCGTTTCGCAAATGAATTTGATCTTCTGCGCAAACTGGCGCTGGCCCTGCACAAGAACTACCTGGCTGCTTTCGTGGCAGCCGGTGCCAAACAGAAGGAAATCTGCAGCATCAAGCAGAATATGAAACGCTGTTATATGAAACACCAGGTTCTGGAAGCGGTCATTCTGCATGATATCACGGTTGCTAAACGGCAGGCCGAATAACGCTATGGGAGGCGACTGCGCAATCTCGCCCAAACACCTCATTTGCTGCCGGATTTGCAGTATCCTGCTATGGCCAATGCATGTGTCAGCTGGACATCCTTCAGACTCAGCATGTATTCGACTTCTGATACTCCTTTGTCATCTCTTTGACGTATTCCTTGCCTCAACCGTGCGTATTTTGGCCGGGTGGTTGTTTCCAGGAGTAGGATTGTTTATACTAAAAATGAACATCCCCTACATGAACCGCCCTTAAGATTTTTATCTGGAGGGACACCCCTTGCAGCGATTGCTCACAACAGGATCCGAATTTTGGTACCGCAGACGCACGGAATCTGCTCTGCTGATGATACTGTTTTTTTGGTTCCTGTGCACTTTTTTGGGCGGCTGCTCCACCAAAGCGATTGCTGACCTGTCGGTTGATGAAAACACAATACAAACAACCGCGGTTACATCGATGGAGACGACAATAGCTGTAACACCAACGAAATTCATCCCGCAGTCTGCCACGGCAACCACCACACAGCGGATCAGCCTCGCACCAACTGTGGAGCCAACTGCGGCACCGACTGCAGAGCCAACTGCAGAACCGACTGAAAAGCCGACCCCATCTCCAACCCGGGCGCCGACACGAAAGCCCGCGCCCACCGCAACACCCAAACCGACGCCAACGCAGGGCCCGCTCCTGCCCTATTATCTATATGCTGAAAAGGGATCCTTCACATTGGTCGCCTATGGTCTGGACGATCAAAAAAAATACACCCGCATCGTCCGTGTCATGCGCATGGCCATCGGTCGCTCAACCATGACGCCCAGCGGCAAGTTCAAGCTGTCGTCGATCCGCGAGCGGTGGCATCGGTTCGGCAGCACGGCTCATACCCAGTATGCGACTCGTTATTATGGAAGCCTTTATATTCACGGCCCCCTTTACCGGAGTCAGAATATCCATAACCTGATAGAAGAATCATATACATCGATCGGTACGAAGGATACATCTGGCTGTTTGCGCCTGGCTACCGCCGACGCATACTGGATCTACCAGCACTGTTCAAGTGGCACGATTCTGGAAATCGTGTCCAACTCGCCCAAAGGCTTCAAGCCGCCGGTATTACCGCTTATTACGACCCCCAAAGAAGATCCGACAGATCCGCTTATCGTCAAGCCTACGCCGACTTCAACACCATCACCAACACCGACGGTGACACCCACGCTAACGATATCACCAACACCGACGGTAACACCCACGTTAACGCCAACACCAACACCCACGGTGACACCCACGTTAACGCCAACACCAACACCCACGGTGACACCCACGCTAACGCCACCACCAACACCCACGGCAACGGCAACGCCATCGCCAACACCGACAGTAACACCATCGCCAATATAAGCGTTTGCTCCGATATGCAATGAAGCTAAAGAGAGCTACTGTCGGTCCCAGCTGCTCTGTCATGGTCAGATCAGACACAACCGCAGTCAGGAGACTATTTTGAATCTGAAACGGCAAAACGGAAAACTGAATACCATATGGACAATCGCTACTGAACTTGTTTTGGTGCTGGTATTGGCGGCTATGTTTGTGTCAAGCTGCAATAAGACGCCGGAAACAACTGTGACACAACAGCAGACCATCTTGACGACTGTTAGCACGACTACAGTTTTGACCCCGGCAGTCACACCGACGCCAAGCCCGCGGCCGACACCGACAATCAAACCGACCGTCACGCCTGCACCCACACCGACACCGACACCGACGCCGGTTCCAGAACCATCGTCATATATGAAAGCTATCGACGACAAGATCCCTTGTTATACCGGTGCTGATCAGAGTACAGCCGTCCTGTACAGGTTGTCATTTTTGGAAAGTATCGGTTATCTGAACGGACCTGACCAGCAAGGCTTCACAGAAATTTTGTTGGCAGATGGACGTGTTGCCTATTGCCTGCGAAGAAACCTGGCCTGGCAGTCAGCGAGTCTGTATGCGGAGCCCATTGAGGGCAGCTTCGCATCCGTACTCCCGAACCAGCAGGACGTACACCTCAAATCACGTCTTGTCGATGTCCGCCAGTATGCGCCCAACATCCAGATCGACCAGCTCTTTGCGACAAAACGAAATTTCACCGGCATCAACCTGTATGGACGCAGTATCTGCATGCTTCAGGAAGATACCCTAAAGAAACTGATTAAAGCCCAGGCGATTTTTCGCCAGGACGGCTATTGTATCAAACTGTTTGACGCCTACAGGCCCTATTCGGTCACACTGGCGCTCTCGGCATACAACAGCAACCCCATCTACCTGGCCGATCCGGCCACCGGCTCACACCACAACCGAGGTGTTGCTGTTGATATGACCCTGGTGGATCTCAATGGTTACGAACTGGAGATGCCAAGCCGTATTCATACGCTTAATGAAACATCCAGCCGCGCTAACCCGGACATGACCGACGCGGCCAGGCGAAACCTCGATTATATGAGTTCAGTTATGGTGTCGTGCGGATTCAGGATATTTCAACACGAATGGTGGCACTTCACTGATACCAATCGACTGGACTATCCGGTGATGGATTTTATCATGACTGACTTCAAGCTGGTGGAAAACACGCAGAAGATCAAGGTGACGCCACCGCCTTTACGCAATCCCGATCAATACGGATTTGTCGCTGTATCACCGACACCGACACCCAGTCCGACCCCAAGCCCGAGTCCGACACCAGAACCGACCATAACGCCGGAGCCGTCACCAACCCTGGTGCTGACACCGACACTTGGTCCGACTCTGACACTGACACCATCACCGACGCCATAAGTGGTGGCTGGTCTGGCCGTTTGGGTGGCCGGATCACGTAGAGTTAATAAATCGCCTGGTATATAGCTGGTCTTAAGGCAACGCGATGGTCAGGTCGGCCTGCAGCCAGAGCTCCTCTGCCTGTAGGTAAAGCCGCAACGGCTGGGATCCGGCCCGCCATTGGCCTGGTTCAAGATAGACCGTGAAACCGCCGTTGTTTTTCCATTCCAGTGCGCGGTCATCAGCGATGGGGCAAGCTTCGTAATAGAAAAGAGACGACAGAGCATCTAACGACTGGTGGGCATCATCTGACCGTTTCTTATCTGAGGATGCCGGCAGACCGATCAGAACACGGACGACCGTCTGCTGCAGGATGCCATCTGGCCAGACCCCGCTTATTTTCAGCCATGAGCCGCTTGCAGACACCTGCAGTGAAACATCATCGACAGACAAGGCCAGCGGCTGATCGGACAGTCCGGAGAGAACATCGGATAAGAGCTGAGCGTCAACAGGAAGTAAATCTGCCGACAGACGGGGCGGTTTTTCTAAAAGCAGGGATAGATTGCGTTCGACTATTTCCAGCACCACCAGATCAGGCTGTTCTGATTCGACCAGACCGTAATCCAGCGGAACGGCACGAGAGTAGACAACACGGGCGAACGATTCGGGCAAAAGCGGGATAAGGGCCTTGGCAAAGGAATCACGGAACATCACGAGCGTCCCGCTACCGGTGCTGTTGCGCGTCCCGATCCGGATGTCTTCCAGTGAGCGGGGCGTTATATCGTACAGGTAACCGACTGCTGAATCGTAACGAAATTGCCAGTCTGGTTCAGGGCTTGCCGGGTTCATCATGACGGCCAGGTCGCCCGTCCAGTCACGCTCCAGCCGATAGGGTGCGTCGGCAGGGGTTACGACATTCAGTCCGGTCACCGTCTGATTGGCTTTCGCAAGGAAGGCCTGGGTCACCAGGCGAGCACCGTAATTATTCCAGTGGCTGTCGGTACGATGGTAGACGGGTTCATCAGACAAGCCGGCTGCCGCTATCAGAAGCGACTCAAGGTCAAGATACTGGTTGTCGGCCAGTTCCGGCTTTAGCAAATCCAGGTTGCCCTCTGCATGGATGGGCTTCAGGTGATCGGGCATCATCTGCGGATAAATTGAATGCTTGTTGGGCGCGACCATGAAAATCCAGGTAACATCCCGCCGGTCCAGCCATGATTGCTGGAGATGCAAGAGCCGGTCCAGCCGTGACAGCGCTACGGCATCCAAGCGGTTGACTCCCAGGTAGTCAGCGAGCGTGTCCCGGAAAAACAGCCAGCCGTCTTTGCCGACAATCACCCGTTCATTGCCGCTTTGCTGCAACAACACATGGTTCAACTGGTGCCAGTCCGCAATAAACTGGGTGCGGAATGTGAAATGGTCGGAATAGTAATCGTCAAACTGGCTGGTATAGTCCCTGTTGAGTTTCCGGTCGACTAGAAGTGAAGGACGGCTCGCCAGGGTCCTTTTTTCCAGGTTGGGCGTCTCGATACCTGCCAGGGAACCAAGCATTGGCAGACAGCAAACCAGGAAAAAGAGGCAGCAAAAGATAAACCGGATCCTGTTCATCCAAACGTTCTCTTTGTTCTTGTTTTCTGTCAGGTTTTTCGTCATGCGTTCCTCTCTTGAAGATTTCTTTTTCATAGGTATTGGGCAACTGGTTCTACCTGTCGGTCTCTCAAAAACGAAAATAGATAAACGGGTTGTAATCGGCCGCCGAAAGTGAAAGCAGGCACAGATAAAGGACAAGCAAGGCCAGAAGCAGCGAGCAGCCATCCAAGAGCGGCTGCGGGAGACGGGCGTGGGCGAGTCGGCGATGCAGCCAGGGTCCGATCGGCAGAGTCAGGACAAAAGCGACAGGCAGCAGGATTAGAAAGCCAGGCGTAGCCGCTTCCTGCAGCAGCCTGGCCGCCGTATCACCAGAGGCAGCAAACGAAAGAAACATTGATCGCAGGAATGCACCTGCCTGAACAAGATGTTCTGAACGAAACAGCACAAAACCGACCAACACGACCAGGATGGTGTAGACATGGCGCAAGGGGCGCCAGAGCCAGTCTGTCCGGATTAGCCGATAGGACTCCAGGAGCAGAAAAAAGCCGTGGTAGAGACCCCAGATGATGAAAGTCCAGCCGGCGCCGTGCCAGAGTCCGGTGATGAAAAAGACGATAACCCGGTTAATCCCGGTCCGCCATTGCCCGTTGCGATTGCCGCCCAGAGGGATATAGAGGTATTCGCGAAACCAGGTGGAGAGCGAGATATGCCAACGCCGCCAGAAATCCTGCATATTCTCAGCCTGGTAGGGATAGCGGAAGTTTTCCTTGAATGAGAAACCGAACACATGGCCAAGACCGATAGCCACGTCGGAATATCCTGAGAAGTCAAAGTAGATCTGCAAGAGGTAGCAAAAGGCGCCCAACCAGCTGACGGCAAAGGACAGCTCGGCCGGCAGCAAGGAGAAAACCTGGTCGGCAACACGACCGAAGGTGTTGGCCAGCAACAACTTTTTACCGAGTCCGACGATGAATCGCCGGATACCTTCGCTGGTTTTCTGGACCGTGATCGTGCGCGCGTCAATCTGGTCTGCGATATCGTGATATTTCACAATCGGTCCTGCGATCAACTGAGGAAAAAACGCGATGTAGAGCATCAGGCTGTCGAGCCGCTTCTGGACCGGTGTTTCCTGGCGATAGACATCAATCACATAAGAGAGGGCCTGAAAAGTAAAGAAGGAAATGCCGATCGGCAACGGAATGCCGGGCTGGGGAATCGCCAGGGAAAAGAGGTTGTTAAGGGAATAGACCAGAAAATCGGCATATTTGAAAACCGCCAACAGGCCGATGTTGAATATGATGGCCAGGACAAGAACGGCTTTCCGTTTTTGTGCCTCGGCTGTGACGTGATCGGCCGACAGACCGCGGGCGAGGCCGTAATTGACCAGGCAGGACAGCAGCATGACCAAAACAAAGACCGGCTCGCCCCAGCCATAGAAAACCAGGCTGGCCAGTAATAGCAGCAGGTTGCGCCACCGGCGCGGCGCAATCAGGTGCAGCAGCCAGACAATTGGCAAGAACAAAAACAGAAATGTCGGGGAACTGAAGACCATTCGTTCCTCCATCCGGCGATGGCCGGTCAGTCCTGGAAATTGCTGCCGCTGTAATAACTGATGGCTACAACCAGGTCACCGTTCATGATGAAGGTCAGTTTAGGATCGCCCAGTCGGCCGATGTCGTTAGAGGTGTTGTATACCAGGTCGGATTCCTCACCAACCTGGGGGCCATAGGCTTGGAGCACGTCCTCACGGGAGGAACCGACCGTGATGTTGCGCGCTGTCGTCACGGAGTCATCGTAGATATCGATGCCGTCGAGCAGGTCGGTCTCTTCCGCAGGAATGGTGTAAATGCACAGGCTGCCGTAGTCGAATGTCTTGTCCAAACCGTCATAGACGCAGCTCTCCGCTTCACTATACTGGAAGTCTTCCCCTAGAACCTGTAAGAGGCCTGCAGCATCTTCGAGCAGGAAGTAGGTCTGCCCCTCGACTGTGATGATCAGGTCATTGTCGCAAAACGGCAGCGGTTCGGCCGAACTCGTTTCAGCAACTGTCGACGTGGTGCTGCCAGTCGTGCTAGCCTTTTCAGGCGTCGCAGTCGTGGCTGATGTCGTTGTGGCAGCTGTCGTTGCTGTCGTTAGGCCAGTAGCCTGACAGGCTGATGAAAAAACAAACAGGATGACGGAGCAGCAGATCAGAAAAACAATCCGATATTTCACGTCGCCGCTTGATGCCGGTTGGCTCATCTGATACCTCCCGTGGCATAAAGGGCATCGTAACCTTCACGTCCGATGCAATGCTTCTGTTACATGATCCCATATAAAAATTATACCATACTGCTGTCGTTTCGCTGCAAACCTATAATATTCCAATGGAACCACCTTGCTCCTGTGCCGGCTGTCGTTCATCAGCCAGCCTGAGCAGACTGGACCGTGCGGATTTTTTTGTCGTGCACAACAGCAAAACGTCGCGGTGCTCATTGACTTGTCGCGTTTCGGCAAACCAGCCGGGTCTATTTTGATCCCAGGCTGCTTTGCTGCGCTGGTTATGCGGTCCGTCACTTGGGGATAGGAAAATTTGGCAGCCTGCAAATGTTTGATCCCAGTCGAATTGCACTGGTTTAATTTCATCTAACTTTTGTCATCATATACCAATATAATATACAATCAAAAATATTTTAGATATTTATCTAATTTCCTATTGACAATTAAATTAGATGGCTGTATGATGAAGGTGAAGTAATCAAAGGAGTGTGATCGGTATGTTGGATCAGTTTTATACTGGTTATACAGACACGAAGATAACTGATTTGATGCGTTACTGTAAAATGGAAAATGTATTACCTGCGGATCTTGTGTGCGCCAGCAAACCCAAAAAGTCCTTAAAGCTTCACCTGGAAACGACTGTCTTCCATCTGTTGCAACGTGTCGACAGAAAATTGAATGCCCTGATTAGCCGGTTAACAGCCGATATCGAACACAACGGCATGGTCCAGAGGCATTTATCATGAAGAAGGTCAAAATATCGATTGACACCAACCCTGTCTTTGAAATGCTGGTATCGCTCAACCGTATTGCAGACAGCGATCAGATGGAAAGCAGTTATTTCGAAAATGCAGGGTATTCACCTCATCCGCGGATGACCGAAATTATCGAGGAGATAAAAAACAGCTTGTCGCTGTTCTACCGGCAAGAGATCGTATTCTTCTTCAGCAAGCCGGTTTGCTCGCTGTTATGGGAACTGGTCATCTCCGAAAAAATCCGGGATGTAAGCCAGTTGTCCAACATGTTAGCGGCACTTTCGGACGATGTTGCGTTAAGGTATCTGCTCGCTGATGTCATCGATGTCCTTTGCCAGCAAGAAGGCGAAATCTGCCAAAATGAGCAGGCCATCGAGGCGATGTTAGCCGACCGGCCGGCCTTTGAGCAACGGATAACAGACTGCCCGAGCCTATCGTCGGCGGATCAGGAAAAAGCACTGGAATTTTTGCGCTATCCCGCCGACGCCAAGCAGCGCCTGGTGCGATTGCTTGAGCGATACGCTCAGGTGTTCGCGCCTTATGTGGCAGAACTTGAAACGCTGGACCATGCTGAAATGGAAAAAAGCCGCAAGGCCTATCTGGCCAATGCGGAGACGTTCATAACCAGCTACCTGAAAATCAACGTCAACATCCTGGAACCTGCCAAGCGGATTGACCTGATCCCCAATGCTTTTTCCGAAATCCTCACCTTCGTCTTACAACCGGAAAAGGACCGTTTTGTCTTGATCTATGGCACCTTTATCAGCAAAAAGCGCTCGCGCGAAAAACGAAGCGAAGAACGAAAGCAGTTCTTCAAAGTGCTGTCCGAGGAAAAACGCGTGGATATTATTAAGAGTCTGGCTGTAAAACCTGCAATCGGCAGCGATCTGGCCAAGCAGATCGGGTTGACCAGCGCCACCGCGTCTTATCACCTGACCATGCTGTTAGGGATCGGCCTGGTTGAATATGAGCGCATCGGCCAGAAGCTACACTATATTCTCAATAAAGAAATGCTCAAAGACCTGTTTGACAAGGCTTATCAGGATCTGGTCAATCAGTAGTCCTGGTAAGATATTTCCAGTCCGAACCAACCGGGATAATGGCATTTTTTACGTGAAATTTTCCTTTATACGCGTCGATGGCTTTCGGTTCGCTTTTCACCTGTGTCTTCGCAAAAGACACGGCTAACAGGACGGAGATCAAAAATGAAGCGTGCCGTTTCTGTTCTCCATGAGCATGCAATGATGTTCCGGGTATTGATGAAACCTATGAGCGCATCTATGGATCGGGTCCAGGCATTCAAACAGCCAGAGAAAATGGCGAAAACTACCTGCTGGCAAGACACCTGCTGCGCAGGCGAAGCGACGACCAGTTCATCACCAATGAACTTACCTATTTCCTGTTTCCTGCATTCTGGCACTATGATATCCTGCGTGCTCTGGATTATTTCAGAGCGTTCGGCCACAGGCCAAGTAATCAGATGAACGAAGCCATCGAGATCGTGCAAGCCAAACAAAACATGAACGGTCGAAGGATTCTGGAACGTGAATTCCCTTCAGACGGTCTGCCCATCCGTTTAGGCGAGACGGTAGGCGAAGAAAGCCGTTGGATCACCTTCCGCGCTTTACGCGTGCTCCAATGGGCATCACGCTTGGAATCCGGGCGCCGGGACTAAAACAGATCCTTTTGTGGTTACAGCACCAGTTCGGATACCACAATGTCATGCAATTTTACAAGGTTTTAGGCGTCAGGCGAAATTTTATGGCGCAAACGCATAGGGAACAAGCAGCTTTAGCTCAGCTGGATCCCATACGGCTTGAGGAACGGTCCGATGCACGATTTGATCGCTGACCATCAGGTTCTGCCTCAATGAAAAGCTGCCTGTCAAAGCTCCGGTTGATCATCCTCGGCCATAGGTCAGGTACATAAACGTGCCCCCAAATACTCAGATCAAGATAGCATTTGTCATCCCGCCATCAGCAAACACTTCAGGCTGCGTCATCCATGTCGATGATCGTACTCGCCCATTCACCAGATCTGAACTGTAACCCTAACATCCACACACGTAATTGAGCAATCAGGTCGTCCCATGGGGAATGGCATAAAGCCAGGACTGTTCAAGAGAGCCACGATAACGAGCTGAGATGAAGTGTTGACTTCTCGACCGGCTTGCATCGGTATGGCTTGCCATACAAAATTGCGCGTATGAGCGTTGCAAGGTCCCGTCAGTCAAATCTATGATTGCGAGTCGTTGCGCTAAAAAGCTATATAGAATGAATCAGAGGGGCGATGCATCATGTGTGTTGCTGCGCGACAAGTGATCCAAGATCTATTCCTTTAATATCACGACATGATAATATGTCTCAACCCTGGCTCCATATACAAATGTAACATGACCTGTCTTAAGCTTTTCGGACACCCGGTTTATGAAGTCAGCTGCGGCAGGATTATGTTCGAGTTCACCGATATAGTTCGTCCGCAAAACATCCATGTTTTTACGGATCATGATGAAAAGCTTTTCGAATGGCAGTGGATGGTGCGATATCTTTGGCCCAGTAGTTCAGTTTCGCATCGCTTTTGCTCAGACCACGCGGCCATAGACGATCCACCAGTATCCTGTATCCATCCTCGGTGCTTTCCTTCGCATATACTCTTTTTATCACCAATTCAAACAAGACAATCTCCTTATCAGATGAACCTAATGATTAGGTTTTCCTTGACAGAAGGTCAATAACAAATTATGACAGATATTTCTTTTCAAATCGATCAAGCATGTTATGCAATTTTTGATGGGTGCCAGCGCCCATGACTTGCTCTTCAAAGACTTCAAAAGCCTCCAGCAGTCTCATCTGTTCATTCGCCGGTAATACTTGGTCGCCTGATATGAACAATGTCTGATTTTCTTTGTCGATATGGCCTCGCATCAACTGGATATAGCGGATAGCAGCTTTTACAAACGCATCGGCCTGCAATGCTGGGGTCATTGCGTCTGCCATGTGGGCAATATGGTTGCGTCCTTCGGTGTGTTCCAGCAGCAGTTGACCAACAGGTCCGCCGTTATTCTGGATGCCGGCTTTTTCAAGACTTGGAAAATACAACCCTTCCTCTTTGCCGTGATGGCACTTATCCGCGAACAATTGCAGAAAATGAACCATTTCTCTCAAATCCTTGTCGTCAACGGGTTGGTAATCGTTGATCAGATAAGCCATCTTTTCAAGTACCTGCAGACCGAACAGAATGCCTTCATGTTCATTTTTCAGGTCTTCACTAGCATACTTCATCGCCAACCTCCAGTTCTCACGTCTCCGTTTCCCTTACGGATTGAGCGAATGCTTTTCCATATGCTTCACACGTTGCTTCGACGGACTCATCGGGTACCCAAAGTTCGCGGATGCCCTCATTAACGACTGAAAAGCCCGCGCTGCTGAGCAGGCCGCTGATTTGTTTGACGGCTTCACCGCTCCAGCCATAACTGCCAAATGCGGCTGCTTTCTTGTTCTTGAATTTCAAGCCGCGCATCATTTCCAAAATACCACTGATGGAAAAAAGCAGGCCGTTGTTAATCGTCGCGGACCCAACAAGAATGGCTTTGGATTTGAACATTTCCGTGATGATGTCATTTTTGTCAGTCCTGGCAACATTGCATAATTTGACAGTCGTTTCCGGATCCACTTGTTGGATGCCTCGGGCGATCGCCTTTGCCATCGTTCCAGTTGATCCCCACATGCTGTCATAAACAAGGGTGATTTGATTTTCCTGATAATCAGCTGCCCATTTCAGATAGGTCTCGATAATTTGCGCTGGCTTGTCACGCCAGATAATACCATGACTCGGACAGATCATGTCCACAGGTAAATTGAGAGCTAAAATATCGTTTATCTTTTTTGTCACCTGCCTACTGAAAGGTGTCAGAATATTCGCATAATACTTGATCGCCTCGGCAAAGAGCTCCCCCTGATCGACGCAGTCGTTATACAACATCTCCGATGCATAATGCTGCCCAAACCCATCGTTGCTGAACAGAATGTTATCACCGGTCAGATAGGTGAACATGGTATCCGGCCAGTGCAGCATTGGCGCTTCGATAAAGATCAGTTTCTGATCGCCGATATCAAGCGCATCTCCCGTCTTGACGGGCACGAAATGCCAATTCTGATGGTAATGTCCTTTGAGGATCTTCACCCCATTGGATGTGCAATAGATGGGGGTATCCGGTATTTCCCGCATAAGTTCACATAATGATCCGCTATGATCGATTTCGGCGTGATTACAAACAATGGCATCTATTTGATGCAGATCAACAACTTGCCTGAGCGAACGAACAAACTCCTTATCGAACGGCTGCCAAATGGTGTCGACCAAAACCGTTTTTTGGTCACGAACCAGGTATGCGTTATAGGATGTCCCGCGATGTGTTGAATATTCGTCACCATGAAATCTAACCAGTTCCCAGTCGGTCTTGCCAACCCAGGTTACTGTGTCGGTTAACTTCTTTTCCATAAGCCCTACCTCCAACATGATCACCTCGAGTGTTTTGCCAAACCTTGCAGCTTCAGTGTAGCACAAACAGAGGGTTGCAGCGAAATCATGACACGACGATTATGCCTGGTTTCGTAACCTGTGTTTTTTACTTGCTGGTCGCATGCCTGCTATAGTAAAAATGAGTTCTATGCCATGCATGACCATGTGCCGTTCTGCTTGACGGCGTACGATGGGTAATGACATCGACGTCAATGTCATGGTTAACTTGGAAACACATCCTACTGTGGATTTGGGAGTTGTGAGTTATGATGATATGAGAAAGATAATTGTTCTATCGATGATTTCGTTGGATGGTGTGATGCAGGCGCCTGGCGGACCTGAGGAAGATCGATCAGGTGGTTTCGCGCATGGCGGCTGGGTTGCGCCGTTTTTTGACGAAGCATATGGCATGGTCATGGAAAAGCAGCTGCAGCCTGCAGATTTGCTTTTGGGTCGAAAAACATTTGATATTTTCGCCAGCTACTGGCCAGAGCATGAAAAAGACTGGCTAGGTATCAATGATGTCACAAAATACGTCATGTCCCATACCAAGAAAGAGTCAAGCTGGCAAAATACGGTTTTTCTCAAAAGCCTGGCAGAAATCAAAAAGATCAAAAATGCTGCTGGAATTGACATCCAGGTTCACGGCAGCGGTGAGCTCGTCAATCTACTGCTGAAGAATGATTTCGTCGATGAACTCTGGTTGAAAATACACCCGTTAACGCTTGGTAAAGGGAAAAAACTATTTGACAAAGGTACTATTCCGGCCGCATTTACGTTGCTTGAGCATACTGTTACACCAGGCGGCGTGATCATTGCCAATTACAGGCGAACTGGTAACGTCAAGACAGCCACAATTGGTGCTTGATCTGTTGTCCTGATCAAGAAGCTGGACGAACCACGTTCTTGCGGGAAGGGTGACCGTCACGCCAGGACCTGCCAGAATGAATCCTTGCGGATGATCATCCTTCCAGCGAATGCAATGGAATCAGCACCTCGCACGTCGATCTGCTGCCTGATTGATTTGTGCCTGTGAGCAGCCATGCTGATCCTCCCCATGAGCACGTCGGGGATATCCTCGAATAGATGTTCCAGCCCTGTTCGAACCTCTTCTGCACCTCCAGAAAATACCATTTTTTATCGCCTATCTGTGATCCATTTTTACTTTGGATCGTTTTAACGGGTTTTATGTTTTATTCGGGAACGACAGCTGTGCGATTCACCTCCTTTCGAACATCGTATTCGAGTAAAAGCATCCCACTGGGATAGGCACGGTGTCTGACGAGGATTAACGATTGGCGGATCCCGCGTGGAGATAGCAAATTAACCCCACCGCCCAGGAGGATCGGGATTACCGCTGGTTCGACGGTATCGACGAGATTCCATGCCAGGAGTTGGGCGAATAGATCACCGCCTCCATAGAGCCAAATATCTCGGCCAGGCTGTGCGCGAAGCGCTTGAATTCGCGTTTCAAGGTGCTCGCTCACAATCTCGATGTCGGGATAATCCGCTGGCCGAAGCGACCGTGAAGCGACGACCACCTGTTTTCCGCGAAAATCCTCGCCCATAGCATGTACGATCTCGTACGTGCGCCGTCCCATCAGCACGATGTCGAACTGCGCGTACAACGTTTCGAAATCAAACACAGGCTCTGGCGTTATCCAATCAAAATCATCATTCGGTCCCGCAATATAACCATCCAGGCTACATGCGACCTGATATCGCACCCGCCTCATATGAATATCACCTCCTGCTTCATTGACACCGCTATGATGAATATGTGGCGATCATTTCTTTTCTCGCATCATACCCACGACACCCTCCATAAAGAAACTTTGCCGGTCTTTGCGTTTTTCGTTGATTGTTCTCGATACCAGGTGCGTTTGCGGAAGTGACCGGTAACCAGACTTGGAACCGGCAACCAGCAAAGTCTTTCAAGGCGCTTTATGTTGGCGTTTCGAATTGACCTGGCCGTATCGGTGTTCTTGAAATCGTATCATCGTCGAAATGCTGGAAAGATTTCGAACAGCCTGCGATCTGAATCATGGAACCGCTGCATTTTAGCCAGCAGGATAACCATAAAACGAACATTCCCACGACGCTAGCATGCCGGAAAACGTGTTCAATCAGCTCAAAGGGACAGATTTGGCGGCGCTGTGCCTTACAGTCTCACCTTAAAAATCGGCAATGATCAGTTTCTTCATCGGCATCAAACGGGCAAATGCGCCAGGCCTTTCCATCAGTTCCCGCATATTTTCAGGCACAATCTGCCAACTCAAACCGAATTGATCTTTACACCAACCGCACTGTTCGGCCTCCGGAACACGGGAAAGTTTCTCCCAATAGTAGTCGATCTCAGCCTGATCCTGACAGCTGATTGCAAAGGAGCAGGCTTCGTTAAACGAGAAATCTTGTTCGACCCCAGCGTCCATCGCCGCAAACCACTGGTTAGCCAGCATGAAATCGCCGAACATGAGAGATCCGGCCTTTGCCGGCCCGGTGTCTTCCCGATAACGGGCCAGATTGCCCCATTTGGCATCACGAAATACGGAAATATAATAATTGATCGCCGTCTCAGCCAAATTTACGTTTTGTTGGGAAAACATCAGTGAAGGAATGATAAAAGGGCGTGGCTCGCCAAGCGGGTCAGTCAGGATCAATTGCCAGGATAAGCCATAACGGTCTTTGACCCAGCCATATTGTTTGCTGAAAGGATACGTATCCAGTGGCATCAGGGCCTGTCCGTCGACAATAAGCCGGTTCCAGAGATCATTCAGATGCTCACGAGCCTTTGCATCGCGCGATGGGTCGAAGTTCACCATGAAAGAAACGGACGGGTTAAATTTGAATTCCGGACCAGCATTAATCGCGATAAAGCGTTGGTGGCCCAGTTCGAATTCGACCGTCAGGACATCGCCGGCAAGGTTCATTTGAAAATCAGCCAGACCCTCCTCGGCACTTTGTGGGTAGTAGGATGTATAGCTGACCTGACTCCCCGGAAAAGCTGAAACATAAAAATCAACAGCGTCTTTGGCATGGCCATCGAACCACAGATTGGGTATTATTTTGGGTTCCATGCGCTCACCTCCTGTTCGGGTTCTTGTCTCAATTCTATTCGCTGGATGGAAAATTCATAGCACGTCTGTTACGTCAAACATTCAATCTGATCGCGGCTGTTGAGCAGGGAGTCGCCGATTCAAGGGCGCTGGCTCGCATCGATTCCCTCTGTGTGCTGTCATTGTCCGCAACCACGGAATGTTTGTCCGAAGCCTACTGCGCATTTCGTTTCGGTGCTATTTTGTCATTGCCTGCAGACATTTCTCGTGCTCTTTTCGGCCATCTGCTTATAAAACAGGGGCTTCTGATTGGCCTGCAGCAATACAGTCTTCACGTTTCACGGACGAACGTCTATTATATTAGAGCGACTGGTTTTTGAAACAGGGGGAGAGCGATGGAAAACCTAAGGCTGACTGCAAGAGGTATCGGTGCCAAAGGGGCCTTCCAGAGCAGCGTCTGGCAGACTTTTCGGCAGTCCGAGTTTCCGGAAATCCTTTTTTGCGGGATGACTGCTCTGCTTTTTCTTCTACTGGCGTCGACCTGCTCACCGCTTTATGCTTTCAACGACTGGGTCGATCCAAATTCATTCATGACCATGGGCAAGGGCATGCTCAAAGGCTTTGTTCCCTACCGCGACTTGTTTGAGCAGAAAGGACCTCTGCTGTATTTGATCCATGCCCTGGCTTACCTTGTTGACCGGACAGGTTTCCTGGGTGTCTTTGTCTTTGAAGTTGCCAGCTTGTCGATGTCCCTCTGGATTGCCGATAAGATTGTCCGGCTTTTCATTTCAAATCAATTCAACGGTTTCATCCTGCCGATTTTCACCTGCCTGACCCTAGTCAGCAGCAACTTTGAAAGCGGCGACTCGGCCGAGGAGTTCTGTCTGCCCTTGATTCTCGGCCTTATGTATTTGATGTGCAGGCATTTTCTGAAAAACCCGCTTGGTACGCTGACCGATCGACAAGCACTTGCTGTCGGCAGCCTGGGCGGCTGTGTCCTGATGATCAAGTATACCATGCTGGGCTTTTGGATCGGTTTTGCGCTGGTACTGACAGCAGGCTGCGTGCAGCGGCGGCAAGTTCGGGAGTTGTTGCGCACGGTCCTGTTTGTGCTGGCCGGAGTGGCACTGTCCGTTCTGCCATGGCTTGTTTATTTTGTTTTGAACCGGGCGCTGGGATCTTTTTTCGAGACATATTTTCTGACCAATATCCGCTTTTATGCGCAGGCAATGTCCCTTCTGGACAGAATCCGGCTGATCGGAAAAGCTGTCGGTTCCGGTTTTGGCAACAACGTCGTCGCCGGGATGATCACCCTGTTCGGCATCGGCGTGTTTGCTTTCGGCAGACGCCATTTCCCGACAAGGCACGGCCGTCTTGTCCTGCCAGTCTGCGCTGCGGTGCAAATCCTGGCGACTTATTACAGCGGGCGGAACTATAGTTATTATTACCTTACATTCTTCCCTTTTCTGCTCTTCGGCCTGATCGCGATCGTCGGCGTCATCCAGGCACGCAAGACGATCCGTCTGCCCATTCGGGAAAAAGTCGCCTTGACTGTCTGCCTGCTGTTGATTCTGACCGTCGTGACAATCAGCACAAGCCCCAATATTCCTTTGATTAACAAGAGCCGCGAGGATTATCCACAATTTGCCTTCGCTGAAATCATCAACAGCGTACCTGGCGCGACGGTCCTGAATTACGGTTTCCTGGACGGCGGCTTTTACACGGCTGCTGACGTCACCCCCGCTTTCAGGTTCTTTATGCTGAATAACATCGACTACCAAAACATGCCCGAGATGCTGGACGAGCAAAAACGCTACATTCTGGACCGTGAGGCGACATTTGTTATCTTTCGGATGAACATGGATGAAAGCCCATCGGGACTGCAAATACCCGGGCTCCATGAGCATTACAAGTTAGCTGCGTTGGGTTCCTTTCCTTACCGCGGCACCGGACTTGTTTTCAAGTATGCGCTTTTTAAACTGAAGACGTCGAGCCTGCCATCTGGTCACCCGCGCTGAAGGTTTATGAGTTTAGTACCCGTTGCATACACGCGGTCTTCCCAAAGCCCCCCGTCTGCCGCAGGCGAGCCGACATGTTCAGGGAAAAGGATTATTTGCCTGGATTTACATCCATCGGTTATGCAACTGATTGGGATTTGGATAGCTGCGTTGTGAAGCAGCCGGGGCCGCTGTCCATGAAGACGTTATCTGCAAGTGATGCGCCTGACACCGTTGCACCAGAAACAGCGTGGTTAAACGAACGGAGAGATAGCCGTTTGACCAGCACCCATGGATGCAAACACTGACCTCGTTAATCTAGCATACAGAAGAGCCACCCGATTCCTTACAATACCGTTTCAAGTGAAGCAGAAGGAGTGTACCGCTTTGTCTATGCTTATCGGCCTCTACAGCAGAAAAAATTCCTCTTGTAACCTGGATTCTCGGAACTCATAACGAGGCAGGCAGCCCAGTGCCAAGCTTGGTGTATAGCTCCTTCTGCTGATCCAGAATTTCACCGACGCGCAGGGCATGGCCCCGAGACAGGAAACATTCAATCACATCCAGTTTGTCGAGCAATTGCTGCATCGTATCGTTTTTATACAGACCCTGATCCTGCATCTTCTTGTTGATATATGAAATTAAGATCAATGCCACGAACTCAACGAACAGCTTGCCATCCAGATTACACTCAGAAAAAACCAGAAGGCGGCGCAGGTTCAGGCGTTCTTTGATATTGACAAACGCGTTTTCAACGACTCCCTTCATCCGATAGAGCCTAAGGGCCGTGAAGGCATCCATTTTTTCATTGGTTATCAGCGCAAAGAAACCAAAATAGCGTTTTGCTTCGCTGATCGCATCATTTTTTACGGTCACCTGCGCCCCCCGTTTGGGTGTACGCTTGGCAGTGAAGACCTTCTGGTAGTCCTTCTCGTGTTTTTCGTTCGTCTGACCGGAAATCAGTTCGTTGTAGTATTCGGCAATCATGATGTCAAAATTGCGCTCATCCTCGGCTCCTTTGTCGATGTTATAATACAGATGAAGATAGATTCTGCGTGTCCCTTTTAGGACACCACCCTTGTTTGGCCGCTCCTCGGTATAGGACCAGTCTGTGAGAACTGTAAAGCCATAGGTATCCAGTGCCGGATCGTAGTTCTGGAACTGCCGGATCGAATCATTGACAAGATCCAGTTGTTTTCTGACAAAGGTCAGAGAGAGCCGGACACCCACGAGAAACTTCAGATGTTCCTTGTATAAGCCGTTGATATTGGCTTCGCTGTAGAAACCACGATCCATAACCAGCTTTATTTTGCCCAGGCCCAGGACATCCAGGTCGGCCAGCAAGGTCTTGACGGTTTTGACATCGGGTATGTTTCCCGCGAGCTTACGGTAGTAAAAAGGCAATCCGGACGCTTCGCCGAACACAAGCAGCAGATTGAGCTGCGCAAGACGATCGTGTTCTTTGTTATTGCCGTACTGTATCTGTTTGAGCGTATCCGAATAACTGGAAATACTGGTGCTGTCATAAGCCCAATATTC
>JAAYJD010000358.1 GCA_012523135.1 Clostridiaceae bacterium
CCCCGCCAGAGCGGGTAGTTGTCCCAGGACGCGACATCCAGCGCTTCGGAGAGGCGGAAATAGTTGAGGCCGTCATAAAGGCCCATCATGTTGGTCGTGCAGGGGATCTGCGGTGTGATGCGTTTTAGCGGCTCCATCTCGGCGCGCATGAAGTCCAGCGTCTGTTCGGTCACGAAGCGCTTCCAGTCCAGAACCTGGCCGTGGACGCTGTTCTCGCCATGCGGCGCAGGCGATTCGATCTGCGGCCAATCCGTGTAGGTATGGCTCCAGAAGGCCGTCCACCAGGCCTGATTGAGCGCGTCGAGAGAGCCGTAACGCTGTTTCAGCCAGCTGCGGAACGCGTCCTGGCACAAGGCGCAGTGGCAGGCGCCGTTGTATTCGTTGGAGAGGTGCCAGACCGCCAGGGCAGGATGGTCCTGGTAGCGCTCGGCCAGCAGCGTGTTGATCCGGCGCACCTTTTCCCGGTAGACCGGTGAGGTGAAGCAGTGGTTGTGCCGCCCGCTGTGCAGAATGCGGGTGCGGTCAGATTGCACCCGCAGCACTTCGGGGTATTTCTGGCTCATCCAGGCTGGCCGGGCTCCGGACGGCGTGGCCAGGACGGCGACAAAGCCGTTGGCTGCGAGCAGGTCCATGACCTCGTCCAGCCAGGTGAAATCGAAGCGGCCTTCCTCCGGCTCGAGGGCGGACCAGGCGAAGATGCCCACGCTGAATGCGTTGCAGCGCGCCAGGTGCGCCAGGCGCATGTCTTCTTGCCAGATCTCCTTTTGGTGCCGCCACTGGTCGGGGTTGTAGTCGCCGCCGTGCAGGAAATGGGGGAATTTGGCGCAGATCGGGGGGTACTTCATACAGGTTCCTCCTTGCAGACCAGGCTTTGGACAGGATACGGGCTGGTCCAGGCGCGTCGGCCAGACGCATCGATGATTTCAATGCGGATGACATGATCGTTCACAGACAGCGGGTAGCGGCCTTCGGTCAGGCCGGTTCCGGTCAGGACGCGGTGTCCGGACCAGACCGCGTCGGAATACACCACGATCGCACGGGCCGGTGTACAGCGGATCTCCAGGCGGCCGCCATCCCGCCAGAAACTGAGCCGGGGGCCCTGGCTGGCGTAGTGATGTCCCTGGCGGATGGCCTTTAGCAAATCTTCTGGCGCGCGGCTTTGGCTCTGAACCCAGGTGAAGCTGGTGGCCTCCTCGCCATCGTAGAAATGGCTGTCGTCGCTGGCCACGCAGGGCACCATCCGGCCGGCGCAGGCCAGCTGGTCGACGATCAGGCTGGCGTCCGGCCGGGCGTTGTGCGGCAGGCCGGACACGCTGTTGTAGATCTCCAGGGCGTCGAGGCGTTTCAGGCGGCGGATCTGCGCCGGCGTGTTCAACGACCAGGCGGGATGGGCCAGGATTGCCAGGCCGCCAGCCTGGCGGATGGCGTCGATGATCTGCTGGGCGCCAAGACCCATCTCGCGCGTCAGACCGGGATCGTGCGCAGCGCCGATGGCGACCAGGTGGAAGATCCCCGCGGCAGCATCGGTGCCGACATCGTATTCGATGCCGGACAGCATGGTCATGCCACCGGCCTCGTCCGCCTCTGACCAGCGCCAGTGGTCTGTCAGGGCCAGGAAATCGTAACCGTGCTCACGGTAGCAGGCGATCGCCTGATCGGGCGTCTTCCGCCCGTCTGAGCGGGTGGTGTGGGTGTGCAGGTTGCCTTTGAACCAGCGAAATCCGGGTCGGTCAAAAATCATGAGATACGCTCCGATTTCGATGGCTGGCGGCCTTTGCGTTCCCGGAAGGCCAGCAGCAGGATGGGGACAGCAAGACAGAACGAAATCAGGTACAGGAACTGGAAACGGCTGTGCTCGAACAAGGCGTTTTGCACCTCCGGCATGAGGCCCATGATCAAGCTGCCGATCATCGGCCCGATCAGCAGGCTCAAGCCGAAGAGCGCGCCATACCAGCCCTCGTAAAGGGTGCGGTTTTTCTCCGGCATCAGCTCATAGCGGTAGTTGATCACGAAGATGTTAAAGCCGCTGTTGCCGGCGCCGGCAAAGACCGGGGCCAGGAAGAGCAGGAAGGTGGTCCGGCTGGTTAGAAAAGCGTAAAGCAAGAACTCCAGGATCGCCAGCAGTCCGGTCAGCTTGAAGGCTTTGATCAGTCCGACTTTGCCTTCCGCCTGGCGCCACAGACGGATGCAGAGGATCATGAAAAGGTTGGCGATCACGGTGACAAAAGAGATCAGCTTGTAGTCCAGTTCCAGGTAACGCACCAGGTAGAGCGAGGTGAACGACGACGACAGGGTCAGGCTGGCGTAATAGAGAAAGATAAACAGCATGAAACGCATGTAGGGCTTGTTGCGCAGCGGCTCAATAAAGGTTTTGAAGCTGAACCGGCTTTTCCGCTCGATCTTGTAGTCGGGTTCCTTGACCCCGACCAGGACGGCGGTGTCGGCCAGGGACAGGACCAGGCTGGTTGTAAACACGATCAGGAAACCGGTGTAGGACTTACCCGACCAGTCGAGCACGAAGCCCATGGCGATGTTGGTCAGGGTAAAGGCGATGCGCAGCCAGAAGGTGCGCTTGAAAATAAACGCGCTGCGCGCGCCGCTGGGAAACGAGTTCATCATCCAGATCGTGAAGCCGACGCTGAAGATGCCCCAGAGGATGTTGCCGCCGATCGTCATGACGGTCAGCAAAGCCAGTGTCGTGTTGCTGATCCCGAACAGCAGGGGCAGGTAGACGACCGAGCAGACCAGGATGCGCGACACGGTCAGCAGCGTGAGCAGAAATCGCTTGCGCTTCGCCATGCGTTCGAAGATCAGGTAAGAGAACAAACCGGCGATGGCGGCCCAGTTCATCGAGTTGTTCATCAGGCCGACGATAAAGTCGGACGCGCCCAGCAGCACCAGGTAACCCGAGAGAAACATGCCGGATGTCAGGATCACGGCGGCGTTGATAAAAATTCCGTTGAAAATGAAAAGCAGGCTTTTTCGCCGCTCTTCGTCCCGCCAGATCGCTTTCAGTTCAGGCCATCGCCGTATGATCGATATCACCTCATCACTATCTCTTGTTTCCAGTATAAGCGGTTGGCCGGATTGGGACAAGCCTGACCCCCTGCTGCCAGGTCCGGCAAACTTTGCTATACTTAAAGCCTGTTGGGTGACTGCAGAGCCGGTTGCGCGGGAGAAA
>JAAYJD010000359.1 GCA_012523135.1 Clostridiaceae bacterium
CCAATTTCCCGGCGATCATCGCTGACTACTATGGCGTCGCCCATCTCGGCTTTAATTACGGGCTGCTTTTCACAGCCTGGGGCGGGGGCGGCGTGTTCGGCCCGCTGCTGGGCGGGATCGTCCACGACCTGACCGGCGCTTACCTGGTAAGTTACCGCGTTTCGGCCCTGCTCTGCCTGGCCGGCGCCCTGTTGAGCCTGTGGGTGCGGCCGCCCAAGGAGCTGGCCGAACCTGATTCCTGATGTTGTGAGGCTTGGCATTTGCCCTGTTTTGGCGTTAAGATGATCAAAACAGCGTGCTTGCTGCGGCAAGCAGGGAAGTGGTGCCCTATGGAAGCAGACCTTCGTATGCCCCCGGAGACGTTGGATCGCCTGCTGGACAAACTCGCTGTCCGGCGCTGCCCGCCGCGCTGGCAGGACTTGTACGGTCCGGTCCGGGCGCGTTACCTGCGCGAGGGCTGCCCGCTGGTCGACGAGGAGCTCCTGCGCCGTCTGAACGACACCTACGGCCTGTTCACGGATCCGTTTCCCCAAATCCTGGCCGGAGCCGCCCGGATCCGCAGCCAGCCGGACCTGGCCTGCTTCCTGCTCCTGATGCAGGCCGCCATGACCGACCGGAGCGCTTTCCGCGCCGAACTGGCCGAGCTCGATCTGCCCGAAGCGCCGCCGGGCACTGATTCGCTCGGCCACGCCCTGCTGCCGCTGTTTTTGCTGCCGGCAGCCGTTCCCGCTACGGTTGCCGCCTGGCAGGCCCGCAACATCCCTGACGACATCCAGCGCCGTTCCCTGGCGGGCTTCGAGGGGAGCTTGCGCATGCGCATCCGGCGCTTCAAGAATTTTGGTTTCAGCCTGGGCGACCTCAGCTGGAACCTGGGCTATGTCGACGGCCGCCTGCTGCGCATCGGCCGTTTCAACATCGAGATCAGGCCCCATTTCGGCGGGCACGTCCAGGTGTTCCGGCACCGCGACGGCCGTCTGTGCACGCTGGTCGACCAGCTGACGCTGCATCGCAGCGGCTTCGCCCTGGGCAGCCCGGGCCTGACCGACGAGGACGGGTCCTATGAGGCCGCGGTGCGATGGCAGGACGGCGCCTGGCATGGCTATCCGGTCCTGGACGACGGCCGCGCCGCGCGCGAAGAGGTGTCCCTTGCGCAAGGCGACTGGCAGCGTGTTTTGGCCACGGGCGATCCGGTCCTGGGCGTGCACATTCCGTCAGACGAATCCCTGGCACCGGCGGTCTGCGAGCAGTCCTACCGCGAGGCGGATAAGCTGATCGGCGCCTGCTTCCCGGACTTTCCCTACAAGGCCTTTTCCTGCCATTCCTGGATGATGGACCCCCAGCTGCGCCAGCTGCTGCGGCCGGACGCCAACCTGGTGGCTTTCCAGAGCAAGTACACGGTTTTCCCGTCGAAAAGCTCTGGCAAGGCGGTGTTCCGCTTTGTCTTTGAGATGCCGGATTCCAACCCGGAGGATTGGCCGGAGACCACCAGCCTGGAACGCGCCCTGAAAAAGCACTACCTGTCCGGACACTACATCTACGAACCGGGCGGCTTCTTTTTGCCGGCCGCGATCGAGCCAGGCTGAGGGCGGCCCGTTTCGCCCGGGCGCATCCTGCGGTATAATGAAAAGAACCAGATGACAGGAGCGCGCCATGAATCTTGAACAACAGCAGAAGACCCCGATCGTGACCGCGCTGCAGGCCGTTCACGCCCAGCGGATCGTGCCGTTCGATGTCCCCGGCCACAAGCACGGCAAGGGCAACCCGGAACTGACCCGCCTGCTGGGCGAACAGTGCCTGCGTTTGGATGTCAACTCGATGAAGCCGCTCGACAACCTCTGCCATCCCGTCTCGGTGATCCGGGAAGCGGAAGAGCTGGCCGCCGAAGCCTTTGGCGCCGCGGCCGCCTATTTCATGGTCAACGGGACCACCTCGTCGGTGCAGGCCATGATCCTGTCGGTCTGCAAGAAGGGCGAGAAGATCATTTTACCGCGCAACGTGCACCGCAGCGTGATCAACGCCCTGGTGCTGAACGGCGCCGTGCCGGTCTACATCAACCCGCAGCTGAACCGGCGATTGGGCATCTCCCTGGGCATGTCCCTGGGCGACGTGCGGGCGGCCATCCTGGCCAACCCGCAAGCCAAGGCCATCCTGGTCAACAACCCAACCTATTACGGAATCTGCTCCAACCTGGCCGCGATCGCCCGCCTGGCTCATGACCATGGCATGCTGCTATTGGTCGACGAGGCCCACGGCACCCACCTCAGCTTCGGCGAAGGCCTGCCCCTGTCGGCCATGGCGGCCGACGCGGACCTGGCGGCGGTCAGCATGCACAAGTCGGGCGGCAGCCTGACCCAGAGCTCGCTCCTGCTCTGCGGGCCACGTATCAACGCCGACTATGAGCGCCAGGTGATCAACCTGACCCAGACGACCAGCGGTTCCTATCTGCTTCTGGCCAGCCTCGACCTGTCGCGCAAGACGCTGGCCCTGGACGGCAAGGCGATCTTCGCCAAGGTCACCGAACTGGCCCGCTACGCCCGCGATGAGATCAACCAGATCGGCGATTACTACGCCTACGGCGCCGAGCTGATCGACGGCGACACGGTCTTCGACTTCGACACCACCAAACTGGCCGTCAACACGCTGGAAATGGGTCTGGCCGGCATCGAGGTCTACAGCCTGCTGCGCGACGAGTACGACATCCAGATCGAATTCGGCGACATCGGCAACATCCTGGCCTACCTCTCGATGGGCGACCGCATCCAGGACCTGGAGCGGCTGGTCAGCGCCCTGTCCGAGATCCGCCGCCGCTTCCGGCGCGACCGCGCCGACATGCTGGACACGGAGTACATCAACCCGCGGGTGGTGATGAGCCCGCAGGAGGCCTTCTACGCACCCAAGCGCGCCCTGGCGCTCGCGGATTGCGCCGGGCAGGTCTGCAGTGAGTTTGTCATGAGCTACCCGCCCGGCATCCCCATCCTGGCGCCCGGCGAGGCGATCACCGAGGAGATCATCCGCACCATCCAGTATTCCAAAGTCAAGGGCTGCCAGCTGACCGGCACCGAGGACCCGGATGTTACGAAAATAAACGTCATTGCGATCGAGAATGGGAGATAATATGGAACTGTGGTTTTCGGAAAAGCATACGCCGCATGTCAAGCTGTCGATCCAGGTCGACCGCCAGCTTTACAGCGCGCAGAGCGAGTTTCAGCGCATTGACATCTTCGAGTCCCAGGAGTTTGGCCGCATGCTGGTCCTGGACGGGTACCTGATGCTGACCGAGAA
>JAAYJD010000360.1 GCA_012523135.1 Clostridiaceae bacterium
CGTTTTCCAGGATCACCTTGACGATGGCGCCGCGGCGGTGGGCCGCCTCGACCACGGCCCGGATATCCTGTTCGACAGCGGCTGTGTCGCCGGCGACCAGGCGGCCGATGTTGATCACCATGTCCAGCTCGACGGCGCCGTCGTCCATGGCCCGCTCCGCTTCGAAGACCTTGCTGTCGGTGCGGTTGGCGCCGTGCGGGAAGCCGATCACGGTGCTAAGCTTGACCGGCGATCCGGCCAGGATCTCCCGGGCGACCGGCAAGTCGCATGGCTTGACGCAGACCGTCGCGGTCTCGTATTTACGGGCGATCGCGCAGCCCTGGCGGACCGCCTCGGTG
Source organism: Clostridiaceae bacterium (assembly GCA_012523135.1). Taxonomy (GTDB): domain Bacteria; phylum Bacillota; class Clostridia; order Saccharofermentanales; family UBA5734; genus JAAYBY01. The sequence continues at coordinate 339 of JAAYJD010000360.1, forward strand.
TCCATCTCAGGCTTTAGCAGCGAGTGGTCAAGCATCTTGGCAATGTCATGTGCAGTCAGCATGGTCATGTCTCCTTGTTTTCCTTTTAGTGCCGGACCGGCCGGCCGCATTGGCCGCAAAAAGCTGCTTGCGGTGACAGGCGGCCGCCGCAGCCGGAACAGTAGGCCGGGCCGGCGTCCGCCAATGACGGCGGTTGGGCTGCCAGCAGGTTGCGCAGGCCGTTTTCCCAGCTGGTCGGGTTTGCGTGCACAACCCGCCCGGCGTAGCGCCGGCGCAGTTCCAGCAGGGAAGGTGTGCGTTCGATCAGCATCCGGTAAGCGGCATACCGCCCCTGCAGCAGTTCTTGTTCCGTCAGCGCCAGCAGTTCCCGCCTGAAGCCGGCCGCTTCAAAGGCACGGTTCAGCAAGGGCAGGAAGACCTCGAAAGAGCCGCCAGTCAGATAGACATAGGTCGCGGCAGCTTCGTCTCCCGCCAGCGCCAGCTCGACGGCGGCTGCCTGCTGGTCGCGACCCGGCGCGACAACCCAGAGATGCCAGTCCGGCGTGGCTTCGCCGTCCTCCGAAGCGGGGGCGGTTTCCTTGAGTCCGACGCACAGCCGGTCCTGATCGCCCGCTTCCCGGATCAGGGGCCAGGACCAGTCCAATCTGGCTGCAGCCAGGTCTTGTACGGCCTGCGCCAGATCGGGCAGTTCTGCCTGCAAACTGGAAAGCGTTACGGCCAGTCCTTCGGGTAAAAGCACGGCGGCCTGAAGGGCCTGACTCCGGCTGAGTTGGGGAACAAGCAACTGCCTGGCGGCCTGGGCCTGGTCGCTGAGCGCACGCCGGCAGGCGTTGAGCTGGCGCGCGAGCGGATCCAGATCATAGCCCAAGCGCTCCAAATGGCAGGTTTCGCCGCTGCTCAGAGATAGGGTCAGGCCGTATGGCTGCCGTTCGATGGCCGTGACAAAAGCCAGGGGCAGCCGGCGTGCCCGGCTGTCAGGCGGCAGCACACACAGGCAATCGTCGAAAACCGCGATCTGCCCGGTTTCCGTCCAGCCGGACTGGTCCTCGCGCAGCTCAATGGTACCGGACGTGGTCAGCAACGGGGCCTTGTCAATGAACAAGGCGCGCAGCACACACCGGTTGTAGGCTGCGATCAGCTCATCGTAAAACCACTGGCAGGCCTGACCCAGACGCGAGATGACCAAGCGCTGCCCAGCTGCCGTGACCTGCACGTCATCATCTTGCATGGACAGGCTGCGGATGTCGGCGTAGGGCAGCGTCGACCGGCCTTGCCCCGTGTCCAGGTCAAGCGCGTCATCGGCAATTGTCAGTTTAACCGGCCCGTTCAGGCCGGGCGAGGTCAGTTGGCCTTCGTAGGGGTCGCCGTTCATCGTCCGCCACCGATCCGATCAGCCATTCAGCTTCGTGCCGCATTCGCCGCAGAATTTGATGCCCGGCGCATTCTGTGTGCCGCAGGAGGGGCATTTTCCGGGCGTGGGTGCCGGCGCGTTCATGGGAGCGCCACAGTTGTTGCAGAACTTGACGGTCTGAGCGTTTTTGGCGCCGCAGCGCGAGCATTCCTTGAGTGCCATGGAGGCGCCGCAATTGTTGCAGAATTTGCCGGTGCCGGCAGGCTTGCCGCAGACCGGGCAGATGGTGGTCTTGCTTTCGATCTGGC
>JAAYJD010000361.1 GCA_012523135.1 Clostridiaceae bacterium
ACAGGATTCAGATTGAATAAAGCTGATATGTATGACTCAGCTGTTAAAATGGCCATGATAGATATCATACTAACAAAAAATCAATCGCTTTAGCCAGATGCTCGGTTATTATTCCGCTTGTTTTTATATTGGCACAACACCCGGAAGGCAACGAACATCAGAACGACAAGCAGGCAAACAGCAAAGATTGATATAGAGATGGCTATAATCGATACCAATACGGACAAGACCGATTCGGCACCGGAAAGAACCGGATTGGTTGCGCCACCTCTGGCCAGTGTCGATACGCCGTGCGCCCTGTTGCTGATCAGGATGGTGACAGCGACCAGTCCGACACCCATCAGGATCTGCAGAACGATCTCCATGGACAGCCGCCTTGGCATTTAACTATGACCAGATTATTTCACAAAGCACTGATGAGTAAGCCGTAGATGACGCCAAATGTACAACTGCATTTTCGCCATCCCCAACATCTTGTTTTTGAATTGATCCACACGCACCATGGATGGTATCTGAACGCCCATCAGGTTGTAGTACTCTTTTGTTTTTTTGTTTGGTGTTTCCACATACACCCGGCCATGATTGTCCCGGCGGCACATCAGCGACTGGGTCTTGCCGGAGAGTTCATTGATCGAAATGCCACGATCCAGGAATTGTTTCCTCATGTTGAGCAGCACAATTGTATTGATGGTATCATGCAGAATCTTGCCTCTGACAGTCTGATCAGTCCACTTGCGCAACGGCAGAAGGCCGAGATATTCTTTGCTTGACTTGAATACACTTTCAGTCTCCGTTCGCTCAAAGTAAGCCGTAAGGAGCTCTGCTGGTGTCAGATCCAGATTGAAATCAGGACGAAGTAACCGAACTTAACCGTATACCAATCCTTCTTTGCAGGAGAAGGCGGTGGCTTTCTTGGCGGCTGCCTGGGAGCCGTTGGTTGAACGGTTCGGCGAACCGCCCGCTGTGGCCTGGCCCATCTGGCGCCTGGAGCCCGGGCAGGAGCGTTGGCAGTGGCGCTACTACATGGCTCAGCAGATCGCCGAAGCGATGGATATGAACGCCTATGGCGTCCAGGGCATCTATCTGTTCGGCAGCACCATCACAGGTGAAACCGGGATCGGCGGCGATATCGACTTGCTGATCCACACGCAGGACGACACGCAGGACGACGCGGATAGACTGGAGTCAGGCGCTGGCCCGGATCAACTTCCTGCGGACAGGACACGACACAAAGCGACTATTGGATGTCCACATCGTGACGGATGAGGATATCGCCAGCGGAAATGCCTTTGCGACCAAGATCCATTCCGTCACGGATCCGGCTACCCCGCTGCGCGTCAGGGAGATAGCGGCTGCGGATCCGCCCCGGCCAACGGGCTGAGCTATCGGGCTGCAACGCCCCATGTTTTGACGAATCGATCAGAGCTGGACATACCCAAGTGCAGTTCCTGCTCGATCGGCTGAGGCGTGATGCCCAGCGTTAAGGTGTAGCTAGGCGGTTCAGTCAAACCCCCGGACGGATTGGCGTCGATCGCAAAGGAGAGCGTGCCGCCCGAGCGAGTCACCAGTCCCTTGAGCGGAACTGAATTTGTGTGGAAACATTTGAAGTATGCCTTGAACTGCGGATCGTAAGCATAAACGGAATAGGCAAACACGACTTCGGCACCGTCCAGGCCAGAAGATGTCAGAGCAGCCAGCTGCTGCTGGTTTGCGGCCGACACCTGGCAGGAAAACAGGATCGGCTCGGAATACCCGCCTTCCCAGGTGATCAGGTTAAGTACGCCGGCCATGCTGACTGATCCGGCCGTGACGGGGTCGATGACGCTCAAATCCTCAGTCAGTCTTAAGCCGCCGATGCTGAGCTGTTCGATGTATCCGACCAGGTTCTGACCGGAATAGGATGCATCGTTTAGAGATTGCTGCAGTCTTTGCAGCGTACTTTGAAGTTCGGTCAGCTGGGCCTTGAGACCCCTGATCTCATTTTCCAGCGCCGTTGCTTGCTCGCTTTTTTCCTTTTCCTGCAGCGCCTTCAGCTGATTCTGCAAGGTCGCCAGTTTGTCCTGCAGTGCGGCGATCTGAACCTGCAGGCTCTGGATATCCAGCTCCAGCTTGACCATATCATCGCTTTTCTCAGCACTGGGCAGCGCGGCCAGTTCCTGCTGGCGGGAGGCGATCGCGGCCTGCAGGTCCTTGATCTGCCGGTCGATGCTGTCCATCTCTCTCCGGATCGCGGCAGCGTCTGCTTCAGACGAGTTGAAGAAGCCCTGCCTGGCATCGCAAGCGAACGATGCAGCGGCCGACAGCAGTTGAGGTGTTGTTTCTTCTTGCCGGCAGCCACCTGCCAGGAACAATGACGCGAGGACTAATACGCTGCTTGCGATCTGCTTCCAGGCCCGGGCACGCGCCTGGCTGTCTGGTGAATCCATCTGTGAATCCTCCTGCTTGTACGTAATGGCCGGGATGTCTGGCAGCCTTATTCATTGTAACGCATAAAAAGCCTTGCGAGAGACCGTACAGGGAAAATACCTTCCTGGAAACAGCATGTAGCAGCAAGCGGCCGAAGCATGAACAGGTCGGTTCTGGCTGCATGAGGATCCCGGCGCATACCGATTCTAATAGCCAGGTGTATAATGGGGGTATCGGCTCGAAAGAAGATATGAGGTGATCTGCATAGATAGAAAAAGCGGCGGCAATTCACGCAAGAAGCGGATCAGCGG
>JAAYJD010000362.1 GCA_012523135.1 Clostridiaceae bacterium
GAGCAGCAGCATGCATGGCCTGGTGACTGAAATACAGCGTTTTTCACTTCATGACGGACCCGGCATCCGAACGACCGTGTTCCTGAAAGGCTGCAACATGCAGTGCGGTTGGTGCCACAATCCGGAAACCATCTCAGCCCGGCCATCTCTGTGCTATTACCCGGATCGCTGCATCGGCTGCGGCCGCTGCGTTCTGGCCTGCCCGTACCAGGCGCACCAGATCAAGGGGACGCTTCATGTTATCGACCGGTCCTTATGCCGCGCCTGCGGCCGTTGCGCAGCGGTTTGTCCGACCGAGGCCCTGCTCATGGCCGGAACCGCCATGACGGTCGACGAGGTTATGCGTGAAATCCGCCAGGACAGGATCTACTACACGGAATCCGGTGGCGGCGTGACCTTATCGGGCGGCGAGATACTGTGTCAGCCCGCCTTCGCCCTTGCGCTTGCCGGCGCCTGCCGCGCGGAAGGCGTTTCCGTTGCCCTGGAGACGAACCTCAACGCGCCAGCTGCCAGCGTAGCTGAACTGGCGTCAAAGGCAGAGCTGGTCTTGTTTGACATCAAGCTCATCGATCCCGGCGCGCACCACGCGGCGACAGGAGCCGACCTAACCCCTGTCCTGGAAAACGCCCGCCTGCTGGCGGAGATGGGCATCGATTTGATTGTGCGCACGCCGTTGATTCCGGGTGTCACGGACCATACTGAAAATGTGGCGGGTATCGCCGCTTTTGCCGCCAGGCTCGCGTCAGTTCGCTATTACGAGTTGCTGAATTTCAATCCGCTCGGCGCGGCGAAGTACGCCAGCCTCGGTCTGCCGTACGCGTTTAAAGATTGCCGCCCGCTGCCGCCGGAAAAGCTCAGCCATCTCAAAGCAGTTGCCGAAGCAGCCGGCGTGACGGTCAAGGTCAGCTGAGGAGAACGATGATGAGTGCGATTACTTTCATCAACCAGTTCGATGCCCAGGAACATTTCGACTACGACCGGCGGCTCCGGCTGCTGCGTGCCAGGAAAATAGCCCAGACAGAAGAAAAAGCACGGGTGGGCAGTGCCAACGAAGACGACTATGGCCTGATCATCCAGGATGCTTTCACTTACGAGCTGGTGCCCAATCATCCGAACGGCTCAATCTATGGCTACCAGGCCTGGGTGGACAACTACTGTTCTGTGCTGGCGCAGCACCCGCTCTATTGCGATCCGCTGGACGCGTTTGTCGGCAAAGGGTTCCTGTTCCTGGAGCGGCTTCGGCCCAAGGCCCATAAATGGAACCCGGACTATCCGTACGATGACCTGCAGGTGCTGTTTGACCGCTACAACATCATCTCCGGGATCGACAATTGCCACCATTTTACCCCGGACCTGCAGATCGGCTTCGATCTTGGCTGGGGCGGCATCCTGGACAAGCTGAAGCGATGCCGGTCGCGCAAAGGACCCGAACACCACAAATTCTACGACAGCGAGATTGCGGTGGTCGAAGCGGTCATCGGCTTTTTGCGGCGCATGGCGTCCGAGATCGCCGCCCTGGCCCGCCAGGAACGCAATCCATATCTGCAGGCCAATCTCCAGGCGATGGCCGCAGTCAACCGGCGCATGGCGGATGAGCCGCCGCGGACCTTCCGCGAGGCGATCCAATGGATGTGCTGGTTTTCGATGCTTTCCAGGACCTACAACCGGGGTTCGGCCGGCGGTCAGCTCGACGAACTGCTGCGGCCCTACTATGAGCGGGACAAGAAACTGGGGCTGCTGACGGACGACGAGGCGGTTTTCTACCTTGCCTGCCTGTTCTTGCAGGACAGCCGCTATTTTCAGCTGGGCGGCCCGGACGCCGACGGACGTGACATGACCTCTGCATTGTCTTACCTGGCGCTGGAGGCCGCCGACAAGATCAACATCGCCTGCAACCTGCCAATCCGTGTCCATGACCAGTTGGACCCAGCTTTCTTCAGAAAGTCTGTCGTCTGCCTGTTCCATAACAAGCAGGGCTGGCCGCGCTACAGTTCGGACACGGCTCTGGTCGAGGGCTTCATGAATTCCGGTTACTCCCGTGCGCAGGCCCGCAAGCGGGTTGCGGCCGGCTGCCACTGGATGTGCATGCCAGGCTTGGAATACACGATGAATGACACCGTCAAAATAAACCTGGCGCGTGTGTTCGAGGTCGCTTTCCATGAAACCGCCGTCCGGGAGGACGCCCGGGCCGAGGACCTCTGGCAGTGTTTCCGCCAACATCTCGAGCAGGCCGTCAACGCCACCGGCGCCGGTATTATGCACCACCTCAAATACCAGACCCAAGGCCAGCCGGAACTGATCCTGAATTTGTTCCAGCACAACCTGATTGAAAAAGGGGTCAACATCACGGATGGCGGAGCCAATTTCTACAACATGTGCATCGACGGCAGCGGCCTGGCGGTTGTCATCGACAGCTTCGCGGCCTGCGAACGGCACGTCGATCAGGAAAAGGACATTACCTACCCCGCCCTGAAAGCGTTGCTAGACACCGATTTCGCGGGGACGGAAGGCACGGTCATGCAACACCTCCTGATGCGCTCCCCCCGATTTGGCGGCGGCGACAACCCGGCTTTAGCGTGGGCTTTACGCATCAAGGACGCGTTTACTGGAGCTGTGCGAGCGCTATGTCAGCGCTATCCGGGCATTCAGTTCATTCCGGGCTTTTTTTCCTGGTCCAATACCATTGCCTTCGGCAAGGCTGTCGGTGCCACGCCCAACGGCCGAAAAAGCGGGGAGCCCATCAACCACGGGGCCAATCCCAACAGCGGTTTTCGCAAAGACGGTGCTGTATCGGCGATGTGCAACGCCATCGCGGCCATCCAGCCCAATTTCGGCAACACCGCCCCGGTACAACTCGAACTTGACCCCGGCATTGCAGATGATGAGGAAGGTATCGACAAGATGTGCGCCATGATCCGCGCGATCCTCAAGAGCGGCAACACGCTCCTGAACGTCAACATCATCGACGGCGCAAAGATCCTCGCGGCCCACCGGGACCCGTTTCAATTCCCTGACCTGGTGGTTCGTGTCACAGGCTTTACCGCTTTTTTCGCCATGCTGTCGCCTGAATTCCGCCAACTGGTCGTCGACCGCATCAAATCGGTCAACCCGGCACTCGAACAGCCGGCTTTGCCGGATGGCTGTGCCCTGTCATGCCCAACGCCAAAAGAATAATAAGAGGAGAGAAGACATGAAGATTATGTTTACCCCCATGGACACAAACGGCCAAAAGACCTGCTCCGCCCCGCTCAACCCGGGTGACATTTCCGGTGCTGTTCCGTACCAGCACAGCATCAAGGCCGGCGCTTCGTTGACATTGGCCGGCAACGGCAGTGTTTACCACATCCTGACCCTGATCGGCGGGCAGGCCCGCTTCCTGAGCAGCGGGCGTGACGATCGGATCACTGAGCGGGCGACCTATGTTCCGTCGCCAGACCAGGCCTTGACCATCCAGGCCGAAACAGATGTGGTCCTGCTGGAGATCCAGTGGCAGACGGCGCCTGGCGATCAGGATGAGCTGGTTGCGTTCGAGACGGTTTTCCCGGTTGTCCAGCTTTACCGGCTGGCTAAGCAATATCGTGACCGCAACAAGAGTGACAAGACGATCAGTCGTGTTATCATAGAGCAGAGGACGATTCCGCGTTTCGCTATGGGCAGCGTGGAAACAGTCGGTCCGGACTGCGTCAAAGCGCATGACCACCCGATGCTGGATCAGTACTTTTTCAGCTTCCCGGAAAACGACGCCTTCATCACTATCGAAGGCGAACCGTACCGGATGCTGGGAAACCAGCTGCTCTACATACCGCTGGGATCCCTCCATGGTGTCGATGTCGTGCAGAAAAAGCACTGCCACTACATGTGGATCGACTTCATGGTTGACGAGACCGCCATGCACCGGCTGGACACCAGCCATATTGCGACCGGAACCATGAGAACGCTCGCAGAGGAGATCTGACCGATGACGCAACCCCTTAAGCTGCAGCCCGAACGGGTCTGGCGCACCTACACCGGCGGGCGCCTGATCGACCAGCTGCGCCGGCAAGTCGGCGAAGACAGCCATTATCCTGAGGATTGGGTCATGTCCGTGGTTGCCGCGCGCAATCCGGGCCAGAACCAACCGGAAGGCGCCGGACTGAGCCGGCTGGAAAACGGTGAACTCCTGGCGGACTACATCAGGCGCACGCCGCAGGTCCTGGGCCGGGCCCCGGCCATCGAAGTGCTGTTCAAGTTTATCGACGCCGCGGAGCGACTGGCCATCCAGGTGCATCCCGACCGGCCGGCGGCGCAGCGCTATTTCAACAGCCGTTTTGGCAAGACAGAGTGCTGGCACATCGTGGACCGGCGGACGGACGGTCCGTCCGCCGCCGTTTATATCGGCTTCAAGGAAGGGATCACCCGTGACCGGTGGCGGGATCTTTTTGTGCGCCAGGACGTTGCGGCGATGCTGGAGAGTCTGCATCGCTTTGCGGCCCGGCCCGGTAACACCTTCCTGATCGAAGGCGGCGTCCCGCATGCCATCGGGGCCGGCTGCTTCCTGATCGAAATCCAGGAACCGACATATTTCACGTTGCGCATGGAAATGACAACAACCGGCGGCTATCGCGTGTCTGAGGAGGTCTGCCATTTGGGCATCGGACTCGAGGCCATGCTGGACTGCTTCCATTTTGAAGGCCTGTCCCGCGATCAGGCGCAAACGCGCTGGCAGATTCCGGCGCGACAAGTCGACGATCAGGTCTCGGTCCTCATCGATGACCGCCAGACCGATTGCTTCAGCATGAACAAGATCACGACCAGTCACGCGCTGGCATTGGCGGGACACGCGGATTACGCCGGCCTGGTCGTGTTGTCCGGGACTGGCCGGGTCAACGGGCTGAGCTGCGTGCCGGGCGATTATTTCTTTGTGCCGGCAGGCTTGCCGCTTCAGCTCGAACCCAATTCGTCCGGATCTTTTTCTGCCTTGCAGTTTTTTGGACCGCAAGGCAAAGGGCAATAGAGCACGAGGAGGCAGGTATGTTTTTATCGATTTTTGCCGATGAACTGAACATGGATTTCTATGACGCTTTACCGATTCTCAAGTCCTGGGGACTGGAAGCGGTTGATTTCAGGGGCCGCATCAACGGCAAAGCGATTGAGAAACAAAGTAAGGATGAGCTGATCACGCTCAAGAAAACATTGGACCGAGCCGGGCTGAAAACCGGCGCGCTCCAGTCCTCGTTGTGCAAGGTTCATCTGCCCGGTCTGGAGGTGCAGCAACGGGAACTGGAAAAACTTGAAGGATTGATCCGGGCTGCCGATATCCTGCAATGCCCACTGGTCCGATCCTTTAACTATTGGCAGCACGGCGAGACCGAACCCGGGCTGGGCGATCTGGCCGTACGGCCGGACATGATGAACCAGGTCCTGGAGATGTTTGAGCCGATCCGGCAGCGGGCGGTCGAGGCCGGGCTTGTCCTGAGCTTTGAAAACTGCGGCCAGACGCCGGACGAGGTGATCGCCCTGCTGGACGCTCTGCGTGTGCCAGGCTGGGGGATGGCGTTTGACTGTGCCAACATGTTCGATATCCTGCCGGAAGCGGCCGGTGACGCAACGGCGTATTTTACAAAATGCATCAAGCGCGCCAACATGATCCATGTCAAGGCACGCGCGACGCTGGACGTCTTTACAAAATGGCGCAACGTGCCCTGGGCACGTGTCTTGCGGGCGGTCTCGGCGCTGCCGGGCGATATTCCCGTGTCGGTTGAGACGCACAACCCGGCCGGCAGCCCGTACACACCGGACGAATGCAGCAAGCTCTGCGTCGACGCGATTCGCAAGGCCTGGCCGTCGGCCGCTCCGACCAGCGTCGAATCTGCCTTGGAACCCGAGTCGTCCTTTACCCGGCCCTATGCCGGCGATCCGGTCCGGTTTGTCGTTGTCGGCCTGGGCATGGGCAAGAACAGGGCCCGACAGCTAACCGAGACCAGCGGCACACAGCTCGTCGGGGTCTGCGACATCAATCTGGATAAGGCGAAAGCGGTCGGCGAGCAGTATGACGTTCCCTACTCCGACGACATCAATACGTTCCTCGGCGATCCGCGCGTTGAGGTCATGTATGTCGTGACGCCGACCGGTTTACAC
>JAAYJD010000363.1 GCA_012523135.1 Clostridiaceae bacterium
TCGATTCGCCACAAACGCCATGCTTCTTGACCGCCTTAGTTACATAATGTAACTATTTTATCATATTACAGTAAATTTGTCCAGGCGTTTTCGTTGCACTACGGTTTTGCTTTTGACACCCAAACCATTTATTAGATGCTACAGAATTGCTCACCGTTGCCGGTATCTTGCTGCCGGGCCCGTCAGGGCTGCGACACGGCCGTTCTCAGGTTTTGCGAATGTCACAAACCAACGCGGGAATATTCAGTACAATGCATGAATTTGCGGGAGCGGGCAGACAGTTTGCGCTCGTTATGGTAAGCTCTATTCTGGCTTTATTTGGCGGTTTCGCCGAGGCCGCATTAAGAGTGAAGGAGACTGGAACTGTGTTTACTGGATTTCTCATCGCTGTAGCCATTGCCATTACCATTACGCTTGGGTTTGCCGCCTACAACTATTATGCCGTCAAGCGGCTGGCGCCCGGCACGCGCGAGATGCAGGAGATTGCCGGAGCCATCCAGGAGGGTGCCCGGGCTTTCATCAACCACGAGTACAAGATCATCGCGCTGGCCGCGCTGGCCATCGCGGTCGTCCTTTTCGTGGTGATCGACTGGTATGTCGGGGTTACCTTTCTGCTGGGCACGTTCATGAGCGCCCTGGCCGGCTATGTCGGCATGAAGATCGCCACGATCGCCAATGTGCGCGTGTCGAACCAGGCGCGCGAAAGCAAAAGCCTGGGCAAGACGCTCAAGGTCGCGTTCCGCGGCGGATCCGTCATGGGCCTTTGCGTGGCCGGCTTCGGTCTGCTGGGCATGCTGCTGGTCTATGTTTTCTTCGGCAAGATCGGCAGGCAGATCGAGCCTGAATCGATGACTGTCGTCGCGAACTGGCTGGGCATCTCCTACATCCCGTTCACGATGTCCATCACCGGATACTCCCTGGGCTGCTCGGTCGTCGCCTTGTTTAACCGCGTCGGCGGCGGCATCTACACCAAAGCCGCCGATATGGGCGCCGACCTGGTCGGCAAGACCGAAGCGCACATTCCCGAGGACGATCCCCGCAACCCGGCCACGATCGCGGACAATGTCGGCGACAATGTCGGCGATGTCGCCGGACTGGGCAGCGACTTGCTGGAGAGCTACATCGGGGCGATTATTTCCTGTGTTGTCCTGGCTTGCTACACCTATTTTATCAACATCCATTCCAGCAACCCGATCAGCGACGAACTGCTGAGCCGGCTGCTGCTTTACCCGATCCTGTTCTCCGCGATCGGCCTGATCGCCTGCGTGATCGGCATCGGCTACGTGCTGTTCCGGCCCCAGTCTGACAAACCGCACCGCGAACTGAATATCGCCTTGTGGTCGAGCGCGTTTTTAATCGTCGTCGCCAGCTGTGTCCTTTCCTGGTTTTATTTCCGCGGCCTCGACGTCTCAGCCATCGACTTTCATGTCGGCCCCCTGTCCCCCTGGCTGGCCGCGCTGACCGGCATCGCGGCCGGTATGCTGATCGGATTTTTTGCCGAGTTTTATACCAGCTACGATTTCAAGGACACCCGCAGGCTCGCCGAAGCATCGATCAGCGGAACGGCCCTGACCATCACCAACGGTCTGGCGCTCGGCATGAAATCCTGTTTCTTCCCGGTCGTGATCCTGGCTTGCGCCGTGCTCGCGGCTAACGCCCTTGCCGGCATCTACGGCGTCGCCATGGCGGCGATCGGCATGCTGTCCTTCCTCGCGGCGACGGTTTCCGTCGACACGTACGGCCCGATTGCCGACAACGCCGGCGGCATTTCCGAGATGAGCAAGCTTGATCCGGTTGTGCGCCGCATCACCGACAAACTGGACTCTGTCGGCAACACCACGGCCGCCATCGGCAAAGGCTTCGCGATCGGTTCGGCCGCCCTGGCGTCCCTCTCGCTTTTGGTCTCCTACATGCACGCGCAGATCGGCATCGATGAGGCGGTCCATGAAGCTGTGCTCAACATCATCAGCACCCAGGTGCTGGCCGGCGCCTTTATCGGCAGCGCCCTGCCGTTCCTGTTCTCCAGTCTTTTGATCGACGCGGTTGCCGTCAGCGCCGGCAAAATGGTCCAGGAAGTCCGTCGCCAGTTCAAGGAGATGCCGGGCATCCTCACCGGGGATGAAAAGCCCGATTACACCACCTGCATCAAGATCTCGGCCGCCGGTGCGCTCCGTGAGATGAAACTGCCTGTCGTGATTGCTGTTGCTGTTCCGGTGGTGGCCGGCTTTGTCTTCGGCGCCCAGTTTGTCGGCGGTCTGCTGATCGGTTCGACCTTGTCAGCGGTCATGCTGGCCCTGTTCACCGCCAACAGCGGCGGCGCCTGGGACAACGCCAAGAAGTACATCGAGTTTGGCGGCGTGGAGGGCACCGGAAAAGGCAGCGAAGCGCATGACGCCGCTGTCATCGGCGATACGGTCGGCGACCCGCTCAAGGACACCGTCGGTCCGTCCCTGGATATCCTGATCAAGATCATGGCCACCGTGTCCCTGATCGCGGTTTCGATCTACAGCCGCTTCAACCTGATGAACCTGTTTAACTAAGGTACTGTTAAGAAATTAGTAGCTCTTTGCTTCGAGAGATTGACGAGTCTGGTCAATCTCTCGAAGAACCTATAGAGCTGCTTATTGATGAACAGTCCCTAAGGGGCTGTCGTTATCGGTTGGTCGTTTCGCCGGAAGATTCTCCTGCCACACGAATCTTTTGGCGAATCTGTTGCACGACATATTCAGGGTCAGCCCCTGCCCAAATCAACCAATCCGACCGGTTGCAGAACCGGTCGGATTTGGCGAAAAGGCTGGTTGAAAAGGTGTTGACAAAGGGTTGTGTCGATGATAAGATAGCAAAGCGCCTCGGGCAAAACCGAGGACCGGACCTTGAAAATTGAACAGTGAAACAAGACAAAGACGAGCCAAAAGTTCAATTCAACGAGA
>JAAYJD010000364.1 GCA_012523135.1 Clostridiaceae bacterium
CATGCCCTTATAGGGCGAAAATCAAACCACCCGTTGAACGGGTGGTTACGTGATTGCCTGTACCGGCTGCGAACACAGACCCTGACAGGATGCGACAGTCCAGGCGTCTACGCCTGCGCCGCCATGCACGACAACGAAGCGGCGGTGCTGATCGCGGTGCAAAAGGACACATCGGCCAAGCTGCTTGTCGACATGGCCGGCTTTTCCAGCGATGAAGGCATCGAGGCCGATTTCTATCTGCTCGACGAGCAGTCAGACCTGGAACTGGTACGCAGCGAAATGTTTTATTCAGAACAATTCAAATCGGTTTTTGAGATCGCCAAAGACGCTGTTATCTTGGTGCAGCTCAGGAAAGCGCGCTAGCGCATGGCTTCAAAGGAATGGTCATCTTATGAATCAACTGAATCAACAAGAAATTCTTGAGATCGGCTGGGCCTGGGCGAACATCACGCCTGACCAGCCGATTTATCTGGCTGGCCAATTGTATGGCAGAATCTCACAATATGTGCATGACCCAATCACCGCGACCGCTCTGGTCATGAAGACAGCCAAAGCGCATGTTGTCATGGTCTCCGCGGACATGGTCAGCGTCCCGTTGCTGGTTCTGGACAAGGTGTGCGCGCGCCTGGCAGATTGCGGCGGCCTGGATGTCGCCAACATCTCGCTCAATGTGACCCATACCCATAACTCGAGCTTGTTCGGGCCCGAAAAGCGCCTTGAAAAGAATCGCAAAATCCTGGGTGACGACCTGATGCCGGAGGAAAGTGTTCCCGGCAACCTGCTGACCGGCGAGGCCGCCGCTGAGTACCTGGCGGGTAAGCTTGCCGCCATCATCCGGCACGCCTGGGAGCACGCGGCCCCGGGTGGGATCAGCGGCGCTCAGGACTATGCCGTTGTCGCGTTTAACAGGAGGCCGGTCTTTGCTGATGACAACCTAAATGTGACCAAGATGTACGGCGATTGCAGCCAAGCCTCTTTCAAGCGGTTTGAAGGGACATCCGACCATACCGCCGACATGCTCTACACCTGGGACCTGTCCGGACATCTGACCGGTGTTGTCGTCAACATCCCCTGTCCGTCGCAGGTCTTCGAATTGCACCAGATGATCACCGCTGACTACTGGGCCCCGACGCGCAGCCAGATTCGCGAGCAGTTGGGCAACGTCCATATCCTGCCCTTGTGCGGAGCTGCCGGCGACCAGAATCCGCTCGATCTGATCCGGATCAGCAAGAACAACCAGCGCACCCTGCCGCTTTGGAACGCCCAGAAGGGCGAAGTGCAGCGCAATCTGGATATGGGCGAGGAATGCAGGAAAATCGGCGAACGGATCACCGAAGCGGTTGTCCGCGGGTATCGCGAAGCGCGCAACACCATCAACCTGTACCCGGTTTTCCGGCACAAGGTGCTGGAGATGAGTCTGCCTTTACGGCAGGTCAGCGAAGCGGATTACCTGGAAGCCCAGGCGAAAATCGATCAGGTCAAGCAGCAGCATAGCGCCGGGAATCGCCTGACCAGCGATGAGATTGTGAGCCTGTTTGCGCCGATCGGCGTGGTTGACCGCTATCTGCTGCAGCAGGAAACGACGCAATACCGTTTTAAAAGCCATGTTTTGCGGATCGGGTCTGCGGCGCTGGCCACCAATCCGTTCGAGCTGTTCTGCGAATATGGGATGCGCATCAAGGCCAGGAGCCGCGCCGCCCAGACGGTCATTGTCCAGTTGGCCAACGGGAACGGCGGGTACCTGCCGACGACGGCCGCGCTTGCCGGGGGCTCTTACAGCAGCAAACCGGCTTCGACCCTGTGCGACCCGGAGGGCGGCGACCTGCTGGTGGAGCAGACGCTGGACGCCATCAACAGCATGTGGGACTAAGGATCCAGTTGCATGCTGATCATGTTGGAATTTTGCGGTATAAGCGAAAGGCAGGTCTTGAACCAAACCACGGCTTAGCCAAGGTATGGTCTTGCCTTTCATGTGCCTTGACGGGGCAGGACAGAAGCGAGGAATTATGAAATTTACAGCTGCAGGAGATCTGCTCATTCAGCGTTGCCTTCCGATTGACGGCCATTACGACGGGTTTACCCGCGTCAGGGATTTTATCTGCCAGGGTGATTTTCGCTTTGCCAATATCGAAGGCACAGTCCACCCATATGACTGTCCGCCTTCCGAGGAAAGCGGCGGCAGCTGGCTGTGCATCACGCCGGACATTCTGGACAGCATCAAGACCTTTGGTTTCAACATGTACGCCCTGGCCAACAACCACTCGCTGGACTATTCCTTTGAGGGCGTTGCCAAGACGCTGGAATACACGCGACGGGCCGGATTGAAGACCGCGGGCACGGGGATGACGCTGGCGGAGGCATCGGAACCGGTGTATCTGGATTGCCGCAGCGGGCGGATCGCCCTGATCGCCGCCACATCGACGTTCAAGCGCTACGCGATGGCTGGCGCCCAAAGTGCCCAGATGATGGGCCGGCCTGGCGTCAACGGCATCCGGATCCAGGAGACCTTCCTGGTTACGGCAGAGCAGATGGAAGACCTGAAAGGCATCGCCGAAGGAACCGCCATCAACGCCTATCGCGACATCATCCGCAAAGAGGGTTACCTGCCGCAGCTCGCAGACGATGCGTTTGAGTTTGGCACCCTGATGTTTAAAGTGTCGGATAAGACCGGTCGTCAGTCCTCTGTCAACGAACAGGATATGAAACGGGTCGAAAAAGCCATTTTTGACGCCCGGCTGCAGGCTGACGCGATCATGGTGTCGCTGCATGCCCACGAGATCAGTGGAAAAAGCAAAGAGACACCGGATTACTTTATTCAGGAGTTTGCCCACCGCTGCATCGACGCCGGCGCCCATGCGGTGGTTGGCCATGGTCCGCACCTGCTGCGCCCGATTGAGATCTACAAGGGCCGCCCGATCTTTTATTCGCTCGGCGATTTCATCCTGCAAAACGAAAATATCCGGCGCGGGCCGGAGCAGTTTTTCACAACATACGGACTGACATCCCGCGACACGATGCACGATTTGTTCGCCACCCGGTCGGCCCAGTTTACACGCGGCCTGCAAACAGAACCGAAAATGTTCGAAGCCCTGGTTCCGTACTGGGAGATGAGCCAGGGACAGCTGAGCCGGCTGCTGCAGATGACGGTCAAG
>JAAYJD010000007.1 GCA_012523135.1 Clostridiaceae bacterium
GTGGATGATGCCGGGGGCGTAGGCGTTGACGGTGATGCCGTAGGGGGCCAGCTCGCCGGAACTGACTTTGGTCAGCAGGTTGACGCCGGCCTTGGAACAGGCGTAGGCGACCAGGCCGACGTCGGCCAGCGTGCCGGATATGGACGTCGCGTTGATGATGCGGCCAAATTGGTTTTGCTTCATCCAGGGAACGACGGCCTGCATCATGAAGATCATGCTCTTCAGGTTGGTGCGCATGATCTCGTCAAAAAACGCTTCGGTCATGTCTTCCAGAAAACAGAATTCGAAAATGCCGGCGTTGTTGATCAGCACATCGATCCGTCCCCAGAGGCTGACGGCTTCGGCGGCCGCTTGGCCGGCTTGCTCCTGGTTGCCGACATCCGCCTGAAAGGCCTCGACCGACAGTCCCTGACCTTGCAGCTCGCGGACACTGCGTTCGGCCTGCGTCCTGTTCGACCGGTAAACGGCCAGGACATGCATGCCGGAGCGGGCTAACGCGGCGGTAACAGCCAGGCCAATGCCCCGGGTTCCGCCTGTGACCAGGGCGACCCGCGACGGGTTGCGTGGTTCGTTTGACTGATTCATCTGCTTGTCCTCCCGATGCATCCTCACCGTATGCCATTCGGCGTCAGGCGGGCTGATAAAACCGACTTATGGTCTGAAGAAAAAAACAAACGAAGCGATCATCGCCAGGATGACCAGGATGGCGACCAGGCCGAAGATGATCTGTTGTATGGATTTTTGCCGGCCGGACCTGTTCTTGTTCTGTGCTTTGCGGGCATGGTCCTTTGCCTGATCAAAAGAATCGAACTTGCCCTGTTCATTCCAGTTGAAGAAGCCTGCCATGGGAACACCTCACATGTCATGTTTTTGTTTTTTGCATGTTTAAAAGAACCAAAACCGTGCATGCCTGTCATCATCATAGCACAAACAGAACAGGCCGGGCAGCAGCGCAGCAGGATCATGGTCTATGTCCACTATGACCATTTATGCTGCGGCGCCTTTTCATACCGGCAGCCCTGTGAAATAATAGACTTGAAATGACACACTGCCGTGGAAATAACCGGCGCATGGTAAGGAGGGAGCCCCATGATTCAGACTGTGACTGGACCTGTCCTGGATTTGGATTTCGGCAAGGCTGCGGCCCATGAGCATGTCCTGGTCGATTTTCATGATCCGTCCGAAGCGCCGCGCGCCTATGACCGGGCGGACGTTGCAACCGTGATGCGGCCTTACCTGGATACCCTGCGCGAAACAGGCTGCCGGGGATTTGTCGACTGTACCCCCATCTGGCTGGGCCGCGATCCGGAGCTGCTCCTGGAACTATCCCAGCTGACCGGTCTCCATATGGTCACCAACACCGGCTGGTACCAGGCGCCGATGCTGCCGCCTGAAGCCGATCGCCTGAGCGAAGAGGAGATCGCGGCGGTCTGGATTGACGAGGCCATCAACGGCATCGGGTCAACCGGCATCAAGCCGGGCTTCATCAAGATCGCCCTGAACAGCGGCAAGCTGAGTGACAGCGCGCGAAAAATACTCGGCGCAGCCATTCTGGCTGCCCAAACCACGAGCCTGGTTGTTGTCAGCCATACGGTCGGCAGCGCGGCCATGCTTGAAGCCCAGGCGATCATGCAGGCCCGTCGGTTTGACCTTTCTCAGTTTATCTGGGCACACGCCGATGCCGGTGACGGGTTGGACATCCAGCGCCAGATGGCTGCAAGCGGCGTCTGGATCAGCCTGGACGGCATCGGGAGCCGGCATGATCAGCAGGTGATTATGCTCAAGGACCTGATCGCTGCCGGGCTGGCAGACCGGGTCCTGATATCGCAAGACAGCGGCTGGTACCATGTCGGGGAACCCAAGGGCGGCAAGGTGCGGCCCTACCACACGCTGTTTACGGAATTCTGGCCATGCGCTGTCCAATCCGGGATTGATGAAAACATGCTTGACCAGATCACCACGGCCAATGTGGCCCGGGCTATACGGGTCAGGTCACGGGAATAGCGGTTCCATAACGTGTTTTACCGTGACCATCCAGCCTGGTGAGGCTTTTTGCTGCTATCGTCGACTTAGAAATAAAGACAGGCTGTCAATCTGACCGAAAGGGGCCGCCATATTGTGGCCCGATGCAAGCAAAAGCCTTCGTTATCGTACATAATAAATGAAGGCTTTCACATGCAAAGGAGACAGTCTCGTGGAAGATCGTTCGATCATCGAGCTTTACTGGGCGCGGTCGGAACAGGCGATCAGGGAAACGGAGCTGAAATACGGCAGGCTGTTTCGCCAGATCGCCCGTAATATTCTGCATAATCCGTCAGATGTTGATGAATGCGTGAATGACACGTACCTGGGCGCCTGGAATGCCATACCTCCGGCCAGACCGCGCGTTCTGGCCGCTTTCCTGTGCCGTATTGCCCGCAATCTAGCCCTTAAGAAATACGCGTATATCCATGCGTCCAGGCGTAATCCCGCCGTTACTGTATCGTATGAAGAACTGGAAGCGTGCCTGGACGATGTTGGCTCAGGGGAGCAGAACGAAGCCGATGATCGTTTAGCGGACTGTATCAACGGTTTTCTGGACACCCTTGACGGAGCGACCAGACAGGTGTTTATCCGGCGCTACTGGTATTTCGATTCAGTTAAAGAGATCATGCGGCGCTTTCGAATGAGCAAGAGCAAGGTGGAATCGATGCTGTTTCGCACGAGAAACAAGCTGCGCACATGGATCGAGGAAGAAGGATTATAATAGATGAATCGCGAAGAGCTCAAAAAGATGATCAGCCTGATCGACGATGACAAACTGGCGGAAGCAACTGTCAGTCCTGGCCAACAGGGAGGCCGCCCGGCAACCCATCCGATGCCCCGTCCTGCCTGGCAGAAAGCGCTCATGGCGGCGGCTGTTGTTGCTCTCGTCATTGCAGCCTCTTTTGTCTGGACGAAGCTTGGGCCAGGCTTCATGCCGACAGAACCAACGACAACCACACCGGTGGAAACAACGACTGCGGCGACGGCGGTGGCGCCCAGGTGGGAAGAACTGGAGGTGTTTGAAAAATACATCGGCGGTGCCGAGATCAACGGGATCGAGTACCAGAGCAGCGTCCGCGAACTGAACGAAAACCTGATCGAAGATAAAATGGGCAATCTGCATCTGACCGGATACGATATCTATACCGATAAAACCCATGAGATTGACGCCGCGTTTTTCCGGATACAGGATATTGATCCAGGTTGTGTCGTGGCCGTCCGATATGAAGGTTATGCCGGTTACTATGGATTCTTTAACGCGACCTATACGTTCGAAACGCTGACGGATTTGATCGATCGCCTTGATTTGGCTGAGCACCTGAAGATCAATAATACATTTATCCACTCGGTCTGGGATGGTGGAACAAAAAAAGATTTACTCCGCTGGGACTATTACAGCCTGCCAGATCCAGGCATTGTCTGGGATATGCTGCTTGCGCGGACAGATATCATGAACGAAGGCGAAACCGTCCGCAATCAGTTGGGCTGGGAGGTCCTGAGCATCGGCATCGATTATGCACCAGCCGGCCAAAGCAATATTGGGATCGTCCTGCATGACAATGGGTATCTGACAACCAATATCCTGTGGTCGTTGCAGTCATTCTATATCGGGGAAGAGGCAGTCATTGCCTTCAGAGATTTTGTTCTGGCGCATGGAACGCTCGAAAATAGAATCGGTTTGGACTCACCTGTTGAAACGACAATCCCAGCAGAGGGCGAAGTGACCACGCGTGAATCGGCTGCGCAGAGTACACAGGGAACGACGAAACCATGAAAGCATGGGTACAGGGAATATAATCTCTGACTCGTTTTCCCTTTGATTGCCCTCATAACCTCAGACCAACCTGAAATTGTGTAGAACCCCGGTCCTTTTGAACGGAACCGAGACTGTAGTCAATAGGAAGAGACTTTTTGCTTCATGATTGAGGCAGAGCAGATGTTGCCAATTTCGAAGTGAGAACGGCAGTTGTGAAAGGTCGATATCTCATCTGAAAATTTGGCGCGGATTACGAGTCGAGCAGATAGTCGGATAAGCGAAAGGATCCATATGACAATCGGTATCGGGAACATCACGTCGGCTATGGACAAATCTAAATCATCAAAAAAACAAGACAGGCCATGGATTTGCACATAAATGACCTCATCATAGCACTTCTTCAAAAATAAATTAATCCCACAGACGCTGAGGCTGTAGGGTTTGATACTGTTGTGCGATTGCCCCAAGTTCACGCAAATGAAATCCTGTTTGACGAAATACTGGCTAAGGCATCATGCCCATCTTGCCAAAGGTTTTTCAGATTGCTGGTTTGAGCAGGCCCTGGTATGCGTTGTAACCCAGCCCCAAACAGGTAAGAAGGCATCTGACCGCCATTTTGTGATGAGGTCAACGGTCTGGCACATTGCCATGCAAGCATGATCTCTTGTATGATGATGTCATCTTGCATATGCATTTTGAGCCAACAGCATGATCACAACAGCAGGCACACTTTTTGCATGCAGAGGAGGCATCGTATGCCACATGACCCTTTTCCAGAACCTCTGAACCGCATCATTGATGATCTTCTGCCGCTGATAAGACAACTTTTTTGTGGAAAATATGCGATAGCGGTCGCAGGCTCCTACGGCAAAAAAAGGAATGACGGCATGTCTGACATTGACCTGCGCGCCTACTACGAGGACTGGATCCCTGACATAGATCGACTCACATCACTCAGGCAGACCATCGACCTGCATATCAAGGACTGGCGCCGACAGGGCATTGAGATAGATGGTTACTGGCCTCGGCGGATCAGTGATATCGACGGTCGGCTGCAATCCATTCTCGATGGTTCCTCTCCGGATCCGGATCCCTGCATCTGGACAATCTGGGGTTACCATCTGCCAACTGACCTGGCCAACAACACCATTATCGAAGACCCGTTTGCCATTGTTTCCGAATGGCAAAGACAACTGCAAACATATCCTGATAAGCTGCGCAACCACATTATCAAGAAACATCTGGATAGCGCGCTCTACTGGCGGCACGATTACCACTACCAGAACAAGGTGGCCAGGCAGGACACGCTGTTTTGTGCCGGTCTGGCCAGTCTGCTGGTGCATAACCTGGTGCAGGTTGTCTTCGCGCTCAATCGCGTTTACTATTCAGGGGATGGCTGGAACCTGAACTATATCGCTCGGTTTCACCTGATACCGCCAGGTTTTTGTTCTGAACTGGAAACTGTATTGCTGGTGGGCAGCCCTGAACAATATCCCGAACAGCGTGAACGGCTCTGCCGGCTGATTGACAGCGTTGAACACCTGGTAAAGAGCAGCCGATGATCATGAACAACAGCTTGCTATTTCATTATATGTTATAAAATGAAATAAAAAACGAAAATATAACTTGCTATTTCATGATTATGGCAGTCAATTGATGGTTGAAAATGCAGCCCAGCCCAACGTGCCTAGGGGCTATCAAAGCGTCAAAGTCCTCGATCAATGTATACGGAAGTAAGCGATTTTCCTCCATTTCTAATTGCGCGGTCCTATGCCATGATCGTCGCCACGGCCCAATCGATGTGCTCGATTGCCTTCTCCTTATTCGGTTTGATGTTTACGGCCGAATCTGTCCGTACGAAGATCCTGTCTATCATCCAGCGCAGGACCGGGTGGCTTCCGTATGCGCCCAGATATAATATGAGTCTATTTTCACAACAGTAAGCTCATTGGCGGTCTTACCGCTGGTGGTGCTGCCTGGCAGCAAGTTTTTCGACTTGTCGCAGGCTTTGAAGATGCGATTGTTGTTTGGCATGCGTTCCACCTTGTTTTTGGAACATAAAAAAGCACCCCGTTTCTGAGATGCCTTATAGATACAGACTATCTGAAAGGCTGCAGCATCCTGGCGATCAACTGAGATCTGCAGCAGCAACCCGTATGTCCGATCCGTGACGACCGGTCACAAAACAAGATACGTTTACGCGGTCTGTCGCGATTAAGTTAAACGCATTGCATGGCTTTTTTATGTAAATTGGTTTGTTGAGCAGGCTCTCAATAGGGCCATGAACAGTAAGGTGGGAGCCGCCTATCTTACCACATTCAAATATGGTTGTACCGGCGGCTCCCCCTGTGTCGTACTGCTTTTGTAAGCGCGGGCTGAATGCCGCGTTTTAGTGATAATCAGAAAAGTGGCACGTCCATCGATTTACTGTTCTGCATTGCGGATGCATGGTAAGCGTCAAAGCCAGCACACCTACTCATGGAATCAGCAATCTGAGAAAATCATCCTGAACGATCAAGAACATGGGAGTGAACAGGATGACACAAGCTCAGAAACGTCTAGAGTGGGAACAACGACTGTCAGACTATGAGCGCAGCGGCCAAACAGCCATCGAATGGTGTGCCCAGCATCAA
>JAAYJD010000068.1 GCA_012523135.1 Clostridiaceae bacterium
TACCCGGCACCCTGCCCTGCGGAGCCCGGACTTTCCTCATGTGCCGCCTTTCGGCTGACACCCGCGGCTGTCCGGCTTACTCGGAAAGCGCTCTCATTATAATCCAGACCCGGGCAGACCGCAAACCGGATCTGGGGGAAGGCGGCGCGCAGCTTTTCTGCCAGCGGTTCGAGCACGACCCGTTCGGTGACATCGTGGCCGAAAGCAGCCTGGGCCAGGCCGTGCAGGGTCAGGAGCAGACCGGTGCTGTGCTTGCATTCGCCGCAGATGACCGCCTCGGCCCCGGCGGCGACGGCATCCGGGATGAAATCGGCGCTGAATGAACCCGGATAGACGCCGATGCGCCGCACCAGCGGGCTGTCAGCCGTGTTTTGCAAACAGCCGCCGGCACCCAGCGAGCGCTGACCGGCATCCAGCAGCCGCAGCCAGCGAACCGGCTTGTCCAGAACGATCAGGCGCCCGTACGGGCCAAGCGGTTCCAGGCGGGATTTTGCCCCGAAGGCCCCGGCCAGTTTTTCGGCCAGGCAGTCCGCGACGCCGCCCGCTGCCTGGTCCAGGTTGGTGTGGGCGGCCAGGACGCTGGTCCCGGCTGCTGCCAGCTCGACCAGCATCCTTTGCTCCGGCTGGTCCAGGCGCAAGGAGGCCAGCGGCTCGAAGAGCGGCGGATGGTGACAGATGATCAGGCTGGCCTGGTGCTGACGGGCCAGGCGGACCGCCTCGGGCGTGATGTCGAGGGTGAGCAGGACGGCCTGGACCGGATCGTCCGGATGGCCGATTTGCAGGCCGACCGCGTCCCATTCCTCCGCGGTCCGGGCCGGCGCGAAGCGGTCAAGCCAGTTTTCCAGGTCGGCGACTCGGGTTGGGACAAGCTTATCCGTGTTCATCGGACAGCGCTCCTTTCTCAGCCAGCTGCGCGATCTGCCCGGCCAGACTTTTCAAATCCGGCTGGCCGCGCAGCTGGCGCTGCAGGCGGTGCAGCAGGACGGCGGCATATTCAGCCAGCCCGGCCGGCTTGTCCCGCAGCAGGCAGGGGCCCAGCCAGGCCTCCAGGTCGGTGAGCGGGCGGCAGCTGCCTTCGTAGCGGAGCTTGATGACCGGGTAGAAGCGCCCTCTTTCCCGGGCCAGTGCCTCCTGGCAAATGCTGTAGCCTTGGGAAACCAGCCACTGGCGCAGCTCGGGCAGCGTCTTCATCGGCTGGACGATCAGCTGGGCCAAAACCGGGTGGGCCTGGGCCACGATGCGCCGGATCTCGAGGCCGCCCAGGCCGGCCAGCACGACGGCGTCGTCCGGAGCGGGCGCGAGGCCTGCCAGGCCGTCGCCCTGACGGGTCTTTATCCGGCCGTCCAGGCGGCGGCTCAGGATGTTGGCCCGGGCCCGTTCCAGCGGGCCGGTCCGCAGGTCGGCGGCCACGGCCTGCTGGCAGACACCGTTTTCGACCAGCCAGACCGGCAGCCAGGCGTGATCGGTCCCGATGTCATAGACCGTCTGGCAAGGCGCGATCAGGCCGGCCGCGGCCTGCAGGCGCGGTGACAGGCGCACCGGTGCTGTCCGGTCCGTCCCGGCCATTGTTAGTCCAGGTAATCCTTGAGCTTCTTGCTGCGGCTGGGATGGCGCATCTTGCGCAGCGCCTTGGCCTCGATCTGGCGGATGCGCTCGCGGGTGACATTAAACTCCTTGCCGACTTCCTCCAGGGTGCGAGTTCGCCCGTCATCCAGGCCAAAGCGCAGCCGCAGCACTTTCTCCTCGCGCGGCGTCAAACCCTTGAGCACGTCGAGCAGCTGTTCCTTGAGCAGGGTGAACGCGGCCTGGTCGGCCGGTGACGGGGCGTCGTCGTCCGGGATGAAGTCACCCAGGTGGCTGTCCTCCTCTTCCCCGATCGGCTTTTCGAGCGAAACCGGCTCCTGGGATATTTTCATGATTTCGCGCACCTTTTCGACGGTCATGCCCATTTCCTGGGCCATTTCCTCGGCTTCCGGCTCGCGGCCCAGTTCCTGGATCAGCTGGCGCTGAACCCGGATCAGCTTGTTGATCGTCTCGACCATGTGCACCGGAATAGGGATTGTGCGCGCCTGGTCGGCGATGGCGCGCGTAATCGCCTGGCGGATCCACCAGGTGGCGTAGGTGCTGAACTTGAAGCCCTTGGTGTAGTCGAACTTGTCGACCGCCTTGATCAGGCCGAGGTTGCCTTCCTGGATCAGGTCGAGAAACTGCATGCCGCGCCCGACATAACGTTTGGCGATACTGACCACCAGACGCAGGTTGGCGACGCACAGTTCATGTTTGGCTTCTTCGCTGCCCTCGAGCATGCGCTGGGCCAGTTCCTTCTCTTCATCGGCGGTCAGCAGCGGCACTTTGCCGATCTCCTTGAGGTACATGCGCACCGGGTCGTCGCCCCCGACGCCTTCGACGCCGCCCAGTTCAGTATCCGATTCGACCGGGGTCTCTTCCTCGACAACCGTATCCGGGACCACTTCGATGCCGAGCGACTCCAGGCGGTCCAGGATTTTTTCCGCCTGCTCAAGATCGAGCTCCGAAGCCTCTATGGCCGACATGACATCCTTGTACGGGATCTGGTTGTTACCGGCCCTGGCCTTGGTCACCAGGTCGCTGAGTAAACCGTGCTTCTTCTCTGCTGCCATTTGATTTGATTCCTCCTAGACTAGAATGGTGTGGTGTGCTCGTATGCAGGTCTTTCAGGACTGCCAGTCCGGCTTTTGCTTGAGTTCGGTCAGCCGGCGCGTCAGGGCCAGGATGTCCTGTTTGAGCCGGCTGCGGCCGGCTTCGTCGGTCTGTTCCTGGTATTGGCGCTGGAGCGTCTCCAGTTGCTGGCGCAGCCGCTGCTTGCGCAGCCGCCAAAGCTGTTCTGCGGCGCCCTGGCGCAGATTCTGGCCGAAGAGCTCGTCCAGACGCATGCTGACCCGGGCGACCAGGTCGTGCAGCGGATAATCGCGCACCGTCAGGTCGGCGCACAGTTCGATCAGGACAGACAAGTCGAGCGTTCCGTCGCGGGCGCGCGGCAGGGCGCTTTCCGCCAGCGTGCGGACGGGGCCCGGCGAAAAATCCTCAGCCGTGATCCTGGCTTCCTCGGCCAGGGACGGCTCCGCGGCCAGCAGGGTCAGCACGTAGAGCTCTTCGCGGGACAGGGATTCGCGGGAGGTGGATTCGGGCAGCTCCTGGTCCGTGCCGGGCCGGTCGAGGTGGGTTCGCGCAGCGGGCCGGGCGCTTTCGCCGGATGACGCGCCCAGCCGCCGTTCGATCTCCTGCAGCACCGATTCGGTCGATGCGTGGATTTCCTCGGCCAGACGGGTGGCGTACAGTTCGCGCACGATGGCGTTTTCTTCCCGGGCCAGGATCTGGCAGGCCTCGTCCTGGTAGGCCAGCGGATCCACCGCGCCCTGGCTGATGCTGTTGCGGCGCGCGACCGCCAGCTTGTAGTCCAGGAGCGGCAGCGACTTGTCGATCAGGGCGTGGAAACGCTCCGGGCCGTGCAGGCGGATGAACTCGTCCGGATCCTTGGCGTCAGGCACCTGGAGCACGGTCACTTTGAGGCCGCGCTGGGAGAGCGTCTCCAGGCTGCGCAGCGTGGCAGCCTGGCCGGCGGCGTCGGCGTCGTAGGCGATGACGACCTGCTCGGTGTACTTGCGCAGCAGCTGGGCCTGGTTCTCCGTCAGGGCCGTGCCCAGCGAGGCGACGGCGTTGTCGACACCGGCCTGGTGCAGGGCGATGGCGTCCATGTAGCCTTCGACGATCACCATCTGGTCCTTCTTGCTGCTCTTGGCCACGTTGAGGGCGTAGAGATGCCGACCCTTGGTGTAGAGGGGCGTCTCGGGCGAGTTGATATACTTGGGCTGGCTGTCGTCCAGGACGCGCCCGCCAAAGGCGATAATCCGGCCCATCGCGTCAAAGATGGGAAACATCAGGCGGTGGCGGAACAGGTCATAGAGGCCGCCGCTCTTGCCGCGCCGGAACAGGCCGGACTGCAGCAGCAGTTCCTCGTCGGTGAAGCCGAGCTGGTTCAGGTGGCGCAGCAGGCCGTTCCATTCCTCCAGGGCATAGCCGAGGCCGAACTTGCGGCAGACAGACGAGGCCAGGGCACGGCGCTGGATGTACTGACGGGCCGGCTGCCCGGCCGCGGCCATCAGGTTGCGGTAAAACTGGCGGGCCGCTTCCAGGCAGATGTTCTGCAGCGCCTTCTGTTTTTCGTGACGCTGGCGCCAGGCTTCGTCGTCCGGTTCGGGGATGGCGACGCCGGCGCGTTCGGCCAGCAGCCGGATCGCCTGCGGGTACGAGCATTTCTCGATGTCCATGATGAAATGGATGACATCGCCGCCCTTGTGGCAGCCGAAGCAGTAATAGATCTGCTTGGGCGGTGACACGCTGAACGACGGCGTCTTCTCACCGTGAAACGGGCAGAGGCCGAAATAGTTGCTGCCGCTTTTCCGGTCCAGGTGAACGTATTGCTCGACGACTGAAACGAGCTCGTTGCGCGCTTTCACTTCCTCAATGACAGATTCGGGAATTAAATTGCTGATCGGACCGACCTCTTTCCTCATGCTGCAGATGCGTCCGGAAGGTTCTCCTATATGTTATATACGTTCCCCGTCCGTCAAATCCTCTTCACAGGCGCAAACAGCGCTTACAAAAGCCGTGTCTGGTTGATCACGAGGGCAAAATCGAGCTTGAGGTAGCTGGCGGCGTTGCGGCACATCTTCATGCGCATCAGGAAGATCTCGAAATAATCCATTAGGGCGCTGATCCGGGTGTCGATTTCCAGCTCCAGCGTGACCTGGCGCTGGTCGGCATCGATCGTCAGGGTGGAGCGCGTGACGGCGTAGTTGACCCGGTCGTGGATGTCGAAGCTGGCCCGGTCGCGGTTGGTGACCCGCGAGCGGTGCACATCGGCCTTGTCCGACAGGATCAGGGCCGCCGCGATCGCATTGACAGGCACGCCGACGTCCTCGTCGTGGTTGGCGACCGCCATCATGATCATGATCGCCTCGTCGCAGGCCATGCCCTGGCGGAGCAGGAAATCGTATGCCAGGACGGCGCCGGTCTGCTCGTGGTTCCGGCGGTTGACGGCGTTGCCGATGTCGTGCAGGTAACCGGCGATGCGGGCCAGTTCGGCGGTGCGTTCCGGGTAGCCCAGCGAGCTCAGAAGCTCACCGCACTTGTTGCTGACCAGACGGCAGTGGCGGAACGAGTGTTCCGTGTAGCCGAGCGTCTTCATCTGGTCGGCTGACGCCTGCAGCAGCAGGCGGATTTCCTGGTTTTTCAAGATGTCCTTACTCGTGATCAGGTCCATAGCTGTCTCCTCAGTCCGCCTGGCGGAGTTTGCGCCGGGCTTCGAGCCAGAGCGCGCCTTCCAGGCGCTTGCGTTCCATGCGGCAGCCGGTCTCGTAAAGGCCGTCGACGCGTCCGGTTGCGAACCAGGCGTTGGCTGCGCAGCCGCCGCTGCAGAAATAACGGGCCCAGCAATCGTTGCAGGCCGGCTTGTCCGGCACCAGCAAGTGGGCAAACTGCGCCTGGACCGCCGGGTCCAGACGAACCGGCTGCTCGTGGACGCTGCCCATCTTGAACGACTCGATGCCGACAAACTGGTGGCAGGGATAGATATCGCCTTCCGGGGTGACCGCGCAGTACTCCGTGCCGACGCCGCAGCCCTTGAGCCGTTTGAAAAAGCAGGGGCCTTCGGAGAGGTCGATCATGTAGTGGAAAAAGTTGAAGCCTTCGCCGCGTTCCTCGGCGTCCAGCATCGCCGCGGCCAGCCGCTCGTAGGCGGCCTCGATGGCCGGCAGGTCCTCAGGCCGGATTTCATAGCCGCTGCCGGCTGGCGCGACCACCGGTTCGACGGAGACCTGGCTGCCCAGGCCGGCCAGGTGCAGGACATCCTGGTCGAAATCGAGGTTGTGACGCGTGAACGTCGCCCGCAGGTAATATTCGCGGTCGCCGCGCGCGGCGACAAACGAGCGGATGTGGCGGGCGACCCGGTCATAGGTGCCGTGTCCGCCCGCGTCCGGGCGCATCCGGTCGTGCACCTCGGGCCGTCCGTCGATGCTGAGGACGCAGTTCTTGAAATGTTCGTTGATGAACGCGATCTTCTCGTCGTCGAGCAGGGTTGCGTTGGTCGTGATCGTCAGGCGGAGCGATTTGCCCGTTTCCCGGCTGCGCTGCTCGCAGTAGCGGGTCAGGGCTACGACCACCGGCCAGTTCAAGAGCGGCTCGCCGCCGAAAAAGTCGATATCGAGGTTATGCCGGTCGCCGGAGGCTTCCAGCAGGAACTCGATCGCCTTGCGGCCGGTTGATTCGTCGAGCATGGTGCGGTGCCCGGTGCCGAAATCGCCGGTGCCGGCAAAACAGTATGTGCAGCGCATGTTGCAGTCGTGGCACAGATGCAGGCACATCGACTTGATCCGGGCGCCGTCCGGGTAAAGCTGGGCCAATGTGGCCTGCTCGGGCGGGGCAAACAGGTCGCCGTCCTGGATCAGCTGGTCGATCTCGGCGGCGCATTCGGCCGCTTCCGGGCCGTGGCGCCGGGCCAGGCGGTCCAGTCCGGCCGCATCCGGCCGGTGCCCGCCGTTTTCCTGGTACGCGGCCAGGACGGACCAGGCGATTTCATCGAGGAGATGAAGCGCCTGGCTTTCGCTGTCATAGGCCAGGAAATCGCCTTGAAATTGAAAAAGGTGTATCATGTCGCATCCATTCCGAAAAAAATAGCGAAAAGCAGCTGCCTTCCACTATTTGAAGTGCCTGCAGCCGGATGGCGGCAGGCGTCGTGAGCCTGAACGAACAAACGGGCCTGCCTGCTCAGCGGGCGCGGTTTTCGCACTTCTGGTTGGCCACCGTGCAGCTGGTCTTGCAGGCCGACTGGCAGGACGTCTGGCACTCGCCGCAGGCGTGGCCGGACAGGGGCTTCAGGTTGCAGGCCTTCTGAACCGTCTTGATGTGTTTCATGGTCTCTCCTCCTCTTGCGGATCAGTCAGACAACGGTTTGACAACCGTGTTGATCGAGCTCTTCTTAAAAGTGATCAACGTGTTGGCCACGCTGGTGGAAATCGTGACTTCGTCGTCTTTCAGGTTGACGATGCGCCCGACGATGCCGCCGATCGTGACAACGGAGTCGCCGACGACCATGGCGTTGATCTGCTCACGCAGTTTCTTTTCCTTCTTTTTCTGCGGACGGATCAGCAGCAGGTACATCAGGCCAAACATCAGGGCAAGCGGCAAAACAAGGCCTAGGATCGATTCGATCCCGCCAACCTGTCCTGCATCAGTCAGCACTAAAGGGTATAACATTCTGGTATTCCTCCCGGGTTCTGGTTGCTGTCTAGGATAGACAGTACACCGTATCATAGCATTATTGGCGCCAGTCCTGCAAGATCTACCCGCAAGCGCGGCAGAATTGTTGCGTTTTGTTCACAAACCAGCCATCTGCCGCCTCAGGATTTGCCGCGTGTGTAGCCGTACGCGTCGAAAAATTCAGCCCGGAAATCGGCCAGGCGGTCGGCGAGAATCGCTGCCCGGACCTGTTCCATCAGGTGGACCAGGAAGTGCAGGTTGTGCCAGGAAGTCAGGCGCAGGCCGAGGATTTCCCTGGCCTTGATCAGGTGGCGAATGTAGGCGCGGCTGAACGTCTGGCAGACCGGACAGCTGCAGGCCTTGTCGAGCGGCGCGAAATCGCGGGCATAGCGTGCGTCGCGTACGATCAGGCGCCCTTCCGAAGTCAGGACCGTGCCGTTGCGGCCCATCCGGGTCGGCAGCACGCAGTCGAACAAATCGATACCGCGCAGAGCGCCGTCAACCAGGTAATCCGGCGAGCCGACGCCCATCAGGTAGCGCGGCCGGTTGTCCGGCAGCAGGGGGACGGTCTCTTCCAGCATGGCCTGCATCTCGGGCCCCGGCTCACCGACGCTCAGACCCCCGATCGCGTAGCCGGGCAGGTCGAAAGCGGTGACCGCCCGGGCGCTCTGGCGGCGCAAGTCGGCATAGGTGCTGCCCTGGACGATCCCGAACAGGGCCTGGTCGCCGGGACGCTGGTGTGCTTCAAGGCAGCGTTCCAGCCAGCGCGTCGTCCGTTCCAGGGAACGTTGGGCATAGTCTTTTTCGGCCGGCCAGGGCGTGCATTCGTCGAAGGCCATGATGATGTCGGCGCCCAGATCGTTTTGCACCTGGATCGATTTTTCCGGCGTCAGGATGTGGCGCGAGCCATCGATGTGCGAGGTGAAGCCGACGCCTTCTTCCGTGATCCGTTTCGGGTCGCTCAGGCTGAACACCTGGAATCCGCCGGAGTCGGTCAGGATCGCGCGGTCCCAGCTCATGAAGCGGTGCAGGCCGCCGGCTTCCCGGACCAGGTCCGAGCCGGGCCGCATCCAAAGGTGATAGGTGTTGGCCAGGATGATGCCTGCGCCCAGCTGCTTCAGCTCGTCGGGCGACATCGCCTTGACCGTTGCCTGGGTGCCGACCGGCATGAAGGCCGGCGTCAGGATCGTGCCGTGCGGGGTCTCCATCCGGCCGGCGCGGGCGCCGCTCTGGCGGCAGACGTGTTCGAGCGTGAAGCGAACCGGGAAAGGTGCTGTCATGTCAGGGCTCCTTGCGGCTGATCAGCATGGCGTCGCCGAAGCTGAAGAAACGGTAGCGCTGGCGGATGGCTTCTTCGTAGGCGGCCAGGACATGCTCGCGCCCGGCAAAGGCGGATACCAGCATGATCAGGGTGGATTCAGGCAAATGGAAATTGGTGATCAGCAGATCGACCACCTGAAAGCGAAAACCGGGGTAGATGAAAATGTCCGTCCAGCCGGATCGGGCCGACAGCGAGCCAGACCGGGCGACCGACTCCAGGACGCGGCAGCTGGTCGTGCCGACCGCCACGACCCGGCCGCCCGCCTGGCGGGTCTCCTGGATCTGGCGGACCGCCTCTTCGGGCAATTCGAAGTACTCGGCGTGCATCAGGTGGTCGCGGATGTCGTCGCTCTGGACCGGCCGGAAGGTGCCCAGGCCGACATGCAAGGTCAGTTCGGCGATGCGGATGCCGCGCCGGCGCAGCGTGTCCAGCAGCCCGGACGTGAAATGCAAACCGGCGGTCGGGGCGGCGGCGGAGCCGTCGCGGCTGGCGTAGACGGTCTGGTAGCGCTGCGGGTCGTCCAGCTGTTCATGGATGTAGGGCGGCAAGGGCATCTGGCCGGCTTCGTCAAGCACCGTTTCCCAGAGTCCGTCGTAGCGAAAGGAGACGATTCGGTTGCCGTTGTCCAGCACCTCGTCCACCTGCGCGTCCAGGCGGCCGGGGATGAAGACCAGCTCGTGGCCGGCGCGGACTTTGCGGCCCGGCCGGACAATGGTTTCCCAGCGCGACGGGCCGAGCCGGCGCAGCAGCAGGACCTCGACGGCGGCGCCGCTGTCCTTGCGGGCGCCGAGCAGGCGGGCCGGAATGACGCGCGAATTGTTGACGACCAGGCAGTCGCCGGGTTCCAGCAGCTCGGGCAGCCGGGAAAAAACGTCGTGGCGGACAGCGCCGCTCGGTCCGTCCAAAACCAGCAGGCGCGAGGCGTCGCGCTGTTCGGCCGGGTGCTGGGCGATCAGGTTCTCGGGAAGGTGATAGAAAAAATCGTGCCGCTTGATCATCATCACCGGATTATAGCGAGAATTGACGAAAAAGTACAGCTAATGCTATGATATTTTTGTCTGTTGTCCGGGCCGGACGACGCGAAGCCGTATCCGGCCATGACGGCTTTCAGCGAAATCCGACCTGGAGGATATCCATGATGAAAACACCTATTTTTCGCGGTTCTGCAGTGGCCATCGTCACCCCATTTACCGATGACGGCGTCAACTTCAAAAAACTGGCGGAGCTGTGCGACTGGCACATCAGCCAGCACACCGACTGTATCGTGGTCGCGGGCACGACCGGCGAGGCCTCGACCATGCCGGACGCGGAGCATCTGGCCGCCGTCCGCCATGTCGTCGAGGTGGTCAACCGCCGCGTTCCGGTCATGGCCGGCGCCGGCAGCAACGACACCCGCCACGCCATCGAACTGAGCGAGAAAGCCGCCCGCCTGGGCGTCGACGGCCTGCTCAGCGTCACCCCCTATTACAACAAGACCACCCAGCAGGGCCTGTACCTGCATTTCAAGGCGATCGCCGAAGCGGTCGATCTGCCGATCATCCTGTACAACGTTCCCAGCCGCACCAATTTGAACATCAACCCCGAAACGCTGGCACGCCTGGCGGAGCTGCCCGCGATCAACGGCGTCAAGGAATGCAACATCGAGCAGGCCGGCGAAGTCGCCCACCTGTGCGGCGACCGGCTCAATCTCTATTCCGGCGAGGACGGCCTGGTCCTTCCCCTGCTTTCCTACGGCGGGCTGGGCGTCATCTCGGTGATCGCCAACATCGTGCCCAGCCTGACCCATGCGATGGTTGAGGCCTGGCAGCGCGGCGATCCGGCTGAGGCGACCCGGCGCCAGCTTGACCTGGTTCCGCTGGTCAAGGCGATGTTCTGTGAAGTCAACCCGATTCCGGTCAAGGCGGCCATGAATCTGATGGGCATGCAGGTCGGGCCATGCCGCATGCCGCTTTGCGAACCGTCGCCGGCCAGCCTGGCCCTGATTGAAAAGACGCTGCGCCGGTATAGCCTGATCGCTTAAGCGAAAAGAAAGGACAGAGCACATGACATGCCATCTTTTCCTGAACGGCTGCAACGGCCGCATGGGTCGGACCATCCGGGAAATCGCCGCTGAGCGCGACGATATCCGGATCGTGGCCGGCTCGGACCTGAGCGCCGATCCGTCCGCCCCCTTCCCTGTCTACACGGATCCGGCCGCCTGCCGAGATCCCTTTGATGTCCTGGTCGATTTTTCCAGCCCGGCCGCCTTGCCGCGCCTGTTCGACCTGATCGAGCAGCGCCGCTGCCCGGCCGTCATCTGCACGACCGGACTCGACGATGCGCTTCGGGAGCGGTTGCAGCAATTGGCAACGGCCGCGCCGATTTTCGTGTCGGCCAACATGTCGCTGGGCGTCAACCTGCTGATCGATCTGGCGCGCCAGGCCGCCAAACTGCTTTATCCCGGCTT
This sequence comes from Clostridiaceae bacterium, assembly GCA_012523135.1. Lineage (GTDB taxonomy): Bacteria > Bacillota > Clostridia > Saccharofermentanales > UBA5734 > JAAYBY01. The sequence continues at coordinate 11,064 of JAAYJD010000068.1, forward strand.
TGACATCGAGATCATCGAAGCCCACCACAACCAGAAAGTCGACGCGCCGTCCGGTACCGCCCTGATGATCGCCGACCAGCTGAACCAGGCGCTCGATGGCACGCTGCACCCGGTGACCGACCGCAGCCAAGTCCGCCAGAAGCGCCAGGCCGGCGAAATGGGCATCCACGCCGTTCGGGGCGGCACGATCGTCGGTGAGCACACGGTCTTGTTTGCCGGACCCGAGGAAACGATCGAGATCCGCCACAGCGCCCAGTCGCGCGCCATCTTCGCGCGCGGTGCCCTGGCAGCGGCTTTGTTTATGGCCGGCAAACCGGCTGGCATGTACTCCATGGCCGATATCGTGGCGGACCAGCGACGTTAGGACCGCCGGACCGGCGCGGCCTGATCGGCTGGAAAGCAAAAAACACGAGACAATGATCGGGCCTGCACTGACAAAAAACGAAGAAAACACAAACACGAAGAACAACAACAAAGCGCCGCTGCCAAAGCAGCGGCGCTCGTTATTTAGCGGTTCACCGGGTGAGGGCTGGTTTAATGGGCGCCAGACGGCGACCGGACCAGCCCCTTGTCGTCTTCTGTCTCCGGCTCTTCCTCGTCGGACTCGTCCTCGTTGGTTTTCTCCTCATCCGCCGCTTCCGCCTCTTCGTCCGCATCTTCCTCGTTGAGCGACTCAGATGCCCGCAGGCGCGAGAGCATGTGCTTGTCGATCGCACGATAGGCGAAGAAGGTCGTCATGAAGACATTGAAGCCGATGGCGAAGAAAAAATACCAGAGGAACGCCGCCAGAACGGAGATGCCGTAGCCCAGGAAGAGCAGCACGCCGGGGATCGCGAACAGGACGATGAAGCTGACCAGCAAAACAAGCAGGTTGAGCGGCAGGCGCAAAATCGAGAACAGCAGGCAGTTGCGCAGCAGCGGCTTGAGCTTCAGGTCGAAGGTGACCATCATCGGATAGAGGTAGATCTGGATCATGCACCAGAGCAGGAAGAGGATCACGATGATCGTCTGCAGGATCACGCGCAGGATGTCGCTGCCCAGCACCAGGTTGGTGTTGTAGAAGGCGTAGTTGATCACGAACAGCACCGTGAACAGCAGGCTGATCCCGGATGCGATCAAGGACTGGCGCATATTCTTGCGGGCATGCTCCTTGAAATCCATCCAGACGAAGGCGTGCTCTTCGCGCGAGTAGTTGCGCAGGATGTAGACGATGCCGGCGTGCACCGGGCCGACGATCAAAAGATGCAGCCCGACCAGCAGCATGGCGACCAGGATGTAGAGCTGCAGGATCTGGACGTTGGCGAAATCGATAAAGGAAATGCCTTCCTGCAGCGGCAGGCCCGATTTCTCAAACAGCTCGGCCAGCAATTCCGGCGTCAGGGCCGGAAAAAAGGCCTGGACGACGAACGAGGCGCCGAAAAAGGCGACCAGGAATGCCGGCAGGCTGAACAGGATGTACATCAGGTTGATCGTCACGATCTTCCAGAATTTGCGGCCCAGAATGGAAAAGAACAGGGCGAACGCCCCCTTGGGCGGTTCGTCCGGGTAGACGCCCGGCCCTTCCTTGGTGTAGTCAAATAATCCGAAAAAACCTGCCATGAATGGTCCTCCCCGCCCGGCCGCGTCTCATGGACCTTGCGGTCCAGCGCTGGGGCGATTTTTATTATACGTTATTTTTCGCGTCCGGATGCATCGAAATCCCGACGGATTTGTGAACGAAACGTAAACGGACGTCGTCGGCGGCCGCCAACTGGTCGATTCTGGCCAGAGACCGCTCGATCAGCTGGCGCAGCCGGGCCTCTTTTTTCAGCCGGCCCGTCCCCTCCAGCGCGGCGACCAGGCCAAAATTGGCGTTCATCGGCTGGAAGTGGCGGACGCGCTCGTCTGAAATGTAGTCGCCGAGCGACCCGATGACCGTCTCCCGTCCGGGCAGCCGAGCCTGGCGCTCCGCCCGGTCCAGGCCGTCGGCCTGTAAAGCGGCCTGCCAGCCGGCGACCAAACCGGACGCGGCTGATTCGACATAACCCTCGACGCCGGTGATCTGGCCGGCAAAGTACAGCCCCGGCCGTTTGCGTACGCTGTAGTCGGCGTCCAGCACCTGGGGCGACGGCACGTAAGTGTTGCGGTGCATGACGCCGTAGCGCACGAACACCGCTTGCCCGAGGCCGGGGATCAGGCGGAAAACGCGCTGCTGCTCGGGAAAGGCCAGCCGGGTCTGGAAGCCGACCAGGTTGTACAGGCTGGCGGCATGGTTGTCCTGACGCAGCTGGACGCAGGCGTACGGTTCGCGTCCGGTGCGTGGGTCGGTCAGGCCGACCGGCTTGAGCGGGCCAAAGCGGATGGTGTCACGGCCGCGCGCGGCCATGATCTCGATCGGCATGCAGCCCTCGAAAATCTGGCGGCGGTCGAAATCGTGCACATCGGCGGTCCGGGCCGAGACCAGGGCCTGCCAGAAGGCCTCGTATTCGGCCTCATCCATCGGGCAGTTGATGTAGTCGTCCCCGCCCCGTCCGTAACGCGACTGATAAAACGCGACCGTCCTATCGATCGAGTCGGCTTCGACGATCGGCGCGGCGGCGTCGAAAAAGTGCAGCGGGGCCGTGTCCAGGGTGCTGTTGATCGCGTCGAAAAGGGCGCTGTCGGTCAGCGGGCCGGTGGCGATGATCACCAGGTCGTCGTCGGGAACCGCATCGACGCGGACGCTGACGCGGCGGATCAGGGGATGCTCGTCGATGTGCTGCGTGACCAGGCGGGAGAACTGGTCGCGGTCGACGGCCAGGGCGCCGCCGGCCGGCAGGGCCGTCTGGTCGGCACAGGCGATGATCAGCGAACCGAGCCGGCGCATCTCCTCCTTGAGCAGCCCGACCGCGTTTTCCAGCCGCGCCGCCCGCAGCGAATTGCTGCAGACCAGCTCGGATAGCGTCGGCAGATGGTGGGCCGGGCTCATCTGGCCCGGCTTCATCTCAGACAGCGTGACCGGGATGCCCCGGCAGGCAAGCTGCCAGGCCGCTTCGCAGCCCGCCAGTCCGGCGCCGACGACCTGGACCCGGCCATGTGTCATGCGTCGCTGGCCTTCTTGCGCGTGGTTTTTTTGGCGGCTGCCGGTTTGGTTTTGGCGGCGGCCTTTTTGGTGCTCGCACGTGCGGTTTTCGTGGTTGTCTTCTTGACGCGCGGGCTGGTGGCTTTTGCTGCCGGCGCGTCTTGATCCGGCTCGGCGTTTTCGTTTTCAGCCGGCTTTTCCTTTTTGGCGTTGCTCGGGCACTCCCGGCTGCCGCAGCGCGGATATGTGCGGCCCCGGTAGCGCTTCCAGACCATGTAGGAGCCGCAGACCTCGCAGGTGCGGCCTTCGATCGGGATGTCCCAGCTGATAAAGCCGCATTCCGGATCGGAACCCTGGCGGTCGCAGGTATAGAACTGGCTGCCCTTGTATTTGCGCGAGACGCGGCTGACCAGACCGGAGCCGCACAGCGGGCACTTGCCCTTGACGGCGTTCTCGATGTTGCGCGTGTAGCGGCAGTCCGGGTAGCGCGAGCAGGCGATGAACTTGCCGAAACGGCCTTCTTTGATCACCAGGTCGCCTTCCTGGCATTCCGGGCATTTTTCCCCGGTCGGCTTGTCGGCGATCTTGACCCGGTCGATGGTGGACGCCTGTTCGATCAGCTTGTGGAAATCCGGATAAAAGGCGTCCAGGATGCCGACCCAGTCTTCCGCGCCGGACTCGACCGTATCGAGCGTGGCTTCCATGCGGGCTGTGAAGGTGATGTCGACGATGTTGGCGAAGTGCTCTTCAAGCAAGCCGGTCACGGTTTTGCCCAGTTCGGTCGGCAGCAGGTGTTTGCCGTCCTTTTCGACATAAAACCGGTCGAGGATGGTCGAGACCGTCGGTGCGAAGGTGGACGGTCGGCCGATGCCTTTTTCTTCCAGCGCCTTGATCAGGGTCGCTTCGGTGTAGCGGGGCGGCGGCTGGGTGAATTTTTGCTCCGGCACGACCTTGTCCGCCAGCAGCGTCTCCCCTTCCAGCAGCTCGGGCAGTTTCTCCTTGCCGTTGGCTTCGTCATCGGCCGGCTTTTCGGCTTCCTGGTCGACCAGCTGGACGCCGTACTGGGCCAGGTAGCCCGGGAAGCGGATCGTTTCGCCCTGCGCCCGGAAGACGTGGCTGCCGGCGGCGATGTCGGCGGTTACGGTGTCGACGACAGCCGCCGCCATCTGCGAGGCGATGAACTTGTCCCAGATCAGGCGATAGAGTCGGAACTGGTCGTAGGAGAGCTGGTCCTTGAGGCTGTCCGGCTCCAGGTCGAAATGGGCTGGCCGGATCGCCTCGTGGGCGTCCTGGGCGGAGTTCTTGTTCTTGAAGCGGCGGGTGGTGCGGGGCAGGTATTCATCGCCGAATTTACTCAGGATGTGCTTGCGCGCTTCCTGGCCGGCCTCGTCGGACACGCGCACCGAGTCGGTGCGGATATAGGTGACTAAAGCGACAGAGCCGCTGTCCGGCAGCTCGACACCCTCGTAGAGCTGCTGGGCGACGCTCATCGTCCGCCGGGCCGTGAAGCCGAGAAAGCGGGCGGCCTCCTGCTGCAGCGTGCTGGTGGTGAAAGGCGCCGCCGGCTGGCGCTGGCGGGTGTTCTTTTTCAGCTGCCAGACAGAAAAGTCGCGCCCGTCGAGATCGCGGATGACCGCTTCGGTTTCGGCCTGGCTGGACAGCTTTTCCTTCTTGAGGCTGTTCTCGCGGATCTCGCCGTGATAGCGCGCCCGGAAAAGCGGATCCGACGCGGCCTGGTGCAGCCACGCCGTCAGCAGCCAGTATTCTTCCGGCTTGAAGGCGTCTATTTCACGCTCCCGCTCCACGACGAGGCGGGTGGCCACCGACTGGACGCGGCCGGCGGACAGGCCTTTCTTGACCTTCTTCCAGAGCAGCGGGCTGAGTTCATAACCGACCAGGCGGTCGAGGATGCGCCGCGCCTGCTGGGCGTTGACCAGGTTCATGTCGATCGGCCGCGGCCGGCTGACCGCGTTCTGGACGGCCGGTTCGGTGATCTCGTTGAAGCTGATCCGGCAGGAACTGGCAACGTCGATCTTGAGCAGTTCGGCCAGGTGCCAGGCGATCGCCTCCCCTTCGCGGTCAGGGTCGGTGGCGATCAGGACACGGTCGGCGCTCTCGGCCATCTCCTTGAGTTCGCGGATGACCTTCTCCTTGCCATTCATGCCGACGTAGTGCGGCTTGTAGCGTTTGGTGACATCGACACCCAGTTCGGATGCCGGTAAATCGCGGACGTGGCCGACGGAGGCCGCGATCCGGTACTGATTGCCCAGATAGCGTCCGATCGTCCTGGCCTTGGCCAGTGATTCGACAATAACGAGGTTTTTGCTCATATGCGGTGTCTTTCCCCCAATTTTCAGGCATTACCCCACATTATATACAGAAACCAAGGCCATCTGTCAAAACAGATCGGATTCTTTGACGACAGCCTATGCCAAGCTTGATGCGATTTTGTTTCGGATCGTGAGCCTAAGGCTTGGACAGGACCTGGTGCGCTTCCTTCAGAAGCATGGGGATGTCGAGACGATATTCACACCAGGGCATGCATTCGCCGCATGCCACGCAATCGTCGCCGTTCGGAACGAGCAGGCGATACTGCCTGGCCAGATCCGCGGTATCCTTCCCCTGCCGGGTCATGAACCGGTAGCGCGCGTAAAGCGACAGGATGCGGGGAAAGTCGATCTGGTGCGGACAGCTGAACTTTTCCTGGCAATGCATGCATTCGCGGCAGACATTTTTCATCAGGCCGGCGATCTTGTCCGCTTCGGCCTTGAGCGCCTCGCGTTCGGCGGCCGGCAGCGGTTCTGCCTGCGCAGCCTGGCGGTCGAGGTCGAACTCGGCCGGAACGCGCACCCCGGCATCGACCGTGGCTATGGCGGGGTTGGACAGGCAGAAGCGCAGCATGGCGGGATAGTCAATCGGGATGTGCTCGCGCATGACCTGGTAGATCGGCACCATGCCGTTGCCGTTGAAGGCCTTCATGTTGATCAGGCCGATGTCCTGCCGATGCGCGTAAGCCAACAGGTCCAGCGGCCCGTCTTCGCCCAGGCTGCGGTTGAAGATGTTGTAGGGCAGTTCGGCGACATCGAACACGCCGCTGTCGATTGCCTCCTTGATCTGGGCCGCGAAAGGATAATGGCTGGAAAAACCGATGTGGCTGATCACGCCGTCGCGCTTCAGTTCCTGCAGGCGGTCGAGCACCCCGGACGCTTTGACCGTCGCCCAGCGCTCCTGGCTGATCCCGTGCACCAGGTAGATCAGGCGGACTTCCTGGGGGCCGAGTTTCAGCGTGCCCCTGCCGGAGATGCCCAGGGTCTTGAGGCTTTCGGCCAGATCCTGCTCCAGGGCCGGGATGGTGTAGGCATGTCCCTTGGTCACCAGGACCAGCGGCTCGTCCAGGCAGGGCCGGCTGCGCACGACCTCGCCGACGACCTGCTCGCTTTCGAGGATAACGCCGGTGGCGATCTCGCCTTTGTAGGCCCTGGCCGTGTCGATCAGGTTGACGCCCTGGTCGAGGACGTGGTTGACAATCGTCCTGGCTTCGTCGAAGGATTTGAGCAGGCGCAGATTCATCGCGCCGAAGCTCAGCTCGGTCACCATGAGTTCTGTGCGGCCAAGTCTGCGTCGTTTGATCTTCCCGTCCATCGTCTTCACCTCACCGGCTTTGGTCTTTCTATCATAGCATAGGATCGCCTGCCAGGTCAGGTCTGCCGGCGCAGCGCGAGAATATCCGCGGCCGACTCGATCAGGCCGGCTCCTTCGCGCAGCAGCAGGTGGCAGCCGCCGCTGTCGCCCCCGAGGATGCTGCCGGGGACAGCCAGAACCTCGCGCCCCTGGTCGGCCGCGAAACCGGCGGTGATCAAGGTTCCGCTTTTCGGCCTGGCTTCCATGACGGCCACGACATCGGCAAGACCGCTCAGCAGGCGGTTGCGCGCCGGGAAATGGGGCCGCCTAGGTTGGGTGCCGGGCGGGTGCTCGCTGAGCACGACCCCCTGCCTGGCGATGCGCGCCGTCAAGCCGGCGTGTTCCGGCGGGTAGACCAGGTCCGGCCCCTGGGCGACGACGGCGATGGTCAGGCCGCCGTTGTCCAGGGCTACCTGGTGGGCCAGGCCGTCGATGCCGCGGGCCAGGCCGCTGATCACCAGCGTATCGCGCGCGGCCAGTTCGGCCACGATGCGCCGGGTCACCGCCTGGCCGTAGGCGCTGGGGCTGCGGCTGCCGATCACCGTGACGGCGAAAGGGTGGTTCCAGCGCGTCACGGCGTCCTGGCCGCGGTAATAGAGGACAAGCGGACAGCTGTTTGCCTGGGCCAGCCGGACCGGATAGTCCTGGTCGCCGATGCAGACGGCCTGGATCCCCGCTTGGCGGGCCCGGGCGGCCCGCCGGATCCGCTCGGTCCGGCCCAGAGGGCAAAACGGCGCCAGCAGGCTATCGTCGTAGGGCCGGTCCATGACCTGCGCGCGCAGCCAGCGCCGGTCCAGGCGCCGTTCAGACTGGCAGGCGGATACGAGCAAACAATAGGCCAGCTTATCCTTGGTTTCCAATCGGTTCACCTCAGGACCAGCTTAGCAAGGCCGCCCCCTCCCTGCCCGGCCATCGTCCGACAAGACCGGTCAAGGCGGTTTGCACCTGGCCGGCGAATCTGCGATAATAACGCTGGCTGTAAGGATACTATTTGCGGAGGAACTGCTATGCGCCTGGGAATCGTGGGTCTGCCGAATGTCGGCAAGAGCACCCTGTTTAACGCCATCACCCGTGCCGGAGCGGACGTGGCCAACTACCCGTTCTGCACGATCGAGCCCAATGTCGGGGCCGTGCCCGTGCCGGATGCCCGGCTGGACAAGCTGGCGGAGATGTTCCATCCGGTCAAGATCACGCCGGCCGTGATCGAGTTTGTCGACATCGCCGGACTGGTCCGGGGCGCCAGCAAGGGCGAAGGCCTGGGCAACAAATTCCTGGCCAACATCCGCGAGGTTGACGCGATCATCCACGTCGTGCGCTGTTTCGAGGATGCCAACGTGGTGCATGTCGACGGGCGCACCGACCCGCTCCGGGACATCGAGACGGTCAACCTGGAACTGGGCTTGTCCGACCTGGAATACATGGAGCGCCGGATCGACAAGACCCGCAAGATGACCAAAGGCGGCGACAAGCGCTATGCCGCGCCGCTGGCCGTGTACGAAGCCATCTACGCGCACCTGGCCGACGGCAAGCCGGCCAGGACGGCGCCGCTGCCGCCGGACGCGGCCGAATATCTGCCGGATCTGGCGTTGCTGACCCTAAAACCCATCCTCTATGTCGCCAATGTGGCCGAAGACGAGCTGGGCGGGTCCGATTCCGAATATGTCAAACGGGTCCGGGCGGTTGCTGAAGCCGAACAGGCCGAAGTGGTCGTGATCAGCGCCCGGATCGAGGAAGAGATCGCCATGCTCGAGCCGGAGGAGCGCCGTCTCTTCCTGCAGGATCTGGGGCTGGAGGAATCCGGCCTGGACAAGATCGTCAAGGCCGGCTACCACCTGCTGGGTCAGATTTCCTTTTTGACGGCCGGTGCGCCGGAGGTCCGGGCCTGGACGATCCGGCGCGGCACCCGCGCGCCGCAGGCCGCCGGCAAGATCCACTCCGATTTCGAGCGCGGCTTTATCCGCGCCGAGGTGGTCGCCTATACGGATCTGGTCGCCTGCGGCAGCCACGCGGCCGCCCGCGAAAAGGGCCTGATCCGGTCCGAAGGCAAGGAATATGTCATGCAGGACGGGGATGTCGTCTTGTTTCGCTTCAACGTCTGACGCGTCTAGTCAGGCTGCTCCGCTTCGGGGATCCTGATCCGGATGCCCCGCTCTTTCAACTCCTGGACCAGGAGCTCGTGCACTTTGGCCTTCAGGTCATCCAGGCTGCCGTCGTTCTCGATCACCTGGTCGGCGATGGCGACATACTCGTCGCGGCTCATCTGCATCGCCATCCGGCGCCTGGCTTCCGTTTCGTCCATGCCGCGCTGACGCAAGCGCTGCATGCGGGTGTCGTCATCTGCCCAGACCACCCAGACCTGGCTGCACAGGTCGAGAAAGCCGTGCTTGACAGGGATCGGCACATCCAGCACGACGGCACGCTGGCGGCGTTCTTCCATGCGGGTGACCATCTGGCGGATCGCGTCCAGGACAAACGTGTGCACGATGGCGCTCAGCGCGTCGAGCGCGCGGCGGTCCTGGAAAACGAGCCGGGCCATGCGGGCCCGGTCAAGCGCACCGCTGGCGTCGACGATGGACGCGCCGAAGCGTTCGACCAACTCAGGCAGGGCGGCGCCGCCGGCGGCGGTGACCTGGCGCGACAGCTCGTCGGCGTCGATCACCGGCAGCCCGGCGTCGCGGCACAAGGCCGCCACCGTGCTCTTGCCGCAGCCAATCCCGCCCGTGATGCCTAAAACAAACATGCTGTGGTCATTCCTTTCGCGGCTCGGCGTCCGGGTCCGGAACGGGTTCGGCTTCATCACCGGCCTTGCAGGCCGCCCAGCTCGCGCCGCTCGAGACCTCCGCGACCAGCGGTACGGACAGCGCCATGGCTGACTCCATGGCGGTTTTAAGCAAGTCCGCCGCCTGCGCGGCTTCGTCTTGCGGCGCTTCGATGATCAGCTCGTCATGGACCTGCAGGACCAGGCGGGCCTTGAGATGGGCCTGGCGCAGCGCCTGGTCGACACGAACCATGGCGATCTTGATCAGGTCGGCGGCGGTACCCTGGATCGGCGCGTTCATCGCCGCCCGTTCGCCGAACTGGCGCACGCTGCGGCTGGCCGCCTTGAGCTCGGGCAGGTTGCGGCGCCGCCCGAACATCGTTTCGACGTAGCCGTTCTGGACGGCCTGGGCGACCAGGCTGTCCAAATAAGATCGGATGTTCGGGTAGCGGGCTTCGTATTCCGCAATCAGCTTGTGCGCTTCGCGGACGCTGACCCCCAGATCGCGGGCCAGGCCGAAGTCGCTGATGCCGTACACGATGCTGAAGTTCATCGTCTTGGCGACAGAACGCATCTCGCCGGTCACTTGGCTGGCCGGAATGCCGAACAAGCGGCTGGCGGTGCCGGTGTGGATGTCCTCGCGGCGGACAAACGCGCCGACCATCTCGGGGTCGCCGGACAAGTGGGCCAACAGGCGCAGTTCGATCTGGGAGTAGTCGGCGTCGATCAGAAGATGCCCTGGCGCGGCGACAAAGGCCGCGCGGATCTGGCGACCCTCAGCCGTACGGATCGGGATGTTCTGCAGGTTGGGTTCGGAGCTGCTCAGCCGGCCGGTGCTGGTCAGGGTCTGGTTGAAGGTCGTGTGGACACGACCGTCTGCCGGGTCGATCGCCTTGAGCAGGCCTTCGACAAAGGTGGCCCGCAGCTTGGCGGTCTGGCGGTAGTCGAGGATCAGCGCAATGGCCGGATGGTCTGCCGAGAGGCGTTCCAGCTCTTCGGCGTCGGTCGACCAGGTGCCGCCGCTGCGCTTCTTGCCGGGCTTGAGGCCGAGCTGTTCAAACAGCACCTCACTGAGCTGTTTGGGCGAATTGAGGTTGAATGACTGGCCGCACAGGCGGTAGATCTCCGCCTGGAGCTTGTCCAGGCGCTCCGCCATCTGGCTGTTCAGCCCGTTGAGCACCGCCTCGTCGACGGCAAACCCGAGGGCCTCCATGTCTGCCAGCAGCGCGGTCAGCACAAATTCGACTTGATCGGCGATGAAAGACAGTCCGCGCTCGTCCAGGCTGGCGCGTTGGCTTTTGCCGATCGCTGCCAGGGCGCGGATCTCGGCGGCCTGCTGCTCCGGCTCCGCGGCGTTTTCGGTCGCGAAGAACAGGTCCAATTGCTGCGGTTCGGGCTTGCCCAGGCGCGGCATGACATTTCCGGTCACGCGCTGGTAGAGCCGTTCCAGGTCGGGCTTGCCGTCCAGCTGGTTGAGCAGGTAGCCGGCCACCAGAACGTCGTGGACGCGGGCCGGGCGCAACGGCTCGGGCTGGCTGCGCAGGTAGGTTTTGTAGTCGTAGACCCAAAAGACCGGTTCGGCGCCGGCCAGAATCGGCCGGGCTTTCGCGATGTCCGTTTCACGCAGGCAGCGCACCTGGTCCTGACGGTCCAGCCAGCACAGCGGCTGGCCGGCCAGCAGCAGCAGTGCGACAGGCCCGGCTCGCTGCGCCAGGTCGTCAGCCAGGTCGGCGGCGCTCGCGGCGCTGACCGCGGCCTGGCGATCGGTCAGCTGCCGGCCCGGCGCTTCTTCCAGGCTGAGCCGGCTGAGCAAGGTGCGGAAACCGAGCCGGGTCAGTTTTTCCTTCAGGTTCTGCTGGTTGTGCGGGCTAAGGCGGAGCTGCTCAACGGACAGGCCAAGCGGCACGGTGCGGCAGATCGTGGCCAGTTCGCGCGACAGCCAGGCGGCATCTTTCCCTTCGCGCAGCTTGGCGGCGACCGTCGGGCGCAGCGCATCGAGCGCGTCATAGACGTTTTCCAGCGTGCCATAGCGGCTGAGCAGGTCGGCGGCCGTCTTCTCCCCGATGCCGCGCACCCCGGGGATGTTGTCCGAGGGGTCGCCCATCAGGGCCTTGAGATCGACGAACTGCTCCGGGCCGATGCTGAAGCGCTCGCGGATGGCTGCGGCGTCGTAGCGCTCGGTTTCCGTCTTGCCGCCTCGTGTGACCGGCTGCAGGATGACGACCTGGCCGCCGGCCAGCTGGAAGCTGTCCTTGTCGCCGCTGACGATCGTCACGGGCATCTGCCCGCCATGCTGTTCGGCCAGTGTTCCGAGCAGGTCGTCCGCCTCGTAGCCGGCCAGCTCGACACAGGCGACGCCGAAATCGGCGAGCAGGTCTTTGAGCAGCGGAATCTGGACTGCCAGTTCTTCCGGCATCGGTTTGCGCGTCCCTTTGTAGGCGTCGTACATCCCGTGCCGGAACGTGGGCTCTTTGCGGTCAAAGGCGGCTGCGACATGGGTCGGACGGACATCCTCGAGCAGTTTCAAATACATGTTGAAAAACGCAAACAGCGCCCCGGTCGGTGTTCCGTCGGGCGCTGTCAGGTTTTGCCGGCCGTAAAGGCCGTAAAATGCGCGGTTGATCAGGCTGTTGCCATCCAGCAGTAGCAGGTTTTCAGAAGACAATCCATCACGCCCCCACCAGGATCAAAATCCAGGATAATCCTGCATCCGGACGGTCGGGAAAGGCCGCCGTGTACAGGTCGTCTTGCAGTCCCTCCAGGCGGACAGACAGCTCGACGGCTTTGATTATCTCAATTCTGATCGGTGTTTGGCAAGTCTTGAACGAATCGAGCAGGAATTTGGCGTGATCGGCGGCCGCATCCGGTTGGAAAGCGGCCAGGATCAGGGTCTCACGCTGCGCCGCGCTGTACAGAACGCGCAGATCGTCGGCCTGGCGGATCACGGCGAGCAGCAGCTGGCCCTCGTCGCTGAGCGGCCGGCTGGATGGCTTCAGGTAATTGGCGATCCGTTCATCCCGGCTGTTATCGGAGGCTTGGGTTTCGACCTGTGACTGGGTCGATTGGGTCGTCGCCTGGGTTTCGGCCGATTCCTGGCCGTAAAAGCAGTGCATGGCCGGAACATCGGCCAGCGACCCCTGGACGACCTCCCAGGATCCGTCCGACGGGCTTTGCACGGCGACACCGCCGGCGGTCTTGAAGGTGGCCCCGGTCGTGCTGCGGTCGACCGCGTCGAGGTCATTCAGGAAAGCCGCTTCGGTGCTGCCGGCCGGCTGTTGCCAGAACTGACCGATCAGGGGCAGTGTCAGGACGAGAACGACCAGGGCCGCGAGGGCTCCGGCCGACTGCAGCCAGAAAGACGGACGGCGCCAGATCCGGACCGGGTTCGGGGCTTCCGACCGGGGCGCGGCGTCTTTTTCCGCTTCGATCTGCGCCATGATGCGCCGGTTCAGCTGGTTCAGGGTCTGATCATCAACGATCCGGGCAGGATCTGCCGTGAGACGGCTTTTTGCCATCAGGTCCAGCCAGGTCTTTTGCTCGGCAAGTCGATGACGGCAGGTTTCACAGCGAGCCAAATGCTGTTCCAGCACCTTGCGTTCGGCTTCTGGCAGCGTCTCGTCCAGGTAATCGATGAGCAAGGCGTCATCGATCGGGCATTTCTTGGCTAGCATGGCAAAACCTCCTTTCCGGGTTGATCGTTTTCAGCTGTTAGACGAGCAGTGCGCGCAGATTGTTCCGGATTGATTTTTCCTTTTTGCTGATCCGGCGCATCAACTGCTGCCGGGCGCGGGCCAGGCGCGACTTGACGGTGCCTTCCGAGAGGTCGAGCAGTTCGGCAAGCTCGCGGTAGCTCAGCCCCTCGAGATCGCGCAGCACCAGGATCTGGCGCATCATCGGCGGCAGGGCGGCGATTTCGCTCCGGATCAGGCGGCGCAGCTCGTTGCTCTCGGCCAGTTCGTCGGGCAGCGGCGCGTGATCGGCGACTTGAAAGACGACCTGGCCGTCATCGGTTTCGATGGTCTCGTCCAGCGACAGCGTGGGCTGGCGGGCGCTCTTGCGCCGGAAATCCAGGCAGGTGTTGACGGCGATGCGGTAGATCCAGGTGTAGAAGGAAGACAGAAAACCATAGTCTTTCAGAGCCCGGTAGGCCTTGACGAAGGCATCCTGGGCACAGTCCTCGGCATCCTGGCGGTTGCCGAGAAAACTGAAGCAGGCGGCAAAAATGCGTCCGGAATATTGTTCGACCAGCCAGGCGAACGCGTCGGCGTCACCGTCCTGCGCCTGTTCGACGAAGAGGCGCTCCTGGTCTTCCATAGATCCTTCCAGCCGATCGGTCACGATAAGCCCCCGGAACGGATGGTGCTGTGCTGCGTGAAAACCGTCATGGCCAGTCAGACCTTGATGCGACGGGCAAACGGAACGATAGCCAGCCCTGTCGCGATGCCGGCCAGGCCCTGTAAGGTGTTGAAGATCAGCGTGCCGACGGCGGCGGCGACGCCATAGAGCAGGATTTCGGCGACAAAATAACCGCCGACCATGATGATTTCACACGTTGTGAAAAGCAGCAGCTGACCGGGCCAGGCCAGCGCTTTTCTCCGGCTCAGGACGACGCCGGCTAAAAGGCCCATCAGGCCTTTGACAACCAGGGTCGGCAGCATGTACTGGGGGAATCCGGCCAGCAGGTCAGCAAACACCGAGCCGATCGCCGCGCAGATGGCCGCGAACGGACCGAGCACGACGGCCGCGGCAAAGATGGCGCCGTCGCCGAAATTGATATACCCGTATCCGCCCGGAATCGGAAACTTGATGACCCAGGTCGCCAGCAGGATAACCGCTGACAGAATACCGCCGTATGTAGTCGCCCTTATTTTGTCGCTCACGCCTGGTGCTCCTTTGTATGACGGGATTTTTCCCTGTGGTTGCCCCCATTATAATACAAAACCTTGCGGCTGAACAGGGAAACGCCGCCGAACCGGCACGCCGGTCACATCGCGGCGCCGATTGCCACGCATGCCAAATCATCGTATAGTGGAGGACATGGACGCGCACAGGCGGCCGGCGCGGGAACATCTTGCATCCTGCGGCGTCTGATGTATAATCAGCCTGTGTGCGTGCCGACGGCCGTACCGGTTGTTCCAGAACGCAAAAGGAGTCGCATTTCAGCATGGTTTTTTCGAGTTTGATCTTCCTGTATGCTTTTCTGCCCGCCTGTTTGCTTTGCTACATGGCGGCCGGCAGTATGCGCAGCAAAAACCTGATCCTGCTGCTCTTCTCGCTGTTTTTCTATGCCTGGGGCGAACCGGTCTGGGTGATCCTGATGATCCTGACGGGGCTTTTCATCCACTGGGCCGGCCTGCAGATCGACCGTACGCGCGGCACGCCCCGATCCAAGCGCTATCTGGTGCTGGCGGTGATCGCCGCCCTGTCCTCGCTGGCGGTCTTCAAGTACCTGGGCTTTGTCGTGGAAAACATCAACAGCCTGACCGGCCTGGAGCTGGCCGTGCCGAAGTTCAACCTGCCCATCGGGATCTCGTTTTACACCTTCCAGACGCTGACCTATGCCATCGACCTGTACCGCGGCAACACCCGGGTGCAGAAATCGCGCATCAATTTCCTGCTCTATGAGGCCCTGTTCCCGCAGCTGATCGCCGGCCCGATCGTGCGCTATGCCGACATCGCGCAGCAGATCGACAAGCGGAAAATGACCTGGAGCGGCTTTTCCAGCGGCCTGACCCGCTTTTTGATCGGCCTGGGCAAAAAGGTCCTGATCGCCAACTACGCCGGCCAGCTGGTCAGCAAGACACTGGGCACCGGCCTGGCCGGTTTGAGTGTCATCGAAGCCTGGACCGGCATTTTCGCCTTCGCCCTGCAGATCTATTTCGATTTTTCCGGCTACTCCGACATGGCGATCGGCCTGGGCCGCCTGTTCGGCTTCGACTTCAAGGAGAATTTCAACTACCCCTATATCTCGGCGTCGATCACCGAGTTCTGGCGGCGCTGGCATATCTCGCTGAGCACGTTTTTCCGCGACTACGTCTACATCCCGCTGGGCGGCAACCGGCGAAAGCAAGTGCGCAACATGCTGATCGTCTGGGGTTTGACCGGCCTCTGGCACGGCGCGAGCTGGAACTTCATCTTCTGGGGCCTCTACTTTTTCCTGCTGCTCTGGCTGGAGAAAAAGGTCCTGGGCCGGGTACTGCAAAAGCTCCCGGCCGCGGTCGGCCACGCCTATGCCCTGTTTGTCGTCCTGATCGGCTGGGTCTTCTTCTACTTCACGGACGCCGCCAGCATCTTCCACATGCTGCGCCTGATGTTCGGCCTGGCCGGCCAGCCGGGCTGGCGCCTGGAAGGCGGCCTGCTGCTAAGGGAAAACATCGTCTTCTTTGCCGTCGCCATCGTCGCGGCGACCCCGCTGGCCCGCAACCTGGCCCGGCTGCTGACCAGCCTGCCGCGCCAGGACCGCCGCAAACGCCTGCTTGCCTGGACGGCAATGGCCGTCAATGTGCTGCTGCTTTTTGTCTGTACGGCGTCGCTGGTCGGCTCGACCTACAACCCGTTTCTCTATTTCCGATTCTGAGGAGGCAAGCGATCCATGAAAAAAGATCATATGGCCATGGTCGCCCTGGTGCTGATCCCGCTCTATCTGTTGACCGTCGTCAACGCGTTCTGGCCGACGCAAGCGGTTTCAGCCGATGAAAACCGTACCTTGCAGCAAATGCCGGCGGTCAGCTGGCAGAGCTTGAAAAGCGGCGCGTTCACGCGCACGTTTGAAGAATTTTTCTCGGACCAGTTCCCTTTCCGCTCCTTTTTCGTCCAGGTCAACCACCAGATGGTCGCATGGATGAAACAGCCGTTTGCCGGCGAGGTCGAGATCGTCACCGGTCCCGGCGGCGAGATCGACCGCGGCGAAGGCGAGCGCCTGGAACCGGACCCGGAGGACAAGGTCGTCCTGCCCACGCCGACCGACAAGCCGCCGGTTAGCGCGACGCCGACGGCCATGCCGTCCGCGTCGGCGGACCCCTCCCCGACCGCCGTGCCGACGGCCACGCCGCAGCCGACCGCGACACCCCAGCCGACCGCGGCGCCGACCGCCGGGCCCACCCCCGGGGCGACCGGCAAAGTTGAGACCGTATCGGGGGTCATCATCCTGGATAACCGGGCCATGGAGCTGTACTATTTCAGCGAAAGCCGCTCCGAGCGCTACGTTAAGCTGATCAACCGCCTGCAGGGCAAGCTCAGTTCGGCCCAGGTCTACAGCCTGGTCGCGCCGACGGCTCTGGAGTTCTATTCGCCGGACGACTACCACGACGGCTCGAGCAACCAGGCCAACGCGATCAGCAGCATCTACGGCCGCCTCGACAGCAACGTACGGACCGTCGACGCCTACAGCAAGCTGCGTGCCAAATGGGAGGATTACATTTACTTTAGAACCGACCATCACTGGACCGCGCGGGGCGCTTTCTGCGCCTACCAGGCCTTTGCCGAACAGGCCGGCTTTGCGCCGCTGGCGCTGGACTCTTTTACGACCGGCGTGGTGCCGGGCGATTTCCTGGGCAGCCTGTACCGCTACACAAAGAGCAGCAAGCTGAAAAACAACCCCGATTTTGTCGAATACTTCCTGCCTGCGGTCGAGAGCGAGGGCATCGCTTTCACCAGCACGGCGATGAGCGAAGGCTACCGCATCCAGGCGGTGCGTACCGAGATCAGCAGCAGCAACAAGTATCTGGCCTTCATCCAGGGTGACAACCCGCTGGTGCGCCTGACGACCAGCCTGACCAACGGGCGTAAAATCGTCGTCCTCAAGGAGTCTTTCGGCAACGCCCTGGTGCCTTTCCTGCTCAACCACTACCAGGAAGTCTACGTGATCGACCCGCGCAGCCTGAGCGCCGAC
This sequence comes from Clostridiaceae bacterium, assembly GCA_012523135.1. Lineage (GTDB taxonomy): Bacteria > Bacillota > Clostridia > Saccharofermentanales > UBA5734 > JAAYBY01. The sequence goes on from JAAYJD010000068.1 coordinate 28,434, forward strand.
CTGCCGGCATTCATCGCCAAGCACGGCATCCAGGAAGTCCTGGTGGTCAATTACGCGTTCGCGGTGACCAACAGCAAGTGGCTGGACGGATTCGAGGCCATGATCGGCTGATTGTCAGGCATTCGGGAGAGGTCCGAGCGGAAAGACGGCTTGTTCGCAGAACGGACAGCAGGCGATCAGGCTGAGTTGGACCGCCAGCGTGTCCAGCGGGACAAACACTTCAGCCAGGGACGCGCAGGACACGGCAAAGGTGTCCGGATCCAATTCCAGGGCCAGGGTGCAATGCGGCACCCAGTTGTCTTCGCGGTACAAGGGCGAAAACGCGGTGCAGAGCGGCTCCAGATCGTTGTTGACCAGGCGGTGCAGATCGAGCAGATGTTCGTCGACGATCGGAGCCAGGTAGAGCACGGACGGGTTGTTGGGGAAAAAACCGGCGCTGGCCAGCTTGACGGGGATCGGCCGCAGGATCTCGCCAGCCAGCCGGGTCATGGTCAGGATGACCGTTTCATAGCGATCGGTATCGAACTCGGCCAGAGTCAGGTGCGGGCGCAAGCCCGACAGCAGCACGGCATCGGAGCGGTTGTTTGCCGCCAGGTGCTCGGTCATCGCACACAGCTTGCGGTCGCTGGCCGCATCGAAGGTCAAAAGGATCGCGTATTCCATCTGGTCTGTCTCCTCTGGTGCGTTTCGGTCCTGTAACCATCTTACACATATCAGGCGGCCTTGACCACAAAAAAAAGAGCTCTCCGCTGGAAAGCTCTTCAGTCGCTGACAGTTTACCGGGTCAAAAACTTATTTGTCGCCGTTTCCGAACAAGTTGAGGCGGAACAGCATCGACTCGTCATCGGGATCCTCGCAGATGATCTTGGCTTCAACCATCTTGCCGCCTTCGATCAGGTTCATGATGCCGGCCAGCTGGCTGAGTTTGCTCTTCAGGTTAAAACGGTCGTTCTCGCTGGTCACCAAAAGCACATTGCCTTTGCAGTTGTCCAGCGCCTTGATGAATGCTCTTACATCCACATCGTGCATACTGAATAATCTTGCCATCTTCATTTCCTCCTTACACCTTGACTTTCAAGGCATCTGAGCTCACCTGAGCCCTTTTTTATATCTTTTGTTCTTAATCTCATTATACATGAAAATCGCGAACATGCAACTATTTTACCATTTGTCAATATGTTAAATATTACAAAACCATAGTCGTTGTTTTGTGCATTATCACAGGTTTGGTAACGCATGTTCCCGAAATGGCGGGCGAAGCTCCAACGGTCTTGTTCAGCCGGGCACATTTTTGCACCTCTGGCTACTGCCTGTCATCACCGTTGGCTGTGTTTTCCTGATCCCGGGCCGTTTTGACCCGCTCATGCCGTTATGACGGCTAGGATTATTTTACCAGGGGCGATAGGATCAGTGTCTGACTGTGGTTCGATCTTGCTCTATGCCGTTGTTTCACAGCAGTTCACGATGAGGGGGCGTTCCTGCCCCTGCTTGACCATGTTTCGGGTCAATGATGTGTACGGTTTTTCAGCTGGGAACTGATGCAAAGACGCCAGCAGGCGCACCCGAACCGCTGAACGTCGTTCTCGAGGCTTTCCGCTGCCCTTGACTTCAGGAAAATTTTTGATAAACTGATACAGGCAACGCGCCGCTGTGGCTCAGAGGTAGAGCAGCTCACTCGTAATGAGCAGGCCGTGAGTTCGATTCTCACCAGCGGCTCCAGCCGAACCGTCCGGAATCCGGACGGTTTTTCTATGCCAGCGCCCGGGTCGCAGCCAGGGCTTCGAAACGGATTTTCTCCTCGTCCAGCGTCTTGAGTTCGCGCTTTTCCATCAGCCAGCGGCCGGCGACCATCAGGGATTCGACGTCGCTGCCGGACGCGCTGTAGACGAGGGCGGAAACCGGGTTGCCCAGCGGGGTCAGGCCCGGGCTGTCGGTCCGGACCACCTGCAGGTCGGCCTGCCAGCCGGGCGCGATACGTCCGCTGTCGGCAAAGCCAAGCGCCCGGGCGCCCTGCCAGGTCGTCATGGCCAGGATCTCCGGGGCCGGCAGCAGCGCGGCGTCCTGCCGGACACCCTTGGCCAGGAACGAGGCCAGGCGCATGTCGCGGTAGAGGTCGAGGTTGTTGTTGCTGGCCGGGCCGTCGGTCCCGATGCCGACCCGCGCACCGGCCTGCAGCAGCGCGGGCACATCGGCCAGGCCGCTGCCCAGCTTGAGGTTGCTGGCTGGGCAATGGGCCACCAGCACCTGCGGACTTGCCAGAACAGACCGTTCCTGGTCGTCGAGGTGGACGCAGTGGGCCGCCAGCGTCGGCGTCTGGAAAAAGCCGAAACGGGCCAGCTGGGCCGCCGGGCGGCGGTTATAACGTGCCAGGCAGTCCGTGACTTCTTTTTGGGTTTCCGCGATGTGCACCTGGACCGGACAGTCCAGCTGCCGGGCCATGGTGGCCAGTTCCGGATAAAGCGCTTCTGTGTAAAGATAGACAGAGTGGACGAGCAGCGAGACGCGCAGCAGGCCCGACGGGTGCTGGCCAAGCAGGCGCATGCTGCGCGCCAGCAGCTCAGGGTCGGGATGCGGCTGTCCGTCCGGCCCTTCCCGCTTGGCGTCCACCGACAGGTTAAGCCGGAAGCCGGCTTCAAGCGCGGCCTGGGCCGTCTCTTCGTGGTCGTAATACATGTCGGCGGACAGGCCGGTTCCGGAGCGGATCATCTCGGCCAGGGCCAGGCGGCTGCCGGCGGCCACCAGGGCGGAGGTCAGACGTGCTTCACGGGGAAAGATCACGTCGAACAGCCAGCGGTGCAGCTCCAGATCGTCCGCGGCATTGCGCAGCAAGGTCATGGCCATGTGGTTGTGGGTGTTGGCCAGCGCCGGCAGCAGCAGGCGATTCTGGCCGTTGACCACCTGGTCCGGTTCCCGTCCCAAGGCGGCCCGGGCCACAGCTTCCGTCGGGCTGACCGCCGCGATCCGGCCGTCCCGGACGGCCACCCAGGTGTGCGGCTGACAGGTGACCACGCCCGTCTCATCGGCGCTGACAACCGGGATGTCGCTAAATAAAACCGAACCTGTCATGGGATGCTTCCTTTCAGTCCAGCTGCCAGTGTTCCAGGTAACGCGTCTGCTCCGCGCTTAGCTGGTCTGTCTTTTTGCCCAGGATCCCGAGCAGCATGCTGGCAACCTGGTCGTCCAGTTCGGCCGGCAGGTTGTGGACTCCGGGGCGCAGGTTGCGGCCTTCCCGGGCCAGGTACAGGATACCGGCCGTTTGCAGCGCAAAGCTCATGTCCATGATTTCCGCCGGATGACCGTCGCCGGCGGCCAGGTTGACCAGGCGGCCTTCGGCCAGCAGATGGATGGTTCGTCCATCCGTTTGGCGGTAGGCCGTGATACCCGGGCGGACCTGGGCGACCCAAACCGCGGTCTCGTGCAACTGGCGTACGTTAACTTCGACGTCAAAATGGCCGGCATTGCACAGGATCGCATCGTTTTTGAGCTTAACAAAGTGTTCTGACGTCATAACGTCGCGGCATCCTGTTACGGTGACGAAGACATCGCCCAGCGGGGCCGCTTCGGCCATGGGCAAGACATCGTAGCCCTCCATCAGGGCCTCGCAGGCCTTGACCGGGTCGATTTCCGTCACAATGACCCGCGCGCCCAGGCCGCGGGCTCGCAGGGCGACCCCTTTGCCGCACATCCCGTAACCGGCGACGACGACCGTCTTGCCGGCGACCACCAGGTTGGTTGTGGCCATGATCGCGGTCCAGACCGACTGGCCGGTGCCGAAGCGGTTGTCGAAAAGGTGTTTGCAGCGGGCGTCGTTGATCGCGATCACGGGGTAGAGCAGCCGCCCTTCCCGCTCCAGGCTGCGCAGCCGGACCAACCCGGTCGTCGTCTCCTCGCAGCCGCCGATCAGGTCTTCCGCCTGGTTGCGTTCACTGCTGTGCAGCAGCTGGGCCAGGTCGCCGCCGTCGTCGATGACCAGGTGGGGCTTGATGGCCAGCACCTGGCGCAGATGCTCCCGGTATTCGTCATCGCCCACCCCGTGACGGCAATAGACGGCCAGGCCGTCGGCCGCCAGCGCGGCCGCCACATCGTCCTGGGTCGACAGCGGGTTGCAGCCGGTTAGGGCGACCTCGGCCCCGGCCTGCGCCAGCGTCTTGGCCAGGCAGGCCGTCTTGGCTTCGACATGGACGCTGATCGCAATGCGCAACCCGGCCAGGGGCCGGCTGGTCTGCAGGCCGGCCGCCATCTGGCGCAAAACCGGCATGTGTTCCCAGGCCCAGGCGATTTTGAGCCGGCCGGCCTCGATGTCCGCGCCGGCCGCGACGATGCTGGGTGTTCGATCGGATGGGATCATGGGGAGCCTCCGTAGTTTATGAATCGGTCCGGGACAGGATTTCCGACAGCAGGCGGATAGTCTTGTCCGCGGCCTGCGCGCCCACCTGCATGACTTCCTCGTGGGTCAGGGGCTGGTCGAGGATGCCGGCGGCCATGTTCGTGATGCAGCTCAGCCCGAGCACTTTCATGCCGCCGTGCACGGCCGCGATCGCCTCAGGGACCGTCGACATGCCGACGGCGTCCGCCCCGAGAGCGGCCAGGGCCCGGATTTCGGCCGGTGTCTCGAATTGCGGCCCGCGGCACCAGCAATAGACGCCGCGGTGCAACGCGATGTCCAATCCGGCGGCGCAGCGCAGGGCGAGCTGCTGCCAGTCGGGGTCGTAGACATGCGACTGGTCAGGGAAGCGCGGACCGATGCGGTCCAGGTTGGCTCCGCGCAGCGGCGATTCGGCCAGCAGCCCGATGTGATCCTTGATCAGCATCAGGTCGCCGGGCCTGAACACCTGGTTGACCCCGCCGGCGGCGTTGGTCAACAGCAGGCGCGGGACGCCCAGATGCTGCATGACCCGGACCGGCAGTACGACATCGTGCATCGGGTGGCCTTCGTAGTAATGGAAGCGTCCCTGCATGACCGCGACCTGGCGGCCGCTCCAGCGGCCCATGACCAGGCGGCCGGCATGGCCGGGGACCGTCGCCCTGGGAAATCCGGGGATTTCGTCATAGGGCAGGATTTGCGGCGACTCGACCTGCCCGGCCAGCGTGCCGAGACCGGAGCCCAGCACCAGCAGCACGTCAGGGGTTGTTTTGAGGACGTGGCGTACCGCCCCGGCGGCCTGTTCGATCTTGTTTTCCATGTTTTTCATGGCGTCATCGCTCATGGACTTGACTTCCTTCATCCGGTCAGGCGTCGCGCCCGCAGCAGTTCTTGTACTTCTTGCCGCTGCCGCAGGGGCAGGGGTCGTTGCGGCCGACTTTGGCGGCGTCGCGGCGGACCGGGACGGCCGGCCGGCCGGCCGGCTTGGGCTGCGCTTGCGGTGCTTGCGGCGGTCGGGCTTCCGCCGCCTGGCTGCTCAGGGCCGTAGATCCCTCGGCGTGGCCGGCGGTCAGGTTGCGCGCGACACTCTGGCGGTTCAGGACCGATTCTTGCTTGAAGTGGGCCCGCATCATCAGGCGGACAGAGTCTTCCTGGATGGCCCGCGTCATCGCCTCGAAAAGCTCGAAGCCCTCGCGGCGGTACTCGACGATCGGGTCGTGCTGGGCATAGCCGCGCATGCCAATGCTGTCGCGCAGATCGTCCATGACGTCGATGTGGTCCATCCACTTGCTGTCGACGGTGCGCAGCAGCACGAAGCGCTCCGCTTCCCGCATCAGCTCCGGCGAATCGAACTCCTGCTGGCGCGCTTCGTAGCGGGCCAGGGCCTCTTCGCTCAGCTCGCGGGTCAGTTCCTCGGCGTCCAGGCCCTTGCGGGCATCGGCGAGTTTTTTCAGGGCCGGCAGCGGTCCGAACAGGTCCTCGACGCGCGCCTGCATGGCGACGACGTCCCATTCCATGGAATTGGCCCGCCCGGCGCAGAAATCAAGCATGGTCTCGCGCATCACCTGGCTGATCATCTTGAGGTAGGTGGCGTGCAGGTCCTCCCCTTCCAGCACCTGGCGGCGCTGGCCATAAATGATTTCGCGCTGCTTGTTCATGACGTCGTCCTATTCCAGCATATGCTTGCTGATGCCGAAGTTGCGTCCTTCGACGCGCTTCTGGGCCGACTCGATCGCGTTGGAGAGCAGCTTGTGCTCGATTTCCATATCGTCTTCGACACCGAGCGCGGCGAAGACGCGGGTCATGCGCTCCCCGCCGAAGAGGCGCATCAGGTCATCCTCGAGCGATATGTAGAATTTGCTGCAGCCGGGGTCGCCCTGGCGGCCAGAGCGGCCGCGCAGCTGGTTGTCGATGCGGCGCGACTCGTGCCGTTCGGTGCCCAGGATGTAGAGGCCGCCGGCTTCGACGACCTGCTGGTGTTCGGCGGCGGTCTGGCGGCTGAACTGCTCGTGGAAAGCCTTGAAGCGTTCGCGCGCGTCCAGGATGACCGGGTTGTCCGTCTCGTTGTAGGCGATCGACTGCTCGATCAGCTCGTCGTCAAAGCCTGTCTTGCGCATTTCCATGCGCGCCAGGAACTCGGGGTTGCCGCCGAGCAGGATGTCCGTGCCGCGGCCAGCCATGTTGGTCGCGATCGTCACCGCGCCGAGCCGGCCAGCCTGGGCGACGATCTCGGCCTCGCGGTCATGCTGCTTGGCGTTGAGCACGTTGTGCTTGATTCCGTTACGGCGGAACAGTTCGGACAGGAACTCGGACTTTTCGACGGACACCGTGCCGATCAGGATCGGCTGGCCGGCCGCATGGGCCTCGCCGACTTCTTCAAGCAGGCGGCTGTACTTGCCGGCCTGCGTCTTGTAGACGCTGTCCGGACGGTCGTCGCGGATCATCGGCTTGTTGGTCGGGATGCAGACGACATCCAGCTTGTAGATGGTGCGGAATTCGCTTTCTTCGGTCAGGGCCGTGCCGGGCATGCCCGACAGCTTGCGGTACATGCGGAAATAGTTCTGGAACGTGATCGTCGCCAGGGTTTTGTTTTCCCGCTCGACTTTGACATTCTCCTTGGCCTCGATCGCCTGGTGGAGCCCGTTGCTGTAGCGCCGCCCGAACATCAGGCGGCCGGTGAAGTCGTCGACGATGATGATCTCGCCGTCCTTGACGACATACTGCTGGTCGAGGTGCATGATGCCGTGCGCCTTGAGGGCGTTGTTGATGTGGTGGTTGAGCTGGTAGTTGTCCGGGTCGGTCAGGTTCTCGACATGGAAGTACTGCTCGGCCTTGTTGACGCCCCGGGTGGTCAGCACGGCACTTTTGGCTTTTTCGTCGACGATGTAGTCGGCATCGTCCTTGATCTGGTCGAGGTCCAGCTTGTCGTCCGCTTCCGAGACGACGAAGCGCTGCAGGCGGCGGACGAAGCGGTCCGCCTTCTCGTACAGGTCGGAGGACTCGTCCCCCATTCCGGAGATGATCAGGGGCGTGCGGGCCGCGTCAACCAGGATGGAGTCCACCTCGTCGACGATGGCGAAGTTCAGCGGCCGCTGGACCATCTGCTCCTTGTAGGTCACCATGTTGTCGCGCAGGTAGTCAAAACCGAACTCGTTGTTGGTGCCGTAGGTGACATCGGCCGCGTAGGCAACGCGCCGCTTGTCGTTGTCCAGGTCGTGGACGATCAGGCCGACGCTGAGGCCGAGGTAGCGGTAGATCTTGCCCATCCATTCGCTGTCGCGCCGGGCCAGGTAGTCGTTGACCGTCACGACATGAACGCCTTTGCCGGTCAGGGCGTTGAGGTAAACCGGCAGCGTCGCCACCAGCGTTTTGCCTTCACCGGTTTTCATCTCGGCGATCCGGCCCTGGTGCAGCACGACACCGCCGATCAGCTGGACGCGGTAATGGACCATGCCCAGGACGCGGCGCGACGCTTCGCGCACGGCGGCGAAGGCGTCCGGCAAAATGTCGTCGAGCGATGCCCCTTCGTCAAGGCGCGCTTTCAGCTTCGGGGTCGTCTGCTTCAGCTGCGCTTCGGTCAGGGCCGCATAGGTGTCGGCTAACGCCTCAACTTGATCAACAACCGGGAGAAGGCGCTTAATCTCCCGGTCGGAATACGTGCCGAAAAGTTTGGTCAGAAGACTCATTCATGTTCCTTTCTCTTGCCGTCGTGCCGCACCGGTTTGTCACCGGCCGGCAGTCTTCCGGCTGCTTCGAGGCGATCGAGCACCAGGCGGTAGCCGTCGGCGCCATATTCCAGGCAGCGGTTGACGCGGCTGATCGTCGCCGTGCTCACGCCGGTGCTGTCGCAGATGTCGGTATAGGTCCGCCCCTGGCGCAGCATCAGGGCAACCTGCAAGCGCTGGGCGAGCGACTTCAGCTCGGCCACCGTGCTGATGTCCTCAAAAAAAGCGTAGCATTCATCGGTGCTTTTCAGCGATAAAATGGCGGCAAACAGTAAATCTGTCGGCGCGTCGCGCAGTTTATCATTCATAACTTTCCCCCAAAATAGACATGACAAGAACGACATATCCGCGTCTGGCCACTGGGTACGGGTCGCACAGTTCCCATGATAACCCAAGGTTCGGGAAGTTACAAGACGGCGCGGACGCTAGGGCTGGCCCGATTCAGGGCGGCTGATGCCGGAGCGGACAACCTCGAAACAGAGGTTTTTGGCTCCGGCTCGCGCGCTCAGGCGGGCGAGGCTGTCCGCCAGCCAGCCCTGGGTGCTGTTCTCCGGGATGACCAGCAGCAGCCGCCGGGACGCGATCTGTTCCGGCCCGATGCGGATCTGGCGGTCTCCCTTGGCGTAGTCGGCTCCCTTAAATGCGGCCAGGCTGTCCAGGAACGCGCCGATCTGGTCTTCGAACGCGGCAGATGACTGGTAGGTCGGCCGGGTCAGATCGACGCTCTTGATGGCGGTCGCCTCACCTTGCTCGAAAGTGGCGATGACCGGGAAATCGTAAGGCAGCGTCGCGCCCATCTGGCTGCGAAAGGCCTGGCCGCGTGAGAAATTGTCCAGTTGCCAGAGCGACAGGTCCGCATCTCCGGCCGGATCTTGAGCCGGCTTCAGGCCGGTCCAGAGCGGGATGACCTGGCGCGTCGTACAGGTCTGGTAGCCCAGCAGGTGGCGCTGGCGCCAGGTGAGGCAGATCCAGAGCTGCTGCCGCCCGATCTGCCAGTCCAGGCAGACGGACAGGTCGCGGATGGTGTCCGGCCAGGTGTCGGCCGCAGCCGCGCCATCCGCCAGCCAGAAGCGGGTGCGTGACACGATCCAGGGTCCCAGCAGGCTGGTCGAGGCTGCATCCAGGACCAGGTCGGCGGCCGAATCGCCGAACAGCTGGGCCAGCACCGTGGAGACATCCTGCAGCTCGTCCTCCAGTCCCGCGGCCGGCGCGTCAAAAGCGGCCAGGGCTCCGGCTTCGGCCAGCTGCGCCGCCGGGCCGAGCAAACTGAGTTCGGCGGCCGTGCGCGCCAGCGCGCCTTGCAGCTTGAGCCGCGCGCTGACCGCGACGATCTGGCTGAGCAGGAAAAACAACAGCAGCAGGACCAGCGGCAAAAAGAGCGCCGCTTCCAGGCTGATCGAACCGCGTGCAGAACCTGCCCTGCCCTTCATCCGTCGTAGCCGCCGCTGAGTGCAATGTCGCGGCCGCCGTACCGGGTCTGGACGGTGCAGCGCGTAAAGAGGTCCGGGCCGAAAAGCTGCTCGATCTGGCGGGCGCAGCGTGTGACCAGCGTGGCGCGCGGGATGACATAGAGCAGCAAACGGATGTAGTCCGCGTACCAGAGCTGGAAATGGATCTCGCCCCGGCCGGGCCAGAAACGGACGCCGTAGCCGTTGATCAGGCGGCTGCTCTCACGAACGCCCGCCGCCAGGGCCTGGGCGGCGACGATCAGGTAGGTGATCGACTCCGGTTCCAGGACGACGGTTCCCAGGCTGATCGCAGCAACCGCGCCGGCGATGGCGGCGGCCGTGCCCCGGATTGCCGCCATGCGGCCGGTATCGGTCAGGATCGCCGCCATGTGGATCAGGCTGCGGACGCACAGGAGCAGAAACCGGATGCTCAAGCCCGCCAGGCGCGGATCGCGGATACCGGTTGCGAGCGATTCGAGCTCGGCCGGCCGGCTCGCCTGCAGATCGGCCATGCGGCGGCCGTCCGGAGTGACCAGATCCTGGGGGACACCGTCGACGACCTGCGTGGCGGTTTGGGAGACAAAGTAAGCCAGGCTGTATTCGACGACGCATAATTTGCCGAAAACAGGGCTGTCCGGCAGGTCAAACAACCGGTCCAGCGCAGCGGACATCCGGGTCAGGCTCTGGGGATTGAGAAAGTCGGGCAGGCCGCCGAACAGCTCGCCGGCCAGGCCGTCTGAGCCGGTCTGTTCGCGCTGGCTGGAGAACTGGCGGAACTGTCCCTCGATATCCGTGAGCAGCCGGCGTGTTTCCTCGTCGGCCAGCTGGTCGAGCAGCTTGCCGAACAGCTTGCTGGCTGTTTTGCGGATCGCGGATCCGGCCAGATCGCCCAGCGAGCGACGCAGCACGTCTTCCAGGCGGCCCGAACCGGCTGGCGGCTGGACCGTTTCCGGGGCCAGCAGCCGGTTGACACCGGCGTAGCGGGTCAGGAAAAGATCCAGCCAGGCACCGGGCAGGCGCGCGCCCATCTGGCGCACGATCAGGCGGTCCAGGCGCAGCGTGTCGAGCAGCGGCTCTTCACCGCCGAGGGTCAGCGGACTGCCTTGCAAGGTGCCGGGCAGGCTGGCGCTGAAGACCTTGCGGTCAGACCGGGCCGGATCGAACGCCAGCAGGCCGAACTGTTCGAACAGGCCGCGATCGAAGGAAGCCAGGCTGACCTGGACCTGGCTGGCCATGGCCCGGCCCAGGGCAGCTTCGTCGCAACGGGTGCGGGCGGCTTGCAGCCAGGTGGTGAAAACGAGGCAGAGGGCGGCCAGGACCAGGCAGAAAAAGACAGCCAGGCTGCCGCGGCGGCTGCGGCAAAAACGCGGCGTACGCATCGGACTCAGGACCCGCCCAGCCAGGTTCGGAACAGGTGAATGGTGTCGCGCAGCAGCGCGGTCAGTTCCAGCACCCGCTGTGGCGAAACCTGAAGCGCGGTGATCTCGTCCGGGCCAAGCCGGATCCGGTCGGCCTGGTACAGTCTGGCGCTGTCCATCCCGACCACCGTCGCCAGCACGTCGAGGCGTGCGGCCTGCCGGACCTCCTGGTAGAGCGGCGGAGCCAGCTGGAGCGTGAACGTGACCAGGGCGAGCACCACGGCCAGGACGATGGCGGTTTCGAGTGTCTGCATCAGATCGCCTCCCCTCTCCTCCAGCTTAGCGGACAAGGAAACGGGCACAAGATCCGGTCATCTGACATAAAGCGACAAACCAAGAGGGGGCTTGGCCCCCTCTTGGTCGTTCTGAAGCGGCTGTTTAGTCTTACGGCGTCAGGGCCATCTGCCGGACCAGGATGATCTGGTCGCACAAGACCTGGGTCGGTCCGGTGCCGCCGAACTGCTCACCGCTGAATTTGAGCGAAACATAGACGTCGTACAAGTTGTCGTTGGTCGGTGATTCGGGCATGTACAGCTTTTCGCCGACCAGAAGATGGGTCATCCAGCTCAGATTCGAAAAATAGATGATGCTGGGCGACGGCATCACCTGGATGATCCCCAGGTGGTACATTGTCCAGGTGTCGGGCGTGATGTCCGCGTGCGTCAAGGTCATTTCAACCCGGTCCATCCCGCTGACGCGGGGCGCGTAGCCGAAGGCCGCGTCCGGGTCCGTCGCGATCTTCGGGGAGGTTCCCCGGGAATAATTGGTGGGCATGTAGCGTACAACCGCCCCTTCCGGCA